>CAZKEX010000389.1:0-4617 GCA_964551895.1 uncultured Caldilineaceae bacterium | reverse complement strand
ACGACCAACTCTCGGCTGTTGGGGCCAAACTGCCCTGGAGCCATCACCCCTGGCCTCAAGCGCGTCCAGAACCTTTTGCAGTTGCGGAATATCGATGGGTTGTGAAATTTGATGGGCCATGATGATAGGATACTCGATCAAAAGGATTTCATCCCAATCGATCCATTCCTCAAGATTCTCCCCCATACGCCATGTCCAACACCTGAACCGTGTGAAAGATGGGCGTGGCATGACCAGCTCGGGCCAAATAGGTGCGGATCTGGGTCAAACAGCCGATGTTGCCTAGGGCGATGGCGTCCGCGCCGGTCTCCAAAATGTTGGCAGCCTTGCGTCGGCCCAGCTCCGCGGCGATGGCGGGCTGCTCCAAATTATACGTCCCCGCGGAGCCGCAGCAGATCTCCCCATCCCGAATCTCGGCCAACGTCAGGTTGGGGATGGCGTTGAGAAGGGCACGGGGCGCAGATCGCACCCCCTGGGCGTGGGCCAAATGGCAGGCGTCGTGATAGGCCACGGTCATGGGTTGAGGCAATGGCGGCGGCGGGATCAACCCCAATTTGTCCAAAAAAGCGCTGATGTCCATGACCTTGGCGGCAAAGCCGGCGGCCTCCGCGGCCTCCGGCTGCTCGGCGAAGAGGAGGGGGTATTCGTGCATCCCAGAGCCACACCCCGCCGCGTTGGTGATGACCGCGTCCACGTCCGCGGGGAAGGCTCGCAAATTGGCCCGAGCCAGAGATCGGGCCTGGTCCGCCTCCCCCGTGTGCATGGAGAGCGCCCCGCAACAGCCCTGTCTCGCCGGGATCACCACCTCCACCCCGTTGAGGGCCAGCACCCGCAAGGTCGCCCAATTGATGGCCGGGGCCAGCACCTGCTGCACACAGCCCGCCAACAACGCCACCCGGGCCCGCCGCGTCCCCTGGGCCGGGAAGAGGGTGGGCAGCGGCTCGGCGTCGGGCAACTCCGTGGGCAACAGATCCAGCATGGCCCCCAGATCCCCCGGCAGGAAGCGCTGAAAGGGACGGCCCACTTTGCCCGCACTCACCGCCAGGCGGAAGCGGCCCGCATAGGGCAAGGTCTCGTGGATCAGCCGCCGGTTGACCGTCTCTGCCACGGTCCGCTCCCGCCGCTCCCCAGCGTAGGCCCGGAAAGACGAGATCAGATCCCCATACTGCACCCCGGACGGGCAGGCGGTGACACAGGCCAGACAGCCCAGGCAGCGGTCCACGTAGGGCGTGGCGTCGGCCAGGGGCAGGCTGCCCTCCAACACCTCTTTCATCAAAATGATGCGGCCCCGGGGCGAGTTCATCTCCTCGCCCAACACCTGATACGTCGGGCAGCCGGGCAGACAAAAGCCGCAGTGGACACAACTCTCCACCGCCGCGGCCATAGCCGCGCCCTGGGGACCGATCTTGTCCATGGGGATGGTGTGCTGCATGGGTATGGCCTTATTCCACTACGGCGCCTGCCAATTGCTGTCGAAACTCTGCCAGAGGAACGCCTCCGGCAATGCGCACCCGCTGGCGCGCTTCCTCCAATAGTTCCAGGAATCGCGGGTTGTGAACAAGCAGCAGACTATCCAAATCATCCTTGTCTTCAATCGAAATCAACATGGCCACGGGTCTGCCATTGCGTGTCACGACAATAGGCGACTCGCGACTCTCATCGACATACGCGCTAAAGCGATCCTTGACTTCAGCTAATGGTGCAATTCTCATAGGTCTATCTCCTCTTTCCCAATCCACAATCTGTTGCCACGCTTGTGACCAACGGCCAAGATGACGACAAATCGTTCATTCACAGAAATGTCGTAGAATACCCTGTACCGATTCTTTCTCCCACAACGTAGTTCCCATGTGGCGTCGAGAGAATTAGGGATACGCAACGGTTTCCGATTGCGTGTCCGCAAAAATGGCTCAACTCTAAGTTGCTGCTCAATGGCATCGAGAATCATCGAATGGTCTTTGCGGTCAACGGCATTAAAATGCGCATAGACCATTTTGTCCAGAATGATTTCGAACATCGATGGGTCGCTCATGGCTAGAATTGTAGCTACTTTGGATTGGTCCGTCAAACAGGTCGTGGATCATGGACAGGGTCAGTGTCACCCCCCAAACCGCTCCACGGGATCAAAGACGCCCGTCACCCGCCGGGTAAACGCGTTCTCCCCATGCACCCCCAACTTCACCCGCTCCGGCGTGCCGCGCAGGAGCCAGCCGCCCAGGTTGAGGGCGGAGAGGATGCGGTGCAACGCCTCCACGTCGTCAGCGGGCACGGCCAGCCAGGCCAGGTTGCCGCCCACGCTGTAGTGGCGCACGGCCTGGCGCATGAGCAATGCCGATTCCAAGCCGGGAATGCGGCTGGGGGTGAGGGGGACACGGGCCACGGCCCAGCCTTGGGGTACCCAGGCCCAGTCCCGCAGCCCCGCCCACAACTCGATCTCCTCGTCGCCGTCCACCGTGTCCACCCGGTCCACACCACCCACCCCGCCCAAAAACGCCCCCAACCGCGCCGCCCGCCCCGACAAAATGCCACCAAGACCGCCCAGACGCACCAACAAAGTATGGCCCAATCCCCCGTCGGATTTCGGAACCAGATCCACGGCTTCCAAATCAAAGGGGGCCGCGGCTAGTTTTGCCAAGGCAGCCAAGGCTGTATCCAACGTAGCGTGATTTTGGCGCAAAGAAACCGTGGCCACCGGCGCGGGGAAGACCTTGAACGTGGCCTCGGTGATCACCCCCAGCCGCCCGGCGCTGCCCACGAAGAGCTTGGGGATGTCGAAGCCGGCGGCGTTTTTGACCACCTTGCCGCCGCCCCGCAGCAGTCGCCCGGCCCCGTCCACATAGCGGATGCCCAGCAGAAAATCCCGCACGCCCCCATAGCGATAGCGGCCCGGCCCGGCTGTGGCGGAGGCGATCACCCCGCCCACGGTCGCCCCAAATTTGGCCAAAGGCGGATCAAAGGGCAGATATTGGCCATGCTCGGCCAGGGCGTCCTGGACCTCGGCCACGGGGGTACCGGCCAGGGCGGTGATGGTGTACTCCGCCGGGTCGTATTCCAGAATGCCCGAAAGCCCGGACAGGCACAAGCGCTGGATGTGGTCACGGGCCGGGGTGGAGAGGGCAGGCTTGGTGCCGCCGCCCCACGGTCGAAGACGTTTGGCGCTCCGCACGGCGTCCTGAACTTGAAGGACGCTTGCGGGTCGCAAATCTTCAAAAACCGGGACCGGCGCAGACATTGCCCGCTGGATCACGTCCACCGTGATGGGGTCCGGGCTGCCGGGGAAGACCTTGCCCCGGTTGGCCAGGGCTTGGGGGTCGATGGCCCGGTGCAGGCGTTGTAGGGCGGCCATGTTTTCGGCGTCAAACTGGGCGGGCATGTGGGCACGTTTTTCCATGCCCACCCCGTGCTCCCCGGTGATGGAGCCGCCCAGGTCGATGCACATCTGCAAAATGTGGCCGGCCAACTCCTCGGCCCGTTCCAGCGCGCCGCTCTCCCGGCCATCGTACAGAATCAGCGGGTGCAGGTTGCCGTCCCCGGCGTGGAAGACGTTGGCCACCCGGATGGCGTATTCGGCGCTGAGGCGGTCGATCTCGGCCAGGGCGTGGCCCAGTTTGGTGCGGGGGACCACGCCATCCTGCACGATATAGTCGGGGGAGAGCCGCCCCACCGCGCTGAACGCGCCCTTGCGCCCCTTCCAAATGCGCGCCCGCTCGTCGGCGTTCTGGGCCACCCGCACCTCAAAGGCCCCGGTGTTGTCCACCACCTTTTTCAGATGGAGAAATTCGGCCTCGACCTGTTGAGCCTCTCCTTCCAATTCAACGATCATCACCCCGGCGGCGCCGGGGGGGTACCCGGCGTGGACACTGGCCTCCGCGGCCTCGATGGCCAAGGCATCCATGATCTCCATTGCCCCGGGCAGCAGACCGGAGGCGACCACGGCGGTCACCGCGTCCCCGGCGGCCTGGAGGCTGTGGTACGCGGCCAGGACCGTGCGGTAGCGCTCTGGCTTGGGCACCAGGCGCAGGGTGACCGAGAGGGCGATGCCCATCAGCCCCTCGTTGCCCACGAAGAGACCGGTCCAGTCCGGGCCAAGGGGTTCCAGACTTTCGCCGCCCAGGGTGACCACCTCGCCGTCGGGCAGGACCGCGGTCAGGCCCAAAACGTGGTTGCTGGTCATGCCATATTTGAGACAGTGGGCGCCGCCGGAGTTGAAGGCCACGTTGCCGCCGATGGTGCAGATGGGCTGGCTGGACGGGTCCGGCGCGTAGTAGAGGTTGTGGGGGGAGGCGGCCACGGAGACGTTGAGGTTGATCACCCCCGGCTCCACCACGGCGAAACGTTGGGCCGGGTCCAGCCGGGTGATGCGGTTGAGCCGGTTGAGGGCGATGACAATGCCCTCCGCGATGGGCAGGCTGGCCCCGGACAAACTGGTGCCGCTGCCCCGGGCCACAAAAGGCACCCCGGTCCGGTGACACAACGCCACGGCCCGGATCACCTCGTCCACACTTTCGGCCAGGACCACGGCCCGGGGCCGCACCTTGAACGCGGTCAGGGCGTCGGATTCGTAGGGCGCAAGCTGGGCCGGCGCGGTCAACAGCCGGTCCGCCGGGAAGATTTTGG
>CAZKEX010000388.1:0-4620 GCA_964551895.1 uncultured Caldilineaceae bacterium | reverse complement strand
ATGGCCGCGCCCTCTGGCGTGGCGGACCAGCCCGTGGGGGATGAGACCTACATCGGGGCGCGCAACCGGGCCGAGTGGTTGGCGGAGCAGAATCGGGCGCTGGGGTTGGGGGCCGACTACTGCGTGGGGATCGAGGGGGGTATCGAGCGGCGCTATGGGCGCTGGTTTGGCTTTGGGGTCATGGTGATCCTCGACAGCCAGGGGCGCATGGGTATTGGCATTTCGCCCCAATTTGAGTTGCCCCCGGCAGTCACCGAACGGCTGGATCAAGGCATAGAGTTGGGCCACGTGATGGACGAGATGCTGGAAACCGAGCAGACCAACCGCAAGGGCGGGGCCATCGGCCACTTCAGCCGAGGGGCGCTGAATCGCCAGGACATCACCGCCCACGGGGTGATCATGGCGCTGGTGCCCTTTCTCAATGCGGGGCTATTCTTCGACAAGTAGGGGTTTAACCGCCGAGATCGCGGAGATTTCGCGGAGAGCGCAGAGGAAAAACCTTGCTTTTCTTTGTGATCTCTGTGATTTTTGTGGTGAATTCGACCTTTTTGCAGTGGCGTCTAAAAAATAGAACACGGATCAGACGGATGAAACGGATCAAAAACGGATTTCTTTTTGAAAATCCGTGAGAATCCGTTTCATCCGTTCAATCCGTGTTCTATTTTTGCGCCCTCTGCGGTTGATTTAATTTGCGCTTGCTATCTCCGCCTGATCTTGGCATAATGCCTCCCACAATCCCTTCGTTTTCAACCCGCATTTTTCCACCCGCATTTTTTCACCCGCAACCGGAGAGACCCCATGCCTGTACATCCCGATATTTTGGTCAACAACCCCAAGGCACGTCAGCCGATTGTGCAAATCTTGAACGCGGCCCTGGCCGCGGTCAACCCGTTCAACGCGGTGAAAGCAGCGTTGTGCCGAGAGGGGGATCGTCTGATCTTGGGCCAATCCACCTTCGATCTAGCCGACTTTGACCGGGTGATCGTGGTTGGGGCGGGGAAGGCGGGCGCGCCCATGGCCCAGGCCGTGGAGGAGATCCTGGGGGATCGCATCAGCGCCGGGCTGGTGGTGGTGAAGACAGGGCACGGCGGCCCGACCCGTACCGTGGAGATCGCCGAGGCCGCCCATCCCGTGCCGGACCAGGCCGGGGCGGACGCGGGGGCGCGCATCCTGGCCCTGGCCGAGGGGGCCGGGGAGCGGGATCTGGTTATCGCCCTGATCTCTGGGGGCGGGTCGGCGTTGCTCACCGCGCCGGCCCCGCCCCTCACCCTGGCCGATTTGCAGGCAGCGGGCAAATTGCTGCTGGCCAGCGGGGCCACGATCCAAGAGTTCAACTGCCTGCGCAAACATCTCAGCGCGGTCAAAGGGGGACAGTTGACCCGGGCCGCGGCCCCGGCCACGGTGATCACCTTGGTCCTCAGCGACGTGGTGGGCAGCCCCCTGGACACCATCGCCAGCGGCCCCACAGTGGCGGACCCGACGACCTGGGCCGACGCCTGGGCCGTGGTGGAGCGCTACGCTCTGGGGGATCGCTTGCCGGGGGCGGTGGCGGCCCGTCTGCGGGCGGGATTGGCCGGGGAGTTGCCGGACACGCCCAAGCCCGGCGATCCTATTTTTGCCCGCACCATCACCCACATTGTGGCGGACAACCGAGTGGCGGCGGTGGCGGCCTGCGCAGAGGCCAGAAAGTTGGGCTTCAACACCCTGCTCCTCTCCACCTTTGTGGAAGGGGAGGCGGCGGAGATCGCCAAGGTGGCCGTGGCCCTGGGCAAGGAGGTGCAGACCCACGGCGACCCGGTGGCCGCGCCGGCCTGCCTGATTTTGGGCGGAGAGACCACTGTTACCCTGGGCCAAAATCCCGGCCTGGGCGGACGCAACCAGGAGCTGGCCCTGGCCGCCGCCCTGGGGCTGGAGGGCGCCGCGGGCATCACCGTGGTCTCTTTGGCCACAGATGGCTCTGATGGCCCCACAGAGAGCGCAGGCGGGCTTGTGGACGGCGGCACGGTGTTGCGAAGCCGTCAGCAAGGGCTGGACGCCCCCGCGAGCTTGCGCCGACACGATGCCTATCCTCTTCTCAAAAAAACTGGCGATCTGCTCATGACCGGCCCCACCCAAACCAATGTCAACGATCTGATCTTTGTCTTTGTCTTTGTGAGCAATGATACACACAGCAAGGGTTGGGCCAACTATAATTGAGCGGCGCTCTGTGGCGTTTTACCGATCTTAATCCTGACTCCCCTGCAAAAACTAAAAATTCACCGCAAAGACGCAGAGAACGCAAAGAAAAACAGGATTTCTCTTCTCAACTTTTCTTGAAATCTTTGGCTCATTGGGATCTTCCGTGGTCTGCGGGCTAGCGCAGGTTGAGTAGACCGGGGCAGTTTCCGGTCGTATCGCCTGTACTGAGTGCGAAGCGTATCGAAGTGAAACCGCAGCGGGTTGACCACGGATATTCCCAATGAACCAAATCTTTGCGTCCTTTGCGTCTTTGCGGTGAAAAACAGTTTTCGCAGTGGAGTCATCCATCCATCGCAGAAAGGATCCATGATGCCCAAATTGACCGTTGAAGGCTTCGGCACGTTTGATGTGAACCCTGGCAAGCGCCTGGTTCTGGCCCTGACCGAAGACGCCGGGGTGGATCAACTCCACGCCTGCGGGGGCAACTGCCGCTGCACCACCTGCCGGGTAGAATTTGTCTCCGGCGAACCGACCAGGATGACCCAGGCCGAGCAGAGCAAGCTGGCCGAAAAGGGCCTGTCCGGTGTGCGGCTCTCGTGCCAGATCACCGTGGACGACGACATGACCGTGCGGGCCATCAGCCGCCTGGAGGGCAGCGGTCGTTCAAGCCCCGGCAACACACCAGAGCCGGAGATCCACCCGGAACCGGTGTGGGTTTAACGGGATAGCAGATAGCCGTTGGCTGATAGCCGTTAGCTTGTGGTTGACGAAAAGAAGGGGGGACACGACTCAGTCGTGTCCCCCCTTCTTTTTTCATTTGCGTCTGGCCAACAGCTAACGGCCAACGGCTATCTGCTATCGGCTAACCCCTAAAACGGCAATTTCAGGCTAAATTCCAGCATTTCTGGGGGGATCTGGAAGAAGAGGCCGTCGATGCGCATGGCCAGAAAGAGGATGGCCAGATAGAGCAGGCTGTACATGTAGAGCCGCCAGATGTGCTTGCTGGTGGGGTCCCGGTAGATGTCCACCACCTGCCAGAGGAAGATGGCGTTGAAGATCACGGCGCTGACCAGATAGATCGGGCCAAGCAGGTGCAGGAAGACCGGGACAATGCTGACCACGGCCAAAAGGACGCTGTAGATCACCATCTGGCGATAGGTCTCCCGCTCGCCCACGATCACCGGGAGCATGGGTACCCCGGCGGCGCCGTAGTCCTTGAGCCGGATCAGGGCGATGGCCCAGAAGTGGGGGGGCGTCCAGTAAAAGACGATCAGAAACATGAAGATGGGCAGCAGGGAGATCTCGTTGGCCACCGCGGCCCAGCCCACCAGGGGCGGGATAGCCCCGGCCGCGCCACCGATCACGATGTTCTGGGTGGTACTGCGCTTGAGGACCAGGGTATAGACGAAGACATAGAAGACAATGCCGCTGAGGGCCAGAAGCGCGGTGAGCGGGTTGACCGTCAGCCAGAGCTGCACAAAGCTGATGGCGCTGAGCAGGATGCCGAACCAGAGGGCCGAGCCCGGCTCCATACGGCTGCTGGGCAGGGGGCGGCGGCGGGTGCGGGGCATGATGTTGTCGATGTCCCGGTCCACATATTGGTTGAGGGCGTTGGCCCCGCCGGCGGCCAGAAAGCCCCCCAACATGGTCCACATGACCAGGGCGAAGCTGGGGGGTCCCCCCTGGGCCAGAAACATGGGCACCAGGGTGGTGAGCAGAAGCAGGGCAACGATGCGGGGCTTTGTGAGGGCCACAAAGTCGCTAAATGAGAATTTGACGGCAGGTTGATCGATCACCTGCGTACTTTTTGCCATACGAAAACACCTCAAAATCAGAAGAGTTTAGCTACGGATGATGGACGATATCTCCGCAGTCTACCACAAAATGGGATGAACTCTGGTATATTTGCCCCTATTTCTGGGCAATGCTCAAAATAGAACACAGATTGAACGGATCGAACGGATCAAAACGGATTTTTAAAAGATCTTTTTTGATCCGTTTTGATCCGTTCGATCCGTCAGATCCGTGTTCTATTTTGAAAACTGCCACCTATTTTTTGCGATCCCGAGTATCCTTGTCCACATAGTAGACATATCCCACGCCAAACATGGCGGCGAAGAGAAACCATTGGATGGCATAGCTTAGATGGCTGCCCTCGGAGAGATCGAACTCCACGGCGATGCGGTAGGGCAACTCGGTCTGGTTGACGGCTTCCCCCACCGGCTGCCACATGAGGTAGAAGGGCAGCAGCTCGTAGGGCATCTGGGGCTGGATGTTGGCCACGTCCACCCGGAACCAGTCGGTTTGGGCCTCGGTTGGCGGGTCCACCGGGCCGCCGGGGCGCACTTCGGTCTTTTGGATGGGGCCGATCACCAGGGCCGTCTCGCCTTCCTCAAAGGAGGGCCATTGGTTCGGCGTGGCCTTGCTATAGGGCACCCATCC
>CAZKEX010000387.1:0-4644 GCA_964551895.1 uncultured Caldilineaceae bacterium | reverse complement strand
ATCCGAGCGGACTGTGGAATTCAGCGCACCGGGCGACTTCTGCAGGATTTTGAAGGTTTCGAAATCGAACCAGATCACCGTGCCCCGGGCGTCCACAGTCAGGGCTAGGGCGTGAACATCATCCACCAGGGGGGAGCCAAAAAGACCGAAGGGAGAGAAGTGGCTGACCGTGGCGCTGGCTGTGCGGCTGCCCGGTTCCAGCTCCGTGGGCAGCTTGACCCAAACCCCGTCCCCGTCCTGGGTGTGGATGGCCAGGCTGCTCTCGTCGATCAGGCCCAGATCCACGTTGGCGTAGCTAAACTGGACCAGGGCAGGCTGGCCCAGGGATGTGACCAACTGGCCCGACGCATCTCGCAACTCGATCTCGGCCAGCAGGTTCAGATCCGAAAAGCCCGCTGGCGGAGCCGCCCTGGCCGGGATGATGCGCAGTGTACTCTGGCCGATCACAGCGCCGGCAGGGATCTTGACATGGAGTTGGCTCGGCGTGTAGCCGGCCTCGCCGCCCTGCTCTGGGGTCACCTGGGCAGATCCTGTACTCTGCGCCTTGAGGAGCAGGGGTAGATAGATGGGCAAAGGGGCCTCTTCCCATCCCTGCAGGACGACAGTCCCATCCCCCGCATGGACAGATACCCCTTCCGTCTGCCCACCAGACTGGGCCTGCACCGGCATCGGCGGTACCATCGCCCACAGCATGACCGTCACAAGCAGGAACAAGAGGGAGGAGAGGGAGGAGAGCGGAAAGCCGCCGCCCAGAACAGGTACTTGGACAGGTTGGGAAGAGAAACGAACACAGAGCATAGGATGTTCTCCTTTCAAAGATAGGGTGGTCGATACAGGCCGACCAAAACCCCAGGCGGGTGGGGCACTCTACACAGGCTGCCCCACCCGCCTTCATTTACCGCATCACCAAGGGCAGATAGATCTCCTGGGTCGGCGTCAACACCAAGTCCAGGTCCGTGACCTCTGGGGGCACACCCACCACTGGGCTGGTGAGGGCGGCGTAGCCCGACGCGGTCACCTTCACATACCAGCAGCCCTCGGCCACATCCCAGCCGTAGTAGCCGATCTCGTTGGTCTGTTGCTGGGCGATCTGGGGCGCAATGCCCATGACCTCGGGGTTGGCGATCAGCCCCAGCGCTGTGGGGGCGGGTTGGCTCCAGGCCGCGCCCCCCGTCTTGGACAGGTTGGATTCGCAGGTGTTGGGCCGGGTGTCCGTGGGGCCGGTGCGGGGCAGCCAGCCGGGCACCTTGTAGAGGGTCACTGTGGCCCCCACCACAGGCTGTCCGCTCTGGGCATCGGTGATGATGCCGCTGGGATCGTAGAGGGTGATCTGGCCCACGGGCGTCTCCTGGGCATTCCCTTCACATTTATAGGAGACCCTGAGGGCGGCCGCGGCCACCTCCCCGGCCGGGATGGTGGCCCGGTAGAGGTTGTTCCCGATCCCGGTCATGGGATAGTTTGTCCCTGGCGGGGTCATCACCAGGGCCACATCCGTGGGCGTTATGCCGCCGGTGCAGGTGACCGGCAGGGTGATGGTGATGGGCGTTCGTCTGCCCCGCCATTGGCCGATGTTGGCCGTGCCGTCCGGGTTGAAGGTCACCGCGCCGCCGCTCTCCACATCCACCGCCGGGGGCACGGGCAGACGCAACACTGCGTTCACGCCTGAACGTACCTGGCCCAGGGTGACCGTCACCGGCATGGACTGATCCCGTTGGAACTTGTTGTCGTAGTATTGGGCAGCGTAGCGCCCCGCCGGGTCCATGAAGTGGACCCGATAGTCGATCCCCTGGCCCAGACCGTCAAAGGCATACATGCCGTCTGGCCCCGTGAGGGCGTGGAAGACCGTCAACCACGACTGGCCTTCCTGGTGCCCCTCTTCCCCAGCCAGGGGACGGTAGAGGGTGACCTGGATGCCCGGGGCGGCTACCTCAGGCCCGTGGCTGGCGGCTGCCCCCATCCCCGTGGCCAGGGTGACCTGGCCGCTGATCCCGCCGGCCGGCTGGCCGCAGATCAGCCCGGTGCCCGCATACTCGATCGTCGCCAACCAGTTCGTCACCGGGCCGGACGCCGGCTCGCACCAGCCCGTGTTGTAGAAGCTGAAGGGGCTGGAGAAGAACCACTCGCCCACGCCCAGAGCGGTCAGGTTGGGGAGAAAGGCAGGGACTGTACCGGTCAAGGGATTGCCGTGCAGATGCAGATATTCCAGCTTGGTCAGGTTGCCCACCTCCGCAGGCAAAGTAGCCAGTTGATTGCCGTCCAGATAGAGTTCCATCAGCGCGGGGAGGGAGCCGATCTGGGTGGGCAGGCTGGTCAGCAGGTTGTTGGAAAGGTTGAACCACTGCACCTTGGAGAGCCCGCCGATGGCGGAGGGCAAGGTGGTCAGTTGATTGTCGGCCAGACCCAGGCCGGTCAAGGAGGTCAGATTCCCGATCTCGGATGGAAGGCTGGTCAATTGGTTTCTGCCCAGGTTGAGCCAGGAGAGAGTGGTCAGATTGCCGATCTGGGACGGCAGGCTGGTCAATTGGTTGTTGCTCAAGGTGAGCGAGGTCAGGGCTGTGAGGTTGCCGATCTCCGGCGGCAGCGCGCCCACCAATTTATTCTCGTACAACGACAGCCTGCTGACCCGACCCCCGCTGCACGAAACCCCATACCACCCACATGGGGTGTTGGTTTGCAGCCAGTCTGTCTTGTGGGTCCAGTTCTCCCCGCCCGTGGCCGTATAGAGGGCCATCAAGGCCTGGCACTCGGCCTGGGGGATCTCGGTCACATCCCCACAGCTAAACTCAGCCACGGCCAGGGGAATGGCCGACGACACATCTTCGGTCGGTGCGGCCACCAACGTGAGGGAGGCCCACCCAGACAGAGCCAAAAGCAAAGTCAAGAGCAGGGCTATAACCGCTATTCTGTTGTATTGGTACCTAGTCATCTGTCGATCTCCTTCTTGGTAGAAACTGGCAGGGTGTGTTCAAAATGAGTTGGCGTCCACCCCTTTCCAGCCAATTCAGCCGTCACACCGGGCGATCTGCGGAAGATGGTTCCACGGCAGATCGCCCGATTGATCATCTATTTCTGCACCGCAGGCAGGTAGATCTCTGCCCCTGCCCACCCATCGTTCACGGTAAAACGCCAGACGTAGGGGGCGGCCAATCTATTGCCCGCCAGATCTGCCACGCCCACGGTCACCGTGGCCGTGTACTGCCCATTGGTCAACACCACCCGGGGCGCAAAGACGATCTGGTTCACGCCGCCGTCCACCCGCACGCTGCCGGTGATCGGCTTGCCCGCGCTGTCGGTCAACATCACCGTGGCCGTGGTGACTGTGGTCTCGCTCAACGCCTCAGAAACGCCGATGGTGATCACAGGGGCGTAGACCGGCCCGGTCGTGTCGGTGAAGATGGGGCTGGCCGAGGCGCTGACGTTCTTAGCCCCATCCACTGGGCTGGTCCACAACACCGTGGGGGCCGTGGCATCCCCGACCGGGGTCACTTCGATGCGCACCTGGGCCGCCCGGCTGGTGGAGGTTTTGTTGTCCACCCGGAAGCTGAAGCTGTCCGGGCCGGTGAAGTTTTCCGCCGGGGTGTAGGTCAGATTGGGGGCCGTGCCGGTGAGGGCGCCGCCCCGGGGCAGGTCAACGATCTCGAAGGTGAGGGACAGGTCGCTCACCTCCCGCCCGGCCAGGGTGATGGCAAGGGGGGTCATGTAGGCGGTGGTCAGTTCCTGGGGTGTGGCGACCACTGGCTGTATCAGATTGATCACAGACCCCGTGGGGGTGACTTCCGGCACGCTGGGGAAGTGGACCACGGCCTCGTTGATCACGGGTGTGCCCCCGGCCAGGCCACTGAGCAGACGCACGCTAAAGACGACCTTGCCCGTAGAGCCGGCCTGTCCCTTGGGCATCAACTCGCCTACGTCCCAGATCAGCGTGCGGATAGCTGGGATGTAGCGCCCGCCACTTTGGATAGTCAGGCTGCTCTCGTCAAACACAGCGCTCAGTTCGTCCACCACGTAGACACCGTAGGCCGTGCCGGCGCCCTCGTTCTCATAGGTGATGGTATAGGTAACCAGTTGGCCGGGCAGCAGATCGCCCACCGGGCCAAACTTCTCGTTGGGATCCCTGGCCCGGCGCACGACAGAGAAGCCACAGGTGGCACCCCCGCCACCATCACACAGAGCCGCGGTTTTCATATCCAGGATATCGTCTCCACAGTCCTGGCAGATTTTCCCCTGACCCTTTGGCGCCTGCCGGGCCACGCAACGCTCCCCCTTTGCACAAAGGATGGTCCGACTCAGACTGCCCAGATCCCAAGTGCCGGTGGTGGAATTGCAGTTGCGATAGGAGCAAGCTTCTCGGCCAAAGTAGTCGCCGATCCCGGCCACAAAACCGCTGCGCACAGGGGCTACCAGCACCTGATCACCCTTGCAACAGTGGCTGTCGGGGTCTTTTTTGCAGTCGCTCTTGCAATCAACTATCCCAGCGATACAGGGCACACCGGCCGCGTCCTTGGCCAGGTCTTCAAGGGCCTTGAGACACTCCGGGCTGCTGGGATGAACACAGGCCGAGGTATTCAGTACGCCCAACACTTTGTCCAACCCAGTAGCGCATTCGACTCCCTTGAGTAGGGCTCAGTTCCAGAAACAACGCCC
>CAZKEX010000386.1:0-4662 GCA_964551895.1 uncultured Caldilineaceae bacterium | reverse complement strand
TAGATTGAGATCTACAGTTTGTCGCGCTCTAGCCCGGTCACGGACCGGGCTAGAGTACGAAAAAGCGCAGGTTTCAAACCAATCTCAGTTTAGGAAGGTAGACCATCCATGCAAAGTGACTCGATAGGGGCCGCCAGAAAAAAAGTTCTGGTCGTCGATGATATCCCCGGCAACCTGAAGCTGCTTTTCCGCATTCTGGAGATCGAAGGCTTCGAGACCATTGGCGCCGTCAACGCCCAGCAGACCCTGGATATCCTTGCCGAGGAGAAGGGAATCGACCTGATTTTTCTGGATATCATGTTGCCGGACATGGACGGTTTTGATCTGTGCCGCCAGTTGAAAGCCAACCCGACCACCGAGCAAATCCCCATCGTCTTTATCAGCGCCCGCAACGCCACCGCGGATATCGTGCGTGGATTTGATGTGGGGGGCAGTGACTATATCACCAAGCCCTTTCAGGTACAGGAGGTGTTGAGCCGGGTGGCAGCCCTGTTGCGCCAGCGCAGGGCAGAGAGCGATCTGCGCCAGAGCCAGCAAGCGCTGCTAGAGCTGGCCAATGAATTGGAAGATCGGGTGGCCGAGCGCAGCCGGGAACTGACTGTGGCCAACGCACAGCTCCGGGAACTGGACGCCATGAAGGCCGAGTTTATCTCTCGTATCGGCCACGAACTGCGCACACCCCTGACGAACATTAAAGTCTATGCCTCGCTTTTGGATCGGGGCAAGCCGGAGCGGTGGGAAAGCTATTTGGCCACCTTCAACCATGAGATCGAGGTGTTGCAAACCCTGATCGAGACCCTTTTGGACATTACCTATCTGGATGTGGACAAAATTGCGACCCAATTTGTGACACTGGACATGAACACAATGATCCAGGATTTGAGCGTGGCCTTCCAAGATCGGTTTGCGGCCCGCTCCTTGACCCTGCGCCACGATCCGGCGCCGAATCTGCCCCTGGTGTGGACCAATCCGCCACTTCTCAACCGCGTCATGGACATCCTGCTCACCAATGCGCTCAACTATTCCGCCCCAGGCGGCACGGTCACCGCGTCCGCCGGCGTGGTGCAAGGAGGGGTGGATGGGGAGATGGCGGGGGAAGCGGCTGGAGGAGTAGAGGCGGAAGTGGAAGGGGCAAACGAGACATGGATCACCGTGACCGTGGAGGACACAGGGCCGGGTATTTCTGACCATGATCTGACACAGATTTTTGATCGGTTTTATCGGGGCGCGGCCGCCCAGGACTATACGGTGCCCGGGGTGGGGCTGGGGCTGGCCGTGGCCAAAGGTATCGTGGAGAGGCTGAATGGGCACATCACCGTGCAGAGCCAATTGGACAAAGGCAGCGCCTTCACCGTCTGGCTGCCATGGGTTGCCCAGTCTCTGAAAGCTGGTCATGGCGAGAGCGGGGCAGCGGGTTGATCGCCGGATAATCTGGCCTTTTTGGCCGGGCGGAACTTGCACTTTCTGAACGGGTGGACTATAGTTGGACCGTCCAATGTGCCATCCCTCATACCAATCCACTCGTGTATTTTTGGGGTCGAATATTCCTGCCGACCGGTCAACCAATGTCCGTCCCGATCCATTGTTCGACGGATATTCCAGCCCAGAGGAGGAAGACCGGAAGACCCTATGTCTGGAAACATATTGAGTTCGCGTCATAACCCCATAGGAGATAGGGCATGAAAAAGTACCCGTCTATTATCCGCATTGGCGGGCCACTGTTGGGCCTGCTCTTTGTGATTTTTCTGATCAACGCCGGCGTTGATCGTCTGCAAGCCGACCAGATGGCCCTGCGCGAAGAAGTCCGACTCGCCCAGTTTGACGTCAGCCCGGCTCCCGCTGAAGCCGCCGCTCCCGAAGCCGCCGCTCCCGAAGCCGTCACGCCTGAAGCGACCACGCCAGAAGAGGTTGTCGCCACGCCGGAAGCTGCCGCACCTGCTCCGGCGGCTGAAACGCCTGCTGTGGATGCGCCATCGGCTCTCAGCGGTGAGGCGCTGGAGACAGCGGCCATAGCCGCCATCACCAAGGGCACCTGTCTGGCCTGTCATCAGATCTCTTCTGTCCCCGGCGCTGTGGGGACGCTCGGTCCCAACCTGGATAACATTGGCGCCGTCGCGGGTACACGGGTGGATGGACTCAGCGCCCAGGAATATCTGCTTGAATCTATCCTCGATCCGAACGCCTTCATCGTGCCGGATTGTCCTATGGGGCCTTGTCTGCCCAATGTGATGTTGCCCAACTTGGCCGATATCCTTACAGCCGAAGAGATCGATACGATTGTGGCCTATTTGGCTACCCTGGAAAGCAATTAGTCGAGACGTCACGTCCTGTATTTTCACCAAAAACAGAGGAGACCGGACAACCCGGTCTCCTCTGTTTTTGATAGAAAATGCAAGACACCTTGCCTCTTTGCTTCCATAAATCCACCCCCATCCCAGTTGCCAAACCCCCCGCTTTCACGGTATAGTTCACCCATTCGCCATTCGCCATTCGCCATTCGCCATTCGCAAGGCCCGCCATGCCCACTGTCCGCATCTACGGCTACCTGCGCGACCATGTCGCCGAAGCCAGCCTCACCGTCCCCGGCCACACCGTGGGCGCGGTCTTGGATGCGGTCTGCGCCACCAACCCGGCTCTGGTCCCCAAGCTCTACGGCCCGGACGGTCTCAACGAACACGTGCGGGTGATCCTGCGGGGACTGGACATCGAACTCCACAACGGCCTGGCCACCCCGGTCAGGGAAAGCGATCTGATCGGCATCTTTCCGCCCATTTCGGGAGGGGGGGAGTGATGAGTAATGAGTAATGAGTAATTTCGTGAATGACGGAAGGAACTCCCAACCACGAAATTACTCATTACTCGTTACTCCTTGCCTTTCTCTACTTCATCTATTCTATCCACGGAGATCCACCATGAAAATCCTACGCGCTAATTTGGAAACCCAGACCATCACCTATGAAGAAGTACCCGAAACGTGGCAGCGTCTGGGCGGACGGGCCCTGGTGGCCCGCTTTCTGCTGGACGAGGTGCCCGCCACCTGTGATCCCCTGGGGCCGCTGAACAAGCTGATCTTTGCGCCGGGGCTGCTGGTGGGCCACATGCTGTCGAGCTGTGATCGTATCTCCGTGGGCGGCAAGAGCCCCATGACCGGCGGGGTGAAGGAGGCCAATGCGGGGGGCACCACGGGGCTGAAGATGGCCTGGCTGGAACTGCATTCCCTGATCATCGAGGGGGACGCGCCGGCGGATGGCAGTTGGAAGATCCTCTATATCGACCAGGACGGGGCCCGCTTCGAGGACGCGTCGGATCTGGTCGGGTTGGGCTTGAAAGAGACGGCCCGTCAGTTGACCGAGCGTTTCGACCGCAAGATCGGCATCTCGGCCATTGGACCGGGGGGCGAGCGGGGCTATCGGGCCGCGGGCATCACCCACATTGACAAGGACCTCAACCTCACCCGTATCTCCGCCCGGGGCGGGCTGGGCGCGGTGATGGGGGCCAAGCATCTCAAGGCCATTGTCTTCAGCCAGCCCAAGAGCAACATGCCCCCCCTGGCCGACAAGGCAAAGTTCAGGGCCGCGGCCAAGCGTTATACCCAAGCCCTGATCGATCATCCCCAGACTAGCCAGGTCTACACCTACTATGGCACCGCGGCCATGGTCAGCATGTGCAACGCCATGAGCGCCATCCCCACCCGCAACTTTAGCCAGGGCACCTTCGAGGGCGCGGACAAGATCAGCGGCGAGACCATCCACGACCTGACTGTGGCCCGGGGGGGCAGCCCGGACCATGCCTGTATGCCCGGCTGCATCATCAAATGCTCCAACATCTATGCCGGGCCGGACGGCAAAACCCTGGTCACGCCCATGGAATACGAGACCATCGGGCTGATGGGCAGCAATTTGGGCATCGACGACCCGGATGTGATCGCCGTGCTCAACGACATGGCCAACGACCAGGGGCTGGACACCATCGACCTAGGCGCGGCCCTGGGCGTGGCCGCGGAGGCCGGCTACATGGCCTTTGGGGACGGGGCGCGAGCCGTGGCGTTGATGCAAGAAGTGGCCGACGGCACGCCCCTGGGCCGCATCCTGGGCAACGGCGCGGCCGTGGCCGGGGAGGTGTTGGGCGTGCGCCGGGTGCCCGTGGTCAAGCGCCAGGCTATCTCCGCCTACGATCCACGGGCAATCAAGGGCACGGGCGTCACCTATGCCACCTCGCCCCAAGGCGCGGACCACACAGCCGGTCTCACCATCCGGGCCAAGATCGACCACACCCGTCCCGAGGGTCAAGTGGACCTGTCCAGGGGCGCACAGGCCAACATGGGCGGCTACGACAGCCTGGGCGTCTGTCTCATGGGCGGCTTTGGCTTTGGCACGGACCCGTCGCTGATCCCGGATCTGGTCAATGCCCGCTATGGCTGGGACGTGGGGCCGGGCTATTTGCAGGAGTTGGGCATGGAGACGATCCGGCTGGAGCGGGAATTCAACCGGGCGGCCGGCTTCACCGCCAAGGACGACCGGCTGCCCGAATGGATGACGACCGAAAAGCTGCCCGAGATCGACACCGCCTTCGACGTGCCGGACGCGGAAATGGATGCGATTTTTGTGGGGACGATCGAGTAGAGGGGACAAAAAAATAGACCACGGATTGGACGGATACGAC
>CAZKEX010000385.1:0-4680 GCA_964551895.1 uncultured Caldilineaceae bacterium | reverse complement strand
CCCAAGACGGTCATGACCTCAACCGGCGTCAGTACCACAAGCTCCGCATAACAGGAGACGATGCAGTCCGCCTGCCCGGCAAGGGCTGCCGTCAGGAACTTGTCGTCCTTGGGGTCTCGGCAGGCCGTGACGGTGTGGGTCGGGATCACCAGCTCGCCCCGCAGCCGGAGCAATTGGATCAGGGCGGCAATGTCATCCGGCTGGATATGGTATTTCGTGCGGAACCTGGCTCGGCCCAGTACGTCCACCACTTCCACCAACATCTCGGTGGTGTAGATGGCCGTAAACCGATTCGCAGCCAGCGCCCGCAGCACGGCGCCGGGTGTGCTTTGGCTGCGGATCAATGCGCTGACCAGCACGCCCGTGTCGATCACTGCTTTCATCTAGCCCTCCGCTCGGGCGGCTTCGATATCGGCGGCAATCTCCTCGTCGGAAAACTCGGCATTCACGGCGGAGAGCCGGGTCCAGACCTGATCGAAGCGGGCCAGGACTTCGTTTTCCCGCAACGCCTGAAAACGCAGGTACTCCTCATAGGGGATCAGCACCGCCTCGGGGCGGGATCCACGGGTCAACACAAGCGGGGTCCGCTTGGCCACAACCTGGTCAAAAAAGCTCCTGAATTTGCGCTGTAATTCGGTGACACCGACAATCTGCTGCATGGCTCGCTCCTTTGAATACGCCGAAATACATACCTGGATATGTATTTTAGCATGTATCACCGACCGATTCAACAGGTGGAAATGTCCGAGAGCACCTCTCAAATAGGCCGCGGATGATGCTGATTTGGCGGATCTGCGCAGATCAGGCGCGGGCAGTCGGGCAAATATCCGTGAAAATCTGCATGATCCGCGTCATCCGCGGCCTATTCGGCCACCAATCCGTCCAACATCTCCACCAGTGCGTCCATCTCCTGCCAGAAGGCCCGCCCGCCCTGCTCCCAGTCGGCCCACAATTCCGGAAGGCTGCGCTCGTCCGTCGGCCCGGTCCCGTTGCCGTCCAACGTGCGCTTGACGTAGAGGGGGATGGAGAGGCTGTGGCCCTGGGCGGCGATGGCGTCCAGGGTGGCGATGCGGGCGAAGCCGGGCTCCTCCTGCCAGCCCTGGTACGCGGCCAGGATGCGGGCCTGGTGTTCCCGGCGCAGAAAGCTCATGCTGCGCTCCCGGGCCACCTCGTTCACCGCGTCGATGAAGAGCACCTCTCCCCGCCGGGCCGGTTCCTTGCGGCTGCGGCAGAGCACCACGCACGCCTCCATGGGCGAGTTGTAGAAAAGGTTCGGCCCCAGGCCCAGCACGCACTCCACCAGGTCCGCCTCCACTAGCTTGCGCCGCATCTCCGCCTCCTCCTTGCGGAAAAGCACGCCGTGGGGGAAGAGAATGGCGCAGCGCCCGCTGTGGGGGTCCATGCTGCGCAAAATGTGCTGGAAGAAGGCGTAGTCGGCCCGGCCCTGGGGCGGCGTGCCCAGGAAGTTGCGCCCCCACGGGTCGCTCTGCCATGCGTCCCGGTTCCACTGCTTGATGGAATAGGGCGGATTGGCCAGCACCACGTCGAACTTTGCCAGGCTGTCCCGGTCGGTGAAGAGGGGACGGTCCAGGGTGTCGCCCCGCACAATGGCGAAGTCCTCCACCCCGTGCAGGACCAGGTTCATGCGGGCGATGGCCGCGGTCATGTGGTTGCGCTCCTGGCCGTAGAGGCCCAGGGTGCGGTGCTCGCCGCCGCTGCGCTTCACCTGGTCCAGGGCGGAGATCAGCATGCCCCCGGTGCCGCAGGTGGGGTCATAGATGCGCTCGCCGGGCCGGGGGTCCAGAATCTGCACCATCAGATGCACCACCGTGCGGTTGGTGTAGAATTCCTGGGCCGTGTGGCCGCTGTCGTCGGCAAACTTCTTGACCAGAAACTCGTAGCCGTTGCCCAGCTCGTCCTCGGGCACGTTGGCCAAAGAGAGGGTGTGGGCGGAGAAGTGTTCCAGCATGTTTTTGAGGGTGCGATCCGGCAGCCGCTCCTTGTGGGTCCAGGGTGCGTCGCCAAAGATGCCGTCCAGCCGGTCCGGGTTGGCCGCTTCCATAGCCCGCATGGCATTCTGGATGGCCCGGCCCACCTCCTTGGGCGTCTCCCGCACATCCCGCCAATGGCCGCCATCGGGGATCACAAAGCGGTCATTGGCCGTGGCCAGGGCATAGGCCGGGTCGCCGCCATCGGCCAGGGCCAGGGCATATTCCTCGTCCCACACATCCGACAGCCGCTTGAAGAAGAGCAAGGGGAAGATGAACTGCTTGTAGTCCCCGGCATCGATCAGCCCGCGCAGAATGGTGGCCGCGCCCCAAAGATAGGATTCGAGTTCTTGTTGGGTTAGGCGATCAGTCATTGAGCCAGTCTCCGTCAACCATCACCCGGCGCAAATTATCCTCCGCCTCTCGCACCTGAACCAGAGCCGCTTTGAAGTCGGCCACAGCCTCGTCCAAAGGCGGGATATCCTGCCCGATCGGGGGCAGGACGTAGCGGGAGATATTCAAAGTCCACTCCTCTTTCTGGATTTCCTCCACGCTCACAACCCGTGCCCGGTCTTCCACCTCGGCAAAGCCCTGCACCCAGCCCAAAATGGTTTCGGCGTGTTCCGGGTCCAAAAAGTTCTGCGCCCGGCCTTTGCGGAAGAGAGAGGAGGCATCCACGATCAAGACCTGGCCGGCCCACTGGGGTGGCTTGCGTTGGCGCAGCACCAGGATGCAGGCCGCCAACCCTGTGCCGTAAAAGAGGTTGGGGGCCAGACCGATCACCGCCTCGATCAGGTCTTGCTCCAACAGGGTGCGGCGAATCTGCCCCTCCACCCCGCCCCGGAAGAGGGCGCCTTGGGGCAGCACCACGGCCATGCGTCCCCTGCCCAGGGCCATAGACTTGACCATGTGCTGCACCCAGGCGAAGTCCCCGCTGTTGTCGCTGGGCAGCCCGGCAAAGGCCCGGCCCCAGGGGTCGTTCTCCCAAACTTCCCGTCCCCATTGTTGCAACGAGAAAGGCGGATTGGCGATCACACAGTCAAAGGTGGCCAGTCCCCCGGTTGCCGCGTCCCGAAAGAAGGGGCTGCGCAGGGTGTCCCCCCGTTCGATGGCAAAGTCTTCGATGCCGTGGAGCAGCAAATTCATGCGGGCCACCGACGAGGTGGTCAGGTTCTTCTCCTGGCCATAGAGTTTGCCGAAGAAGGTGCGGGGGTCGCCGCCCTTGGCCCGCACATGCTCCACCGCGGCCAGCAGCATCCCGCCCGTGCCACAGGCCGGATCATAGACCGTCTCGCCTTCTTGGGGGTCCAAAATCTCTGCCATCAGCCGCACCACGCTGCGAGGGGTGTAGAATTCCCCCGCCTTCTTGTTGGTGGCGTCGGCAAAGTTCTTGATCAGGACCTCGTAGGCATCCCCGATGATGTCGCTGGTCACCCGTTGGTTGCCCAAGCTCAGTTGGGAGAAATGCTCGATCAGATCCTTGAGCAGGGCATCGGGCAGCCGCTCTTTGTTGGTCCACTGGGCATCCCCAAAGACCCCATAAAGGTGATCCTGGTTGGCCGTCTCGATCCCCCGCAGGGCATTGGCCAGGGCCGTGCCCACATTCACCGGCGTCTCCCGCACCGCGGTCCAGTGGCAGGCGGGCGGCACCTGGAAACGATGCTCGTCGGCGTAGTCCTCGCCATAGAGCCGCACCATCTCCGCGTGCTCCTCGTCCCATACATCGCAGATGCGCTTGAAGAAGAGCAGGGGCAGGATATAGCTCTTCCAGTCCGTGCGGTCCACCGGGCTGCCCCGTAGAATATTGGCGGCCTCCCACAGATGGGATTCCAGTTGGGCAAGGGTGAGGGTATCGGTCATGGGTAGGCGTGGTTGCATGAGGAGCGGGCCATTCCTTGGCTGAGGATGGGGTTTATGGTCCCCAGTGTACCCCGAATTGACCCGACATGCAACCCGGTTTGCGGGCCATACAGTCGGCAGATCAGGCCGTGGTACCGAGGCACAATAACGAGAAAACCCCCTGACTCACGTCGTGCAGTGGGCCAGGAGGCTTCTCAGAACAATAGATTGTGATCCGTGTGCCCCCGGGAGGAGTTGAACCTCCGACCAAAGGTTTAGGAAACCTCTGCTCTATCCACTGAGCTACGGGGGCCGGGTGGGCCGATTGGACCCACAACTGTGCGCAGATCCAGAGGGAAAAATAGCACAGGTGGGGGGAATCGTCAAAGGAAATGGGGGGCAAATCCAGGGCGGGGGTCCCTATGCGCTGGATGTGCGTGAGATTGTTGGAAACAATAGGGGCAATCCCGGAAAGGGCCAGTTCTTCTTGGGTGCAGACAGATTTGTTGGCCCTTTCCAGGATTGGGGCGTGGATCGTCCCACCTTTCCGGGAATGGGCCAAAACCAGTCACTCAACCCAAGATCGCCCGGCCCATTCCCGGAAAGTCCAAGTGCATCAAATGCAAATTGCCCCGCGCTCGAAAACCCTATTTTCAAAAATATGCCGCCCCCCCTTGCGCTTGGCTTGGTTGCGTTTCCGGTCTTTCATACGATATACTGGGGCAAGAGATTGGAGATACGCCATGAGCCACCCGCTATTCGATGTAACCGAATTCGCCATCGTTGCCGACTACACCCTGTTTGTCCGGTTCGACGATGGTACCGCCCAAACTATCGATTTTGAGCCAGTTCT
>CAZKEX010000384.1:0-4708 GCA_964551895.1 uncultured Caldilineaceae bacterium | reverse complement strand
GATAGAAGGCCCCCTCCGGCGCGGGGCAGTCGATGCCGGGGATCTCGCTGAAGGCATCCAGCATGAAGGTGCGCCGGGCGGCGTAGGCGGCGGTCATCTCGTGGACGCACGCCTGGGGGCCATTGAGCGCGGCCACGCCGGCCGCCATCACAAAGCTGGTGGCGCTGGTCACGCTCTGGGTCTGAAAATCCCGGGCCAGTTTGGCGATGGATTCCGGCGCGGCCAGCCAGCCCAGCCGCCAGCCGGTCATGGCATAGGCCTTGCTGAAGCCGTTGACGATCAGCGTGCGCTCGGCCATGCCCGGCTGCGCGGCCAGGTTGACGTGTTTGGCCCCGTCGTAGTGGATGTGCTCGTAGATCTCGTCGCTGATCACGTAGAGGTCCGCCTCGTTGGCCACGGTGACGATGGCCTGGGTTTCAGCCTGGCTCAACACCCGGCCCGTGGGGTTGTTGGGCGTGGTGACCATGATGGCCTTGGTGCGCTCGGTGAGGTGGGCGCGTAGAATCTCCGGGGTGATGCGGAAGTTGTCCGCCGCCGGCAGGGCCACCCGCACGGGTACGCCTCCATTCAACGTCACCATGGGCCCATAGCTGACCCAGGACGGATCCAGCACCAACACTTCATCCCCCGGATTGAGGGTAGCGGCCAGCCCGGCAAAGATGGCCCACTTGGCCCCAGGCGTGACGAGAATCTGGTTGCGGGTGACCCGCACACCGTTCTCCCGATCCAGCTTGTTGACGATGGCCTCCAAGAGCGGCGGCGTGCCGAAGGAGGGGGGATAGTGGGTATCCCCGGCGCGCAGGGCGGCGATGCCGGCCTCGGTGATGTGGGCCGGGGTGTCAAAGTCCGGTTCGCCCCCGGCCAGGTTGATCACGTCCTTGCCGGCGGCGGCCAACTCTCGCCCCTTCTGCATCATCTGGGCAGTCACCGAGCCGGGCACGGATTGGAGGAGATGGGAAATGGGTTTCATATTTATGT
Source organism: uncultured Caldilineaceae bacterium (assembly GCA_964551895.1). GTDB lineage: Bacteria > Chloroflexota > Anaerolineae > Caldilineales > Caldilineaceae > JAGNDO01. The sequence goes on along the minus strand of CAZKEX010000384.1, from coordinate 3,730 downwards.
CTCCGTTGACGAGGGGTGAAGAGGTTGAGAGGTTGAGAGATTGAGAGATTGGGAGATTGGGAGATTGGTGTGGGGCTAAACCAATCTCCCAATCTCTCAATCTCCTAGGACATTTTCAACACATCAGCAATCGCACTACACAGATAATCCATATTCCCCTCGGTCAGCCCGGCCACGTTGATGCGGCCGGAACCGACGGCGTAGATGGAATAGGTCTCTGCCAACGCCTTGACATGGGCCGGGGTGAGGCCGGAGAAGCTGAACATGCCCCGCTGCCGGGCGATGAAGGAGAAGTCCTGCCTGGCCCCCTTCTCGTCCAGGGTCTCCACAAAGAGATGGCGCATGGTGTTGATGCGATCCCGCATCTCGGTCAGCTCGGCTTCCCACACGGCCCGCAGTTCCGGGTCATTCAGCACGGCGCTGACGATGGCCCCGCCGTGGGCCGGGGGATTGGAATAGTTGACCCGCACCACGATCTTGACATGGCTGCGGGCCCGCTCGGCCGCGTCCGCGTCCCCGGCCACCACGGTCAACGCGCCCACCCGCTCGTTGTAGAGACCGAAGTTCTTGGAGAAGGAACTGGCCACCATAAATTCGGGCATGGCCTGGGCGATGGTGCGGACGCCCACCGCGTCCTCTTCCAACCCCACGGCAAAACCCTGATAGGCAAAGTCGATCAGGGGCAGCGCGCCAGCCTTGGCCAGCGCTGCCGCCACCTGGGTCCACTGGGCCGAGGTCAGATCCACGCCTGTGGGGTTGTGGCAAGCCCCGTGGAGCACCACCACATCCCCGGCAGGGACCTGGGCCAGGGCGGCCAGCATGGCGTCAAAGGCCACGCCGTTGGCCGCCTTGTCGAAATAGGGATAGGTCGTCACCTTCAGCCCGGAGGCCTTGAAGACGTTGGGATGGTTGGGCCAGGTGGGGTCGCTGAGCCAGACCGTGGCGTTGGGAAACTTGCGGGCAATGAAATCCCCGGCCACCCGCAGCGCGCCCGTGCCGCCCGGGGTCTGGGCCGTGGCCGCCCGCTTGCTGGCGATGATCTCGTGGTCCGCGCCAAAGAGCAATGCCTGGGCCGCGGTCGCGTAGACCGGGGAGCCGTCGATGGGCAGATAGCTTTTGGTGCTCTCCCCGCTCAAGATACGCTCTTCGGCCATCTTCACCGCCCGCAGCACCGGGGTCTTGCCGCTGGCGTCCTTGTACACCCCCACCCCCAGGTTGATCTTCTTGGGGTTCGGATCGGCCTTGAACGCTTCCGTCAACCCCAAAATCGCATCCGCCGGGGCCATTTCAATGGTTTCAAACATGGATAATTCCTCCCAAATGATTACAAGACCAAGATGTTGAAGTCAAAAGATCACCGCAAAGACGCGAAGAGCGCAAAGGGGTTCAAAGAAGTTCAAAGAAGAGCTTTTCTTGTTTTTCTTTGCGTCCTTTGCGCCTTTGCGGTGATCTTTTAAAAAAGGTGCGTGGCCCGTGGATGGTCTGCCCACGCACCACGCACCCCAGTGTACGAATGACGCTAAATTGCCCTCAAATTATCCCCTCAAACGAACAAATCCACAAAATCGAAGGCCAACACATCTACCAGCCCTTTGTCCGTCAATTTAAGGGCGGGGATCACCTCCAAGGCCATGAAACTCATGGCCATGTACGGGTCGTGCATGGGGGAACCCAGCCCGGCCGCCGCGGCCTGCAAACGCCCATAGGCCGCCTTGACCGCGGCCACAGGCTGGTCGCTCATCAACCCGGCCACGGGCAGGGGCAGATCCGCCAGCACGGTCTTGCCGCCGCCATCCACCACGGCCAGGCCGCCGCCCATCTGCCCCACATGCCGGGCCGCGGCCATCATGGCCTCGTCGTCCGCACCGATGACCACCAAGTTGTGATGATCGTGGGCCACGGTCCCGGCCAGCGCGCCCGCCCGCAAGCCAAAACCCTGGATAAAGCCCAAGCCCATCCCCGCTCCGGTGTAGCGGTCGATCACGGCTATCTTCAAAATATCCCGCTCCGGATCGGCCACGGCGAAACCATCCACCACGGGCACGTCCAAGATGCGGGCCTCGGTCACCAACTGGTTTTCCAAGGAGCCGATCACCCGCGCCCGCGCACGTTCGCCCCTGGCCGGGATGCGGAAGTCCACGCCGTCCCAGTTCACCCGCATGGTGGAGCCGACCGTGGCCGGGATTTTTGAAAGAGGCAACGAAATCTCGCCCCGCATGGAGCCCGCTTCCGCCACCAATTCTCCCCCCGCATAGACCTGCCGGGCTGTGGGGCTGGACAGATCGTCGAAGACCATCAGATCCGCGGCCCGGCCCGGCCCAATCGCCCCCCGATCGCGCAGCCCAAACCACTGCGCGCTGTTGAGGGTGGCCATGCGGAAGGCCTCCACCGGGTCAATGCCGAAAGCGATGGCCTCCCGCACCATATAGTCCACGCTGCCCTGGTCCAACAGATCCCCGGCGATGCGGTCATCCGTGCAGAAGCAGATGCGGCGGCTGTTCTGCGGGGTGATCATGGGCAACAAATTGTGCAGATTGTGGGCGTTGGTGGCCTCCCGGATCAGGATGTACAGCCCCCGGGCCAGCTTCTCCTCGGCCTCGGGGATGGTCGTGCATTCGTGTTCGCTGCCCACCCCCGCGGCCACATAGGCGTTGAGGGCATGACCGCTCAACCCCGGCGCGTGGCCGTCCAGCCGCCGTCCGCCAAAGGCCAGAATCTTGGCCAGCACCTCCGGCGCACCGTTCACCACACCGGGGAAGTTCATCATCTCGGCCAGGCCATAGACCGTGCCATCGGCCAGTAGATCCGCCAGATCCTCCGCGTCCAGGCCCGCGCCGCTGGTCTCCATATGAGTCGCTGGCACCGCAGACGGGGCCATGATCACCACATTCAAGGGCAGGCCCTGGCTGGCATCCCGCATAAAACGCACCCCGGCCATCCCCGCCACATTGGCGATCTCGTGGGGGTCCACCACCGCCGTGGTGACGCCCCGGGGCACGATGGCGGCGGCAAATTGGCTGGGCACACACAGGCTGCTCTCGATATGCACATGGGCGTCGATCAAGCCGGGGGCCACATACGCGCCGGCCAGATCCACCTCTTTCTCACCCCCATAGCCCGCGCCCACCCCGGCGATGGTCCCGGCATAGATGGCAATATCCGCTTCTTCGATCTGGCCGGAGAAGACATTGATCACCTGGCCATTGCGCAACACAAGGTCCGCGGGCAGGTCGCCCCGGGCCACGGCAATCAAATTGGAAAGAAAAGAAGGGTCAGAAATGTGAGAGGACGTCGAGGTCGACATGGGGTGCGCTCCTTTGCGAAACCGATCTGGGAAAAGGGTTTCGGAGTATTATAGCACAGGGGGTGGGGAGAAGGGGAGACAGGGTGACAAGGTGACAGGGTGACAGGGTGACAGGGTGACAGGGTGACGGGGTGACAAGGTGACAGGGTGACAAGGTGACAGGGTGACAGGGTGAAGCGTGGTACAGTCCGGCGTAAATAACTCCGCAGATCCGCAGGCCTGCGCAGGTCCCTGCTCTAGCCCGGTCCGTGACCGGGCGGGTCAACCCAGGAAGTTCATGGGATCGACCTGCCGGGTCACGAACCCATAGGCATCAAGCTAGGAGATCGGATGTGGGCTAGGCATTGGAAACGAGGGAGCAATCCCGGAATGGGCCGGTTCTTCCTGGGATCATGCAGTAGTCTTGGCCCATTCCGGGATTGGTGA
>CAZKEX010000383.1:0-4709 GCA_964551895.1 uncultured Caldilineaceae bacterium | reverse complement strand
CGATGTGGGCAAATTCAACCACAAATTCATACAGTTTGTCCACGACCTCCGTGCTGACCTGGACCTTTTCCAGAGGGATCAGATCCCCTTCGTCCACGGTCAGCATGGCTTTGATCCCCAACATGGTGCCCAAGACGCTCTGGGAGATGCCCAGGTTGGCGCTGGTTTCCAGATAGTTGAGGCTTTCGGCAAACAGGGTGACATAGAGATGGGGCACGGCGCTGTTGACCAGGCGGGCGATCTCGTGGACCGACGCGCCCTGCTCCGCGGCTTCGGCGGCCCGGCGCACCAGAATGCCCAGCCCCAAGGAGGTGCTGAAGCTGTCGATCACCCGGATGGTGTTGCGCCCCATCATCAGCTCTGCGGCCTTGCGAGACTGTCCCCACATGGCGCTCAGGTGGCTGCTGGTGTGGATGGCGACGATCTGGTTGCTCTCCCTGGCCAGACGGCGGTAATAGTCCAACACATAGTTGAGATCCGGGGTCACCAGCTCGGGCATTCCCTTGAACCCGGCAGCCTGGGCCGCGCTAAACTGGCGAAAGAGGTCGTCCGCCGACAGGGTATCATCCTCGGTCAAGACCGTATGGTCCACCCGGATCTGATGGGGAATGACCACGATGTCATGCTTTTCAACTAGTTCCGGCGTCAGATAGGCGCCGCTATCGGTTATTATGCGTACTTTTGGCATGTCAATTGCATTCTAGTGAAGGCTCCACTGGGAAAACTAAGAATTCACCGCAAAGACGCTAAGAACGCAAAGAAGAACAAGATTTCTCTTTTCAGTTTTCCTTGAAATCTTTGCGTCCTTTGCGTCTTTGCGGTGAAAATTGGCTTTTTGCAGTGCAGTCAATGATGGGTTTGGAATAGGTTCGTGGTGCGAGGGGTGAGTTGCGAGGAGCGTGTTAACCAACTCGCCCCTCGCAATTCGCCCCTCGCCCTATTCAGTCGATAAGATGTAATGATAATACGGCTGCCCCCCGAAGATCAACTCTACGTCTTGGTCGGGGTAGAGATCTTGGAGCTGGTCGGCGAAATTTTGGGCGCTTTCGGCGCTGGTGGAGCCGCCATAGTAGATGGTGATGAACTCGCTTTCCGCCACATTCATGCGCTCGATCAACGCCAGAGCCGTGGCGTCGATCTCCGTGCCTTTGACCACCAAGACCCCGTCGTGGAGACCGATCACATCGCCCACGTTGACGTCAAGGCCGTCAAACGTCACATCCCGCACAGCCTCGGTCACCTCCCCGGTGTGGATGGCGCTCATGGCCCCGGTCATGTCCGCGCTCAGGGCGGCCAGATCTGGGGCGTGGAGGTTGAAGGCGATCAGGGCGGCGATGCCCTGGGGGACCGTGCGGCTGGCGACCACGGTCACCTGCCGGGGATCTTCGCCCTGGGCCAGGGACTCGGCGGCCTGGGTGGCGGCCAGGACGATGTTACGGTTGTTGGGCAGGATGATGGCCCGGCGGCAGGGCAAGGCCCGCACGGCCTCGGCCAGATCCCCGGTGCTGGGGTTCATGGTCTGCCCGCCGGAGATCACGCAGTGGGCGTTGAGGCTGAAGAAGAGGTCGTCCAGCCCTGGTCCCGGCGAGACCACGATCAGCCCCACGTCATCGGCTTCGGGCAGATCCTTGGCCAATTTGAAGGGGGCTTGGTCACCCCCCTCAAGCTCGGACTCGTCCATCATGCCGATATTGGCGCGGCGGGCCATGTCGTCCATGTTCTCCACCACCACATCGGTCATAAAGCCCAGGTTGATCCCATAGCTCAGGGCGATGCCGGGGTCAAAGACATGCACATGCACCTTGACCAGATGCTCGTCCCCGTCCACCAAGGGGCAGTCGCCCATTGCCTCGATGTCGGCCCGGATGGCCTCCACAGACTTGTTGGGCCGTTCGATCAGAAACTGCACATCAAAGCCCCACTCGATGGCGGGCAGATCCCGATGGCCCTTGTCGCCCGTGTCGTAGGCGAGCTGCTCGGCGGCATCGGCCATATTCTGTCGGACGGTCTCGGCCGCGGTGGCCGCGTCCTTGGCCACGGGCTGGCCGGAGATGGCCCGGTACATGCCCTCGAAGAGAAAGAACAGCCCCTTGCCGCCGGAATCCACCACCCCGGCCTTTTTGAGCACAGGCAGTTGATCCGGGGTGCGGCGCACGGCCTCGTCGCCGGATTCCACCATGTGAGCCAACATGGCCCGCAGATCGCCCTTGCGCTGGCTGGCCCGGTCCGCCGCGGCGCTGATCTCCCGCACCACGGTGAGGATGGTCCCCTCCACCGGGGTGGGGACGCTCTTGTAGGCCTTTTCCGTGGCCGAGCGCATGGCGGCCACCAGATTTTCCTGGGTCATGTGGGGCATTTCCGAGAGGGCCTCGCTCATGCCCTGGAAGATGCGGCCCAAAATTACCCCGGAATTGCCCCGGGATCCCTGGTGCGCTCCATCGGCCGCTGCCTTCATCACGCTGCTGGCGGTTTGGCCCCCCCGTTTCACAATCTCCGCCCAGGCCGATTTGACCGTGAGCAGCATGTTGGTGCCCGTGTCCCCATCGGGCACGGGGAAGACGTTGAGCCGGTTGACCATCTCTTGATGGTGGGCCAGCCAGTCAAAGGCCGAGCGGAGCAGGGTGCGCAGATCCGCCCCGTCCAGTTGTTGGAGGGGTTCCGCGTTGGGATATTTGTCGGAAAAGCTGACCAACTCCTGTGCATCCGAGGCCGGGCCGGCTTCGGGGCTGGCTTCGGGGCCCAGGGTCGGATCTTGCTCGATGGTGTATTCGTCGTCGGTTGGGTCTAGGTCTGGTGTTGTCATACGCCTCACCGTTGTCTGATTCATGAATGGTTCTGCTGCAAAAAGCCATTTAACCGCCGAGGACACAGAGATTTCGCAGAGAACGCAGAGGAAAAGATCTTGCTTTTCTTTGCGTTCTTGGCGTCTTCGCGGTGAATTCGACCTTTTTTTCAGCAGAGTCATGAATGATTGCAAAACGATCTCTTCAACGATCTCTTCAATGAACAATGTACCTGTCCGCCCCCCAAAAGTTTTGACACAGCCGGGGCGTCGTGATAACATACGCACTTGCAAACAAATGCAATCGTCAGGCAGGCAGAGGCACCGCTGCCTGCTTCACTGTGTTAAGGAGTCTCTATTATGGCAAAATGTCAAAAGTGTGGCAAGGGTCCCCAGTTTGGCAACAACCGTCCCTGGTCCAACAAGGCCACCCGACGTCGCTGGGATGTGAACATTCAGAAGGTCAAAGTGATGGCCGACGGCAAGTCTACGTCTCAGCGTCTGTGTACCGGCTGCATCAAGTCTCTGTACCGCACGGTCTAGGCCCCCCCGGCTTCTGTCGGACGCAGCGCCCAGTTGAAAAGAACAGAGAGCGTCGGCCCGAATCGGGGTCGGCGTTTTTTGCGTTCCTGATTCGGTGTAAGCTAGCGCAGGTTGAGTAGACCGGGGCAGTTTCCGATCGTATCGAAACCGTAGCAGGCTACTGTACACTGTTGGCCTGCTTCTGATGCGCCTGGCGCAACTGCCCACACCCGGCGTTGATCTCGATACCCCGGCGCAGGCGGATCGTCGTGGGCACGCCCCCCTCCCGCAGGATCTGCACAAAGCGCTCTGTGTCCTCGCCCGTGCTGGGCTGGAACGGGCTGTCGGGGATGGGGTTGAGGGGGATCACGTTGACATGGCAGAGCAGGGGGCTGAGCTTGCGGGCCATCTCCGCGGCCAGTTCTGGGGTGTCGTTGATGCCTTTCATCAGGGCATATTCAAATGTCACCCGGCGATTGGTTTTGTCGATGTAGCGCTGCACCGCGGCCAGCAGGGTCTCCACATTCCAGCGCCGGTTGACCGGGGCCAATTGGGATCGCAGTTCGTCGTTGGGGGCGTGCAAACTCACAGCCAGGTTGATCTGAATCCCCTCGTCGGCCATGCGGTCGATCATGGGCACCAGGCCCACGGTACTCAGGGTGATGTGGCGTGCGCCCAGGCCAAAGGCATCTTCCCCGGTCAGGCGGCGCAGGGCGGTCCACACATTGTCATAGTTGTGCATGGGTTCGCCCATGCCCATCAGCACCACATTTGTGACCGTGCTGGGCCGCTCCACCGAGGTGAGGGGGAGCAGGCTGGGGTCGGCCAAATAGCGGGCAAAGTAGAGTACCTGGGCCGTGATCTCCCCCACGCTCAGGTTGCGCATCAACCCGCCCTGGGCCGTGGCGCAGAAGGTGCAGCCCATGGCGCACCCCACCTGGCTGCTGATGCAGAGGGTGCGCCGCTTGTCATAAAGCATCAGCACCGCTTCCACGGTCTGGCTGTCGGGGAGGGCAAAGAGCGTTTTCAGGGTGTCCCCGTCCGCCGAGCGCATTTCGGCTGTCTTGCGCAGGGGGAAGACCGTGGCCACATCGGCCAACTGGGCCCGCAGGGCCGTGGGCAGATTGGTCATGCTCTCGAAGTCCCCGGCATAGCGTTTGTAGATCCAGTCCCACACCTGGCGGGCGCGGAACTTCGGCTGGCCCATTCCTTCCAAAAACGAGACAAGCTCGTCGTAGGAGAGGTCCAGCAGAGAGGTGCGGTTTTGTTCAGTTGTGGGTAGGTGCATGTGCAGCGGGTTCAGGTCCATAACCTGTCTATTGTATCGCACCGCCGCGCGTGGGGTCAAAACGTGACGAAGGTGGCAAGGTGACAGGGTGAGGGGGTGACAAGGTGAGGGGGTGAC
>CAZKEX010000382.1:0-4745 GCA_964551895.1 uncultured Caldilineaceae bacterium | reverse complement strand
CGGGCTGGGCGTGGCGTTGGCGGAGATGTGTCTGGCCGGACGGCTGGGCGCGTCGGTGGAGATTGGGGATTTGGGATTGGGGATTGGGGATTGGGCGGCGACGCTGTTTGGGGAGAGCAATGGGCGGCTGTTGTTTGAGGTGAGACCGGAGGATGCGGGAGCGTTTGAGGCGACGCTGGCGGGGCACTTTTTGGCCCGAATTGGCGCAGTCAGCGCTGACGGGCGATTGGTGGTAGAATTAGGCGGAGAGCGGGTGGTTGATGTGAGTGTTGAGCAGTTGGTTGCTGCGTGGAAAGGATAAGGAGCGCAGGGGATGAGCAGGGTACGGATTTTTCACTATATCGAGCCACTCGACGCGTTTGTGGTGACCGATGAATATCGGCGTATTGCCGAACAACTCGGCCTAACTGAGTGGCATCCGGCGGTCTGGATTGGCAGGCTGTTCACTATGGACAACGACTACGGCGAGCATTGGTTTGACAATTGGGACGAACGCCAAGCGTTGGAAGCCCAGGCTGCCGAGATGGGCATCGACTCCACTGACCTGATGATCCTGGTACCGGAACGATTGGCCAACGGGAACGACGGCCCGTGCCACCCGCCAGAATTGCGTAAACGTTTTTGGACCGATGTGCTGAAATCGCTGGAATTGAGTTTCGATCTTCTGTTCGAGGAAGCTCGCTTTCTGAATGACAGGATCAAAGAAATACTTCCCGACGAAGTCATTGAAGACCTCGAAGAACGCATCGTGAAAATCCAGGCGACCCTTGGCAAAGGGAAAGCCGGAGAGGAAATCTTGGCCTTGCAGCCGTCAAGTATTTTGCAGGAACGGGTCACAGAATTGCTGGCAAAGGCCAAACTGCACCCCCTCTCCGACCAGGAGGAAGCCGAGTTGGATGGCTATTTCAGGCTTGAACACCTTGTTCGGCTGGCCAAGGGACAAGCCCAGGCAGTGTCGTAGCCCACCACGTTTACCAACTCAATCATGCGGGGGATGCCAGCCGACGCTGACCCAGAGCCAACGGGCGGCCACGATCTCGTCGTTGTTCAAACGGAGAGCAATGACCGTTGCCCGCCCGGTTGGGGTCAGGCCGATGATGTGAAGACCGTCCCCGGACCAGATGAAGTGTTCGGGCCAGGGTTGCTGGCGAGGATTGAAGAGAAGTGCAAATTCGCCCGTGCCAGGATCGAATGCATCAATCTGGGTGCCCTTGAATTGATTGCATCGGCGACAGGAAAGCCAGAGGTTTTTCTCATCCGACGAACCGCCACGGGCAGAGGGGACGATGTGTTCGATAGTGAGGGGTTGCCCGACGATTTTGGCCGACGTGCGACAATAACCGCAACGAGGTCCGGCCTGTTTCAGGAGACGGGTGTACAATGATGAGGTGGGCATGGGGCTTGGGCCTGGGGGAGACTACGGGGTTGCTTCCAACTCAGCCAAGGTGGGGACAATTTCACCACGCCACTTCAAGATCAGCGCGGCATAGGCCTTGCGGTACATGATCAAATCGGCTTGGCGGCGCAACTCGTCCAACGCCTGCTGGTCAGATTCGTTCAATGTGCCCGCGGCATTGCGGTCAAGCAAAGTATCATAACAAGCGACCTGCTTCGCATCCAGTTCGGCCAACAGTAGTTGGCGTAACACCGCAGAAGGCAAAACTTCTAACTCGGTTAGGTCCGCCTGAAAATCAGCGGGAACTTCTTCCAGCAAAGGCGGCAGACCTGCTTCCAGCGTATCGGCAAGCACATCTTCCACGGATCGTTGAGCAATCTCGGCAATTCGGCGCAAGCGATGCAGCGCCGGGGCTGGCAAACGAACTGTAAGCGTTTCAAGGGTAAGGGTCATCGACTGGCTCCTTTATCAAATTGCGATCATTTCTGGCGCATTTTCAGTATATCACCCTCAAACGGACACTGGCAAGAGCAAATTATGAACCCATCCATCCTGATCCTCCACGCCTCGGGCACGAACCGGGACGGGGAAGCGGCCCGGGCCTGTGAGTTGGCCGGGGGCGCGCCGCAGATCGTCCACATCAACCAACTGCGCCGGGGCGAGCGTCGCTTTGCAGACTTCGACATGCTGCTCCTGCCCGGCGGCTTCTCCTATGGGGATGCCCTGGGCGCGGGCAGTCGCCTGGCCCTGGATCTGCAAGTCTTCTTTCACGATCAGCTCAACGAGTTTGTGGAGAGCGGCAAGCGGGTCCTGGGCATCTGCAACGGCTTCCAAACCCTAGTCAAAGCTGGCCTCCTCCCCGGCCCGGACCTCGCAATTCGCAACTCACAACCCGCAACTCGCAAAGTCACGTTGACCGAGAACGCCCAGGGCCATTTCGAGTGCCGCTGGGTGCATTTGGCCGTCAACCCAAATTGCCGGGCCGGCTTTTTGAGCGAGATCCGGGAACCCATCTTCTGCCCGATTGCCCACGGGGAGGGCAACTTTCAGGTGGCGGACGGGAACACCCTGGCCGAGTTGGAGGCGGAGAACTTGATCGCCTTCCGCTATGTCGATGCCCACGGCTCCCCCGCGGGCGGACGCTATCCCATCAACCCCAACGGCAGCGTGGCGGACATTGCCGGCATCTGCAACCGCCGGGGCAATGTGGTAGGGCTGATGCCTCACCCGGAGGACCATCTGTTGGCCATTCAGAATCCCACCGGCGCCCATAGCCATCGGTTGGGGCTGCGTCTCTTTCAATCCTTCATTTCTCAACGGTGAAAATAACGGTGAAAACCATGAACATCTTCAAACGAGTTTTGTCTTTTCTGGATATATTGCTCCCACTCCTCGCCCTGCTGCTGATCAGCTTTTTGGCGACGGCCATCGTCCTGTTTCTCGGATGGCTATTGAGCCTCGCCACCGCGCTGACTATGTGGCAGACCGTGGTGATCGCCTCCATCAGCTTTCTCCTCGCCACATACACCCTGTATACCCGGTTCCCCCCAGGGGATCCGATCCCGCCCCTGATCGTTTTGGCGCCACTTTTCACCCTGTTCATGCTGTTGATCATCCTGCCCCTTGTGTGGTTGATTCCGCTTGTCTCCCCCTTTGACCCGTGGCAATCTGCCCAAGTTGGGGCAGCCATGACTTTGATGGTTAGTTATGTCGTCATGAGTTGGATTCTCACTCAAACAAGTGAAACAATTGAGCAAGCCGAGAGCTTGGAGCGTCTCATGTATGACGACGACGATGATGACGATGACGAAGGCTGGGAGGAGTTCATCGATGAACTGGACGAGGGGCAGTATGTGATCATCCGTGATCGACAAACGGGCCTGAATCAGCTCTTGGCCCCGGACAGCATTTCCCCGGACGAGCCGTGCCCCTGCGAAAGCGGGCGTAAATATCGCAACTGCCACGGCCAAGGTCAATTTCAAGGCCAAGCCAAGCGCAGGCGGAGATAGAAGCACTTAGATCATGTTCCCTTCAACTTAAACAAGGTCCCGATGATGAACAAGTCCTTGCTACGAGGGTTGGGCATCGGCCTAATTGTGCTGGGTGTGCCCACTCTGCTCTGCACAATTATGCTATGGATACCGCAAATTTTTACCAATGCGAAGCTCGATGCCTTTGCCGATCAGCTCTTTGACTATCCGCTGCCGGAACAAACCCGACTGGTCAGCAAGTACAAATTTGTCGGCCTCACCGGCAACGGCAACCACTGCGATTACATTGCCTCTCAGACTATAGAAACAGCGCTGTCGTTAGAAGCAATCAGTCGCTACTATGCCGATGTTGTCTTTCTGCCACCGGGTGGTCGAAATGATGGCCTGGGGGCAGACTACCAAACTGCCCCAATCCCACCGGACATTTGGACCAACGGTGAAACAACAGCCGACGGGCGTCAACGGGTTTGGATCTCCCTGGACAGTTTTGGTCATTCACCTGGATTGGACATACGATGTCACTAACAATTTTAGAGCAGGCTCTGGACAAACCATTCGACGGCGTGGATCTCTCCTTCCTCGGCCCTTGCTACCATGGCAAAGTGCGGGACAACTACACTCTGGGCGACCGCCGAATCCTCGTGGTCACGGATCGCCTCTCGGCCTTTGACCGCATTTTGGGGCTGGCGCCCTTCAAGGGCCAGGTGCTGAACCAACTGGCGGCTTTCTGGTTCGAGCAGACCGCGGATATTGTGCCCAACCACTTCATCGCCATGCCCGACCCCAACGTGACCGTAGCCCACGAGTGTCGCCCCCTGGCCGTGGAGGTGGTCGTGCGGGGCTACATCACCGGGGTGACCGGGACCGCGCTCTGGACCCGCTATGCCCAGGGCGAACGCCACATCTACGGCATGGACTTCCCCGACGGCCTGCGCAAGAATGATGCCCTGCCCGAGCCCATCATCACCCCGACCACCAAGGCCGGGCCGGACGATCCGGGCGGCCACGATGAGCGCATCACCAGCGCCGAGGTGGTGGCGAAGGGCCTGGTCCCCGGGGCCATGTGGGACGAGATCTGCGCCGCGGCCATCGCTCTCTTTCGCCGGGGCCAGGAGATCGCCCTGCGGGGCGGGCTGATCTTGGTGGACACGAAGTACGAGTTCGGTATTGGGCCGGATGGCGGCATCATGCTGATAGACGAGATGCACACGCCCGATTCCAGCCGCTTTTGGATCGCCGACACCTACGCCGCCCGTCACGCCGCCGGCCAGGAGCCGGAGAACTTCGACAAAGAGTTCGTGCGTCTCTGGTACGCCGACCACGGCTATCGGGGCGAAGGCGAGCCGCCCGCCATGCCC
>CAZKEX010000381.1:0-4768 GCA_964551895.1 uncultured Caldilineaceae bacterium | reverse complement strand
CATTGTGCATTGTCCATTGTGCATTGTCCATTGTGCATTTTTGTGCATTTCCAAGGAGCTTTCCATGACCATTCTCAAACTAGGCGCGCATATGTCCATCGCTGGCGGTGTCAGCAAGGCGTTGGACCGGGCCGCTTCGATCCAAACCACCGCTTTGCAGGTCTTTACCAAGAACAACCGCCAATGGGTTGGCCCGCCCATCGATCCGGAGGATGTGGCCCGCTGGGAGGAACAGGCCGCCGCCCTGGGTATAGAACGTGAAAGCGTGGTCAGCCATGCCAGCTATCTGATCAACTTGGCCACGCCCAAAGATCCCCTGTGGAAAAAGAGCCAGGCCGCCCACGCCGACGAACTGCGCCGAGCCCACGCCTATGGTATCCCCTTTGTGGTGCTGCACCCCGGCGCCCACGTGGGCAGCGGCGCGGACGCCGGCATCGACCGGGTGGCCGCCGCCCTCAACCAGATCCACGCCCAGACGCCGGAATGCGCCGACACCATGACCCTGCTGGAGGTGATGGCGGGCCAAGGCACCACTTTGGGCCGCAGCTTTGGCGAACTGCGCCGCATCATGGCCCAGGTGACCGAGCCGGACCGGGTGGGCATCTGCATGGACACCTGCCACGCCTTCGCCGCCGGATATGAACTGCGCACGCCGGAGGGCTATGCGGCCACTGTGGCCGAACTGGAAGCCGAGGTGGGGCTGGACGCGGTCAAGTGCTGGCATTTCAACGACAGCAAGGGCGGGTTGGGCAGCCACAAGGACCGCCACACCCACATCGGCCAGGGGGAGATCGGGGTGGAGGCCTTCCAGATGATCATGGACGATCTACGTTGGGCCGGCATCCCCATGCTGTTGGAAACCCCCAAAGAGGCGGACATGGCCGACGATGTGATGAACCTCAAAACCCTGGCCGGCCTGGTGTCTGATCCGTCCCGCCTTCCCGCCGGTTATCGGCGCAGCGAGTAGCGCCTACGGGTTTTTACGTACAGAAACCAGGAAAGATGGGCGCCAAACTACGCATCTTTCCGTAGTGACTCCTTCGTCTCGGCGTGATACCATGTGGGCATAGAAGAATCATCCCAACTTTTCCGGGATCATCTCGTTGCCAGGAGGTACTCAGCCATGTCCATGTCAATCATCGGTCTCCCCCGTGTGCAGAGCGACTATCACAGATCCCGCACCCGCCCGGTCAAAACCGAGCATGCTGACCTGTGGACGATGTTGGAGGATCCATCGTTGAGCCAGGGGTATCGACACCTGACCCTGACCCTCCTGGCCAACGGGCCAGAGTGCGGCAAGATTCGCCACGAAATGGACTCCTATGTCCTGGCCGAGTTGACCGGCAAGGTTGTGCATCGTGTTTTCCCAGAACAGTGGCTGCATCTCCAGGCCTGTCACAAGTGCCGAGAATTCCACGATCTGGTCCACTTTATTACCCGGGAGACCCTGCCTGTGGATGATGGCTGGGAAGCTGTGTCAAGTACCGCTCGGCCTATCTGATTCGCTATGACCTGAACCCTGTGGCTGGGCCCCGCGGGGAGCGGTTTTCATGTTTTTCTCCTTTGGGATAGAGGCGCACTCAATGATGAGTGCGCCTCTGTCGTTGTGGGCGAGCGTTTAACCGCCGAGGACGCAGAAATCTCTGCGTCCTCGGCGGTTAAACAATTCTTTCGGTTGAGTTAGATGTTCAATTTTTCACAAACTGTGGAACATTCTTGCAGATCGTGTTACAATAGATCTCAATGAGCCAGACTTTCCACAACGGCTCAAAAACCAACCACAATCCATCAGTTCGCTCGCTAATCAAAGAGGATTTAGCCATGCCCAAAAAACTCCAAAACCTTCTGACCCCTGTTCCCAGCGATATTGACATCGCCCAAGCTGCCGTCCCCCTGCCCATCACCCAAATTGCCGACGAAGTGGGCCTTTTGCCCGCAGAGATGGATATGTTTGGCCCGTACAAGGCCAAGGTCCATCTTTCCGTGCGAGAACGTCTGGCCGACCAACCCAACGGCAAGTACATTCTGGTCACCGCCATCACCCCCACCCCCTTGGGCGAAGGCAAAACCACCACCACTGTGGGGCTTTCCCAGGCTTTGGGCGCCCATCTCGACCAAAAGGTGATCTCCTGCATCCGCCAGCCCAGCATGGGACCGACCTTTGGTATCAAGGGCGGGGCGGCCGGCGGTGGCTACAGCCAGGTTATTCCCATGGAAGATTTCAACCTGCATCTGACCGGGGATATCCACGCCATCACCGCGGCCAACAATCTGCTGGCCGCGGCCATCGACGCCCGCATGTTCCACGAAGCCACCCAGACCGACAAGGCTCTCTTCAACCGGCTTTGCCCCACGGCCAAGGACGGCAGCAGCAGCTTCTCCCCGGTGATGCTCCGGCGGCTGAAGAAGCTGGGCATCGACAAAACCGACCCCAAGGAGCTGACCGAAGAAGAGGTGAGCCGCTTTGTCCGGCTGGACATCGACCCGGACAGCATCACCTGGCGACGGGTGACGGACACCAACGATCGCTTCCTGCGAGGTATCACCGTGGGCAAAGGCCCGGCAGAAAAGGGCATGACCCGGGAGACCGGTTTTGACATCACCGTGGCCAGCGAGATCATGGCCATCTTGGCCCTGACCACCTCCTTGGAAGATATGCGAGAGCGGCTGGGCCGCATGGTGATCGGCACCAGCCGGGCCGGCGTCCCTGTCACCGCGGACGATCTGGGCACGGGCGGTGCGCTGACCGTGCTGATGAAAGACGCCATCATGCCCAACCTGATGCAGACCTTGGAAGGCACCCCGGCCCTGGTCCATGCTGGCCCCTTCGCCAACATTGCCCACGGCAACAGCTCCATCATCGCCGACCAGATCGCCCTTAAACTGGTGGGCGAGAATGGCTACGTACTCACCGAGTGCGGTTTTGGCGCTGATATCGGCATGGAGAAGTTCTTCAATATCAAATGCCGCTACAGTGGATTGGTTCCCAACGTGGTGGTGTTGGTCGCCACCATCCGGGCGCTGAAGATGCACGGCGGCGGCCCCAAGGTGATGGCCGGGCGGCCTCTGGACGCGGCCTATACGGACGAGAACCTGGACCTGTTAGAGGCCGGATGCAGCAACCTGAAGGCCCACATCCGCAACGTCAAGCGTTTCGGTGTCCCCGTGGTGGTGGCGGTCAACCGCTTCCACACGGACACGGACAACGAGGTGGCTCTGGTGCGCCGCATCTCCCTGGAAGCCGGGGCCGAGGATGCGGTCATGTCCAACCACTGGGCCGAAGGTGGCTTGGGGTCCGTTGACCTGGGCAAGGCGGTGATGGCCGCGGCCCAACTGCCCAGCAATTTCAGATTCCTCTACGATGTCAACCTGGGCATCAAGGAGAAGATCGAGATCATCGTCAAGCTGATGTACGGCGGTGACGGGGTGGAATACTCCGCGGAAGCCGAGAAGAAGATCGCCCTGTACACGAAGGTGGGCTTTGACAATCTGCCCATCTGTATGGCCAAGACACATCTGAGCTTGAGCCACGATCCCGAACTCAAGGGCGCGCCCACAGGCTTCATCGTCCCCGTGCGGGACATCCGGGCCAGCGTGGGTGCGGGCTTCGTCTATCCCCTGCTGGGCGCCATGAGTACCATGCCCGGTCTCCCCACCCGTCCCGCCTTCTACGACGTGGACCTGGATCTGGAGACGGGGAAGGTGCTTGGGCTGTTCTAGGAAGATGGACGATTGACGATTGACGATTGATGAGTAATGAGTAATGAGTGGGGCGTGGGGTCCGGGGGGTATCCGGGCCTCACGCCTTTTTTTGTGGTTGACGGATGTACTTCATTGGCGTATAATTTGGCCAAACACATTTGCACAATCGTTGGAGAAGGATCCCCCAACATGGTCTTTATCGAAACCTCCATCTTCACAAAACAAATCCAGCGGTTACTCGGTGATGAAGAATATCGGTTGCTACAATCCCAGCTGGCTATCCGGCCAGAGATGGGATCGGTTATTCCAGGAAGCGGCGGTCTACGCAAAGTCAGATGGGCTGCCAAAGGACATGGAAAACGAGGTGGCCTACGTGCGATCTATTACTGGGCAGTGGCTGATGATCAAATCCTGCTATTGTTTGTTTACCCCAAAAGTTCTACGGATGATTTGACCGCGGCTCAATTGAAGTTATTGCGTCAGGTTGTCGAAAGGGATTACCCATGAACGAAGCCATGTTTGCGGATCTATTGGAAAGTGTGAGCGAGGGCGGTGCCATTCTGCGCGGCGAGGCAGATCCGGCGCGCCGCTTTGAGATAAGCGCTCCTGATGTGAAGCAAATCCGTGAGAATTACGGACTATCTCAGAGCCAGTTTGCGGTTTTGTTGGGAATTAGTGTAAAGACAATACAGAACTGGGAACAGGGGCGTAGAGTGCCTCATGGAGCGGCCAGAGTTCTTCTTCAAGTGGCAGCAAAGCACCCCAAAGCTGTCTGGGATGTGGTTGAGCCAACCTTAGCGTAATTGAGTTTTGGCGTTTTTGTCTTGAGCTAACTACAAGCCAAAGATTTGAGGGCATCCGCTAGATCAGCGACTTTCTCCTTAAATGGACGCCTTCCCAAAACTTTGTTACACTACTTCACCTGTCGCTCCCCTCCCCAGCGGCGCAGTCATCCATAGAGCAGATTCAGAAGACATCAAAACCACTCTGGGCAGGAGTTCTCTTGCTTGGGGGTTTGATCTCCCTTTGACCCGCCGCACCACCTTTTGGAGTGCCCCATGTCCCA
>CAZKEX010000380.1:0-4782 GCA_964551895.1 uncultured Caldilineaceae bacterium | reverse complement strand
CAACCTGCATCTCGCAACTCGCATCTCCTATCGAAAGGACCAAGCCTATGCCAACACTGCGCACACACCTCTACGACATCCATGTGGAAATGGGCGGGCGGATGGTGCCCTTTGCCGGGTACGAACTGCCTGTCCAGTATCCCACCGGTCCCCTGACCGAGCATGAGGCCGTGCGCACCGCCGCCGGTCTCTTCGACATCGACCACATGGGCCAGTTCCGGGCCGTGGGGCCGGAGGCCGACCTCTTTCTGCAATACATCCAGACCTGTGATGTCTCCCAGATCGCGGTCGGCGAGGCCCACTATGGCCTGCTCACCTACGCGGACGGCACGATTGTGGACGACATCTTCCTCTACCATCTGCCCGACTATTGGATGATTGCGGTCAACGCGGACAACCGGGCCAAGGATTGGACCTGGATGAACGCCCAGGCCCACGGCTTTGATGTGGAGCTGACCGACATCTCCGACGAGACCTACATGCTGGCCTTCCAAGGTCCCAAGGCCGAGCGCATTTTGCAGCGGTTGACCCCGGTCAACCTGGGCGAGATGGCCCCTCGCACCTGCACCGTTGGCCCCATCGACGGCATCGAAACCCTGATCGGGCGCACAGGCTACACAGGCGAGGACGGCTTCGAACTCTACTTCCCCGCGGACCAGGCGGTGAAGATGTGGCAGGCCCTGCTGGAGACAGGCAAGGAGGAGGGCGCGTTGGCCTGCGGTCTGGCCGCCCGGGACAGCCTGCGCTTCGAGGCGTGTATGCCCCTCTATGGCCACGAGATCAGCGCCCAGATCAACCCCATCGAGGCCCGGCTGGGCTGGGTGGTGGACTTCAACAAGGGCGATTTCATCGGTCGAGAAGCCCTGCTCAAGGCCAAGTTGGAAGGCACGGATCAGCTCCTCGTCGGCTTCGAGATGGTGGACCGGGCCGTCCCTCGTGACCACTACGCCGTTGCCATCGACGGCCAGATCGTCGGCCATGTCACCACAGGCATGAAAAGCCCCACCCTGGACAAGTTCCTGGGCATGGCCTACGTCCCCAAATCCCACAGCAAGACCGGCAGCGAGATCGACATCATCGTGCGCGACAAGCCCAAAAAGGCCGTGGTGGTGAAGCGCCCATTCTATAAAGCACAGGATAAGTAGTTGATTTGTTGATTTGTTGATTGGTTGATTGGTTGATTGGTCGGGTACTCACGCCAATAAACCAATCAACCAATCAACCAATCAACCAACAAACAAATCAACCAACCAACAAACCAACAAACCAACCAACCCCAAAAAGGAGAGAAACCCATGTCAGACTTCAAACTAGACAAGAGCGCCAAATATGCCAAGAGCCACGAGTGGGTGCGCATGGACGAGGACGGCCTGGCCGTGGTCGGCATCAGCGACGCCGCCCAGGATATGCTGAGCGATGTCGTCTTTGTGGAGTTGCCCGGCGAGGGCGACGAGGTGGAAGCCGGCGACGCCATCGCCGTGGTGGAGTCCGTAAAGGCCGCCGAAGAGGTGGTCACCCCGGTCAGCGGCACCATCGTGGCCATCAACACAGATCTGGAAGCCACCCCGGAGCAGGTCAACGAGACCCCGTACACATCCTGGTTCTTCAAGATCCAGCCCACAGACACCCTGGCCGCCGAACTGGCCGCCCTGCTGGACGCAGACGCGTACGACGCGTTTGTAGACGAGACAGAATAATGAGTGAGGAGTAATAAGTAATCTGTGGTAGACGAGCCGGTTTTGATAAGCAAAACAACTTGTCTACCACAAAAAATTACTCGTTACTCCTTACTCATTCCCAACCCTTTTCACCGGAGACAACTCACATGGCATTCATTGTCAACACCGACCAGGACCGGGCCAAGATGTTGGACGTGCTGGGCCTGGAGAAGCTGGAAGATCTCTTCCACGATGTGCCGGAGGCCTACCGCTTCCCGGACCTGAACCTGCCCCCCCGCCTCAGCGAGGTGGAAGCGCTGGGCCGTCTGCAACAGTTGGCCGAGCGCAACGAAGACCTGGACCACAACGCCTGTTTCCTCGGCGCCGGTGCCTACTTCCACTACATCCCCAGCACCGTGGACTATGTCCTCAGCCGGGGCGAATTCTACACCGCCTACACCCCCTATCAGCCCGAAGTGGCCCAGGGTACCTTGCAGACCATCTACGAATATCAGACCATGATCGCCAACCTCAGCGGCATGGAGGTCAGCAACGCCAGCCACTATGACGGCGCCACCAGCACCGCCGAGGCCGTGGTCATGGCCCTCAACCTCACCCGCTATAAACGCGGCCGGGTGATCATGGCCCCCACGGTCCACCCCGAATATCGCAAGGTCGTGCGCACCTATACCCAGGGCTTCCCCCTGGATTTCGTGGGCCACGACCTGCCCGGCTTCGACTATCTGGACGAGCTGACCGCCCTGATCGACAAGGAGACCGCCTGCGTCATCGTCCAAAACCCGGACTTCCTGGGTACCATCCAGACCCCGGCCCGGCTGCAAGAATTGGCCGACGCCGTCCACGCCCAGGGCGCGTTCCTGATCGTGGCCGCCAACCCCATCAGCCTGGGCATCCTCACCCCGCCCGGGGAATATGGGGCGGATATCTTTGTGGGCGAAGGCCAGGCCACGGGCAACAGCCTCAGCTTTGGCGGCCCCTATCTGGGCCTCTTCGCCTGCAAGATGGAGCATGTGCGCAAGAGCGCCGGGCGCATCATCGGCCAGACCATCGACCTGGACGAGAACCCCGGCTATGTGCTGACCCTGGTCGCACGGGAGCAGTTCATCCGCCGAGAGAAGGCCACCAGCAACATCTGCACCAACCAGAGCCTCAATGCCCTGGCCTGCGCCGCGTACCTGGCGGCTTTGGGGAAAAATGGGTTGCCTCAAGTGGCCCGCATGTGTTACGACAATGCCCATTATCTGGCAACTGAAATTGGGGGCCTAGAGGGCTACCAGGTCCTCAACAGTGGTTCCTTCTTCCACGAGTTCGCGGTCAAATGCCCGGCCCCTGTGGCGGAGATCAACCGCTATCTGATCGAAAGCGCCGGTATCGTGGGCGGCTACGACCTGGGCCAGGACTTCCCCGAACTGGGCGAGCATGTGATGTTGTTGTGCGCGACGGAAATGGTGGATCGCCAGTCCATGGATGATCTGGTGGCCGTGTTGGCAAGTTTTGGAGAGCAGGAGACCCAATCATGACCCTAGACATCAACCGCAAAGAACCGACCCTCTTTGAGAAGAGCCGCCCCGGCCGCATGGGCACCACCCTGCCCGCCTCGGACGTGCCCGCCGCCGACCTGCCCGCCGCCTTCCTGCGCGCCGAGCTGCCCCTGCCAGAGATCGCCGAACGGGATCTGGTCAGCCACTATGCCCGGCTCAGCCGCAAGAACTATGCCATCGACCTGGGCTTCTATCCCCTGGGCAGCTGTACCATGAAGTACAACCCCAAGGTCAACGAGCGGGCCGCCCGCATGGCCGGCTTTGCCAACATCCACCCCCTCCAGCCCGCGGAGACCGTGCAGGGGGCCATGGAGCTGATGGTCGAACTGGCCGACATGCTGGGCGAGATCAGCGGTCTGCCCCATGTCACCCTGCAACCCGCGGCCGGCGCCCAGGGCGAAATGACCGGCGTGTTGGTGATCCGCCAATACCTGATCGACCAAGGCCAGGCCCAGCGAGACCTGATCCTGGTCACCGACAGCGCCCACGGCACCAACCCGGCCACGGCCAACATGGCCGGCATGAAGACAATGGAGATCAGGTCCGACGCCGACGGCAACGCCGACCTGGACCATCTTGGGGAGATCATCGCCAAACACGCCGACCGCCTCGCCGGGCTGATGATCACCAACCCCAACACCCTGGGGCTGTTCGAGACGCATATCCAACAGGTCTGCGAGATGATCCACGAGGCCGGCGGGCTGGTCTACGGCGACGGGGCCAACTTCAACGCCATCCTGGGCATTGTGCGGCCTGGGGATGTGGGCATCGACATCATGCACTACAACCTGCACAAGACCTTCAGCACCCCCCACGGCGGCGGCGGACCGGGCAGCGGCCCGGTGGGCTGTATCGACAAGCTGGCCGCCTACCTCCCCGGCCCCATGCCCACGCGCAACGCCGAGGGCGACTATGTGTGGGAGATGCCGGAGAAGTCCATCGGGCGGGTGCGGGGCTATTGGGGCAACTTCGGCATGCACGTGCGGGCCTACACCTACATCCGCATGCACGGGGCCGAGGGGCTGCGGGAGATCTCCGAAAACGCCGTCCTCAACGCCAACTATATCCAGCACTTCATCAAACAGACCTACCCGGTCCCCTTTGGCCACCGCACGTGCATGCACGAGTTTGTGGCCCAGGGCAAGCTGGCCGGCGCCCCGGACGTCCACGCCCTGGACATCGCCAAGCGCCTGATCGACCTGGACAATTCCCACCCCCCCACCATCTACTTCCCGCTGATCGTGCCCGAGGCCCTGATGATCGAGCCGACGGAGACCGAGAGCGTCGAGACCCTGGACCAGTTCATCGCCGACATGCTCCAGATCGCCGAGGAAGCCGTGACGGACCCAGCCCTGCTCCACAACGCGCCCGTCAACGCGCCCATGCGCCGCATGAACGAACTGCGGGCCGCCCGTCAACCGATCCTGACCGCCAACGCAGAGCTGGCCGCAGATTGATGATGGGGTTACGAACCTTCCTGGAAGCAGCCGGCATCCGGGTCAGCTTCCAGGAAGGTCGCGTCTGGGGAATGAATCCCCGCGCGCTAGCCGGGTCCGTGACCC
>CAZKEX010000379.1:0-4809 GCA_964551895.1 uncultured Caldilineaceae bacterium | reverse complement strand
AGGGTGGTGGGCAGGGTCATGGTGTTCTCCGAGTGAATGAGTAAGGAGTAATGAGTAATGTGGTCGTGGACCGGGGTTTCTTCGTTGGCAACAGGTCCGGTACAGACCAATTACTCATTACGCCTTACTCATTTTTGCTTGACGGCAGGCCGCAAAAGTGTTCGTAGTCGATCAGCTCGGTGACCGTGGGGTGGTCGCCGCAGAGGGGGCAGGTGGCGTCTCGCTGTACGTTGAGGGTGCGGTAGCTCTGGTCCAGGGTGTCAATCATGAGCAGCTTGCCGATCAGGGGGTCGCCGATGGCCAGGAGCAATTTGATGGCTTCGACGGCCTGCATGGAACCGACGATGCCGGGCAGGACGCCCAGCACCCCGGCCTCAGCGCAGCTTGGCACCTCACCGGGCGGGGGCGGGTCGGGGAAGAGACAGCGATAGCAGGGACCGGCGGCGATGCCCTCTTCGGGGATGGCGGGCTGATAGATGGTGACCTGGCCCTCGAACATGAAGATGCTGGCGTCCACCAGGGGCTTGCCCAGCATGTGACAGGCGTCGTTGACCAGATAGCGGGTGGGGAAGTTGTCCGAGCCGTTGAGGACCACGTCGTACGCCCGGATGATGTCGAAGGCGTTGTGGCTGGTGATGGGCTCCCGATAGGCGACGACTTTGACGTCCGGGTTGATGTCGGCGATGCGGGCGGCTGCGGACTCGACCTTGGGTTTGCCCACATCCTTGGCGCCGTGGAGGAGTTGGCGTTGCAGGTTGCTGACGTCCACGGTGTCGAAATCGACGATGCCCAAAGTGCCCACCCCGGCCGCGGCCAGATACATGGCCGCGGGGCTGCCCAGTCCACCGGCGCCGATGAGGAGGACCTTGCTGTTGAGCAGCTTGATCTGCCCGGCCTCGCCCACCTCGTTGAGGAGGGTGTGGCGGCTATAGCGCACCCGTTGGGCCTCGTTGAGGACCGTGGGGACGGTGAAGGGCAGGCTGGCGTTCTTCCAGCCGTTGAAGCCGCCGATCAGGGAGATGACGTCGGTGTAGCCCATCTCTTTGAGGTTGCGGGCGGCCAGGGCCGAGCGCACGCCCCCGGCGCAGTAGAGGACCACGGCCACGTCCCGGTCCGGCTCCACCTGCTCGATGCGCAACTCCAAAAAGCCCCGGGGCACAAAGGTGGCCGCGGGCAAATGGCCCTGGACAAACTCGTCCCGCTCCCGGATGTCCACCACGGTGAAGCGTTCGCCGTTCGCGCTGCGCCGGTGCAGGTCCTGGGGGGTGATTTCGGTGATCTGGCTCTTGGCCAGCTCGACCAGTTGGTCTCGGTTGAGGCGTTGGGTCATGGGATGGCGCTCCGCTTGTTGATACGTTGATTTGTTGATTGGTTTGTTGGTTGGTTGGTTGGTTTGTTGGTTTGTTGGTTGGTTTGTGTCTACGCAGGAAGAATCAACCAATCAACCAATCAACCAATCAACAAACTCCCCCCAGCCATTGCGGGGACGATGGAGACCTTGTCGCTGGCGGAGACTGGCGTGGCCAGCCCGTCCAGGGTGCGGATCTCGTCGTCGTTGCGGAAGACGTTGATGAAGCGTTTGACGTTGCCGTCCCCGTCCAGCACCCGCTCGGCCAGGCCGGGGTAGGTGGTGTCCAGGGCGGCCAGCAGGCTGCTGATGGTTTCGGCTTCCACGCTCACCTTGGACTGTCCGGCGGTGAGGCGGCGCAAGGGGGTGGGGATGTAGACTGTGGTCATGGGTGTCTCCAGATTAGTTGATTTGTTGATTGGTTGATTGGTTGGTTGATTGGTTGATTGAGATTGAGAGATTGGGCGATTTGGAGATTGTGGCTTGCCCAGCCGGTGCGTTATCACTCGTCCCTCGCAATTCGCCCCTCGTCCCTGGAAAACAAAAAACCGGCCCCATCATTACGATGAGTCCGGCGGGCGGGGTTGTGGCGGGTTGCACGGCAGGGGTCCCCTTGCAGGGACGCATACCGGCAGATGCTCGCTCACACTATAGGCCCAAATTCAGCAACACGGCTCAACGCATAGGTCGATTGAGCGGGTACAACCAGCGTCATGCTGGCGTGCCCGCTATCGACACAAGCAACAGTTGAGGTTGGATGTTGCGGCGAATTGGGAAGTCATGGGTACAGGTCAATCTCTCTGGAACAGGAATCGGGTTGCCGGGCCAGTTGCCCAAACCCGTGGTTAACTTGCGCAACTATACTCAAAGCCAGGAAGTTTGTCAAAAAGCGATGGGGGCAAAAAATAGGCCACGGATGACACGGATTTGACGGATTAAAACGGATCTATCTGATTTCAAAAAAGATCCGTTTTAATCCGTCAAATCCGTGTCATCCGTGGCCTATTTTTTGTTGTTCTTTTTTCATTTTGGCGATACACTCAGATCAGTTTTGTTGTATGGAAGATCCAACCTTCATCGAAAGGAACCGATTATGTCTGACCTGAAAGCGCTGTTTGAGAAGGCCGCGGCCGAGTCCAAGAATCTGACCGAGCGCCCGGACAACGACACGCTGCTCAAGCTCTACGCCCTCTTCAAGCAGGGGACCAGCGGAGACGCCAGCGGCAAACGTCCGGGGATGATGGATTTTGTGGGCCGGGCCAAGTATGATGCCTGGGCCGAGATCCAGGGCATGGCGAGCGAGGAGGCCATGCAAAAATATGTGGATCTGATCAACGAGTTGCAGGGCAAGTAGATCAAGAAGTTTTGAAGATCAAGGGAGCCACGAAGAAGGGAAGTCGGGAAGGTTCACGAAGAGAGGGCGAATGCTCCATTCTTCTTCGTGGGCCTTCCCGACTTCCCTTCTTCGTGGCTATTTGTTTTGATCAGCGCGAAACTGCTCTAGCCCGGTCGGTGACCGGGCTAGAGCAGGGATATGCGGAGTTGTATTAGCGCGCCAGGAAGGGCAGATACGACCGGGTGATGGGACGGGTTGGGGTGGTCAGCTTCATGGCGAAGGTGTGAAAGATGGTGTCGTCGGCAGAGGGTGAACCGATCACCGTGCCGGGGGAGAGGTCCGGGGATTTGGACGAGCCGGCCAGATAGAGATGGCCGGCGCTGTCCACGGCCAGACCGTGGCCGGCTTCATCGGCGCTGCCGCCCAAGTAGGCGCCGTAGAGCAGGGCCGCGCCGTCGCCGGTGAGTTTGGCCACGAAGAGATCCTGTTTGCCGCCATACGTTATGTCCACTGCCCCAGGGGTGATGGGGAAGTTGGCCGATTTGGTCTCCCCGGCCACCAAAATCTCCCCGCTGCTGTTGATCCCCACCCCCCGGCCATAGTCGTAGCCGTTGCCCCCAAAGCGGCTGGCAAAGCTCAACCCGGGGCCGTCGGGGAGCAGCTTGGCCACGAAGAGGTCGTCGCCCCCGCCCGGCCCGCCGTAGGCCCCCGGCGTGGTCGGGAAGCCTGGGCTGGCCGTGAAGCCGGTGACCACCGCATGGCCCGCCCCGTCCACCGCCACGCCCCGCACGGCCTCGCCGGCCTCGCCGCCCAGGAAGGTGGCGTAGCCCAGGCTTTCACCGTCTGGGGCCAGCTTGACCACGAAGGCGTCGGTGTAGCCGCCGTTGAAGGTCGTGTCCAAGGCCCCAGGGGTGGTGGGGAAGGCGGGAGACCAGGTATAGCCGCCCACATAGATGTTTCCCCCACCGTCCACGGCCAGCCCGCCCGGCTCCTCGCTGCCCGCGCCGCCCAGGAAGGTGGAAAAGGTCATGTCCCTGCCGTCGGGCAACATGCCGGCCACGACCACATCCCAGCCGCCGTTGTGGCTGGAATCGTAGGCATCAAAGGTGACAAAGAAGTCGGCGGATTGGGTGCGCCCGGCCAAGATCAGATCCCCGCTGGGGGCCAGGGCGACGGCGTTGAGGGAGTCGTAGCTGTTGCCGCCCAGGAAGGTGGAAAAGCGCAGGGTGGCCCCATCCGGGCTGAGGCCGGTGACAAAGGCATCCGACGCGGAGCCGCCGTTGAAGGTGGCGGAGAAGGCCTGGTCGGTGGTGGGGAAGTCGGCGGAGTTGGTGTCGCCCACGATGGTGATGTTGCCGGCGGCGTCCAGGGCCACACCCTTGGCCAGATCACTGTCCCCGCCGCCGATGAAGGTGGCAAAGAGCAGGGCCTGTCCATCCGCGGCCAGCTTGGCCACGAAGGCATCCTGGGTGCCCCCGGCGTAGACCGGGCCCACCCCGCCAGCCGTGGCCGGGAAGTCGGTGGAATCGGTCTGGCCCACGATCACCAGTTGGCCGTCGCCGTCCACGGCCAGGCTGGCCTCCTCGTCGTTTTTGCTGCCCCGGATCAGGGTGGCGTAGAGCAGATCGGTTTCGACGGCCAGGGCTGTTTTGGGTGTGGACCCAGTGGACAGGGGCAGAACGACCGTCGTGGCCCCCTGGGTCAGGCGGATGGCGTCTGCCCCTACGCGGGCCTCGTCCACGCCGGTGACGATCAGCTCGCCTTGGGCGAGCAGGCGGCCATCCGCGGTCACGGTCAGCCCGGTGTCCGTGCCGGGGACCGTATAGCGCACCGCACCCCACACCGGCACATTCGCCCGCCATTGGGCTGGATCGTCCCCGCGCAGAAACGAGATCTTGGTGGTCATCGCCCCCTGGCCCACGGGCTGCCCCATCCCCCCGGCCAGGGTGAGCTTGGCCATTCCCTCCCCCACGGGGGTGTAGATGCCATCCTGGTTCAGCCATAAAGGCTGTTCCCCACCCCAAAGCACAAAGTCGATGCCCGGCGGAAATTGGCCCACATTCTCGATGAACAGGCCGGGGGACGGGGCGCTGACCAGGGGTGTTGAGGGGGGCACGCTGTCTGC
>CAZKEX010000378.1:2227-4813 GCA_964551895.1 uncultured Caldilineaceae bacterium | reverse complement strand
GATCAATGGCTTTTCAAGGGGGCCGACCCAAGTTTCCGCCTTGGATAGCTTTGTCAAAATGGCCAAAATGTGGGACGATACGTAGACAATTTTACACCCAGCGAACAGAGCAGGCCTAATCCATGCCCAATAGTGTTTCCCACCAAAATAGCTCGGCGCCACCCCAATCTGCCCAAGAGATCCTTAGCCAGGTTACCTATTTGCAGGGGCTGGATGCAGAGATCTACGCGGCTTTGGCCAAGGTGGCCTCCCGTCGTCGCTTGACCGCCGGCAATATCCTCTTTTGGGAAGGGGATCCCTGCGCCGGACTGCACATGGTGGAGAGCGGCGTCATCAAGATCCTGCGCATGTCCAAGGATGGCCGGGAGCAGATCGTCCACATGGTCCATGCCGGGGACACCTTCAACGATGTGGGGGCTTTGGACGGCGGCCCCAACCCAGCCACCGCCACGGCCCACACGGACGCTGTGGTCTGGTGCGTGCCTCGGCTTGAGCTGGAGCGGATCGTGCATCGCCATCCTGCCCTGGCCTGGGCGTTGATCGGCACAATGGCCCGGCGTACCCGTCAGTTGCTGGGCCTGGTGGAGGATCTCTCCTTGCGCAGCGTCAAGAGCAGGCTGGCTCAACTGCTGCTTCAACAGGCCCAGGCCAACGACAGCGACGATGTGCCCCGGCTCCTCACCCAGGAAGAGATGGCCAGCCGCCTGGGCACCGTGCGGGAGATGGTGGGCCGCTCCCTGCGCAGCCTGGCCGGGGACGGGGTGATCGAGTTTGACCGTCACCGTATCGTGATCCTGGACGCCGACCGTTTGGCCGAGGAGGCCGATGTTTGACTGAATGCGACTTTTGTCCTCGCACCACACCCTCTCGTCAGCTATTTTAGAGACAACCCCTCCGTGCTACGAAGTTCGCCACTATTTGAAAGCGAGCCAGAGATCATGGACCCGTTGCCCGAAATTGATGCCAACCTGTGCACTGGCTGCAAAGCCTGTGTGGAAGTCTGTCCTACCCAGGCCCTCAGCCAGGTGGCGGGCAAAGCTATGTTGAGCAGACCTGATCTCTGTACCTATTGTACCGCCTGCCAGGACGTCTGTCCTGAGGGGGCTATTGCCTTGCCCTTTATGATCGTCTTTGGCAAGCCCGCCACCATTCAATCAATGTCTGAAAAATGAGGAGAAAAACCATGACCGACCCAGCAAACAGCCCGGCAATCTTTCACACCGATCTGGCCAGTTTGGCCCCAGCCAGTCCAGACAGCATCATCAGCCGCACCTTGGTCACCGATGACAAGGCCAGGACGATCCTCTTCACCTTTGCCCCCGGCCAAGAGTTGAGCGAACACACCGCCTCCGTAGCGGCCACCCTCTACATCGTCCGGGGGAATGCGGACGTCATCTTGGGGGAACAGGAGGCCAAAGCCGGGCCAGGATTTTGGGCACATTTGCCCCCCAACATGCCCCACAGCATTCTTGCCCACGACGAGACTGTTATGTTGTTGATCATGTACAAAGGAAAATAACCCGTGAACCCTTTTGAAGCCTTTTCTCGGTTTGATGCCCCGCCGCCCTGGCACCTGAACAGCCTGGCCGCCCCGCCCGAAGATGAATGGC
Source organism: uncultured Caldilineaceae bacterium (assembly GCA_964551895.1). Classification (GTDB taxonomy): domain Bacteria; phylum Chloroflexota; class Anaerolineae; order Caldilineales; family Caldilineaceae; genus JAGNDO01. The sequence goes on along the minus strand of CAZKEX010000378.1, from coordinate 3,203 downwards.
GACGCATGAGGGCCTTCTTGGGTCTCAGCCACCAGGAGATCCAGGCCATGCTGGCCACGGTGGAGGCCCTCTTCAAGCGGGGCCACGAACTGGTGGTGGGCAACTACGACTACCTGCTCCAAAACCCGGACACCGCGGCCATCCTGGGCTGGGAACAGGGCGCGGACCCCAAGCACCTCTCCGAGCGCCGCCGCTTCTTCACCGTCTGGCTGGCCCGCATGTTGGGGATGGACTTCAGCGATGATTTGGCCCGCTATCTCTTCCGGGCCGGCCAATACCACGCCGGCCACGGTCCCCGGCAGATCCATGTGCCGCCCATCTATATCACCGGGGCCGCCAGTTTGGTCAACGCCACCTTCGCCCGCTTCCTCTCCGAGGAGATGGCCGGGGACCCGGTCGTGCCCACGGCCTTGGCCGGGTGGAACAAGGTGATGACCATGCACCTGCACATGATGCAGTTGGGCTATCAAGTAGCCCTGGATCTGCAGACCGGGGAGGTGGCCGTGCCGGTCAATCTCTTCGGCAAGATGCGCACCCTTACCGGTCGCCACGCCCTCACCATCCATCTGCGAGAGGGCGCGGCCATGAGTTCGGCCTTGCGCAAGTTCTTCAACTATTTCCCCGCCACCCGCCAGGACGTCTTCGACCTGGCCTGGGCCGACGGCGAGCGCGCAGACGCCACAGGCACCCCCTGGTTCGAGGCCCGCCCGGTCTATCGGGTCAAACCCATGTGGCGGGTGCTGCTCAACGGCAAAGACCTCAGCTTCATCGGCGGCCCAGATGTCCCCGTTCATACCGGGGACGAGATCAGCGTTTTTCCGCCGGGACGGTAATAGAAAAACAAGGCAAAAGGCAAAAGGTAAAGTGCAAAAGGCAAAAGGGTGAACGTGGTCTAGTTTTGATCGGCGTTGTGGGCGTCGGGCATATCTGTAAGCACGATTTGCCATGAAGTCCACGCACCTCGCCAACCACGTTC
>CAZKEX010000378.1:0-2127 GCA_964551895.1 uncultured Caldilineaceae bacterium | reverse complement strand
TTTTGCCTTTTGCCTTCCTTCTTTAGGAGCATCTCTTGACCACAAAAACACCAACCCTACGCGCCCCGCTGCTCGTCATGGCGATCGTGACCCTTTTGGCGGCCATGTGGGGCGGATTGCTGCGCATTGGCTGGGTTTGGCCGCCCCTGTTGTTGACACTGCCCATGGCCCACGGCCCATTGATGGTGGGCGGCTTCCTGGGCACGGTCATCAGCCTGGAGCGGGCCGTGGCCCTTGGCAAACCCTGGCCCTACGCCGCTCCCTTCCTCACCGGGGTCGGGGCGATCTTGTTGATGGGCGGGTGGGGCGGGCCCGCTTTGAATGGGGCCGGCGCGCTGCTGATCACCCTGGGCAGCGGCGTAATGGTGATGGCCCTGATCGTGATCCTGCGCATCCATGTGGGGCTGGATGCCATCACCATTGCCCTGGGCGGGGTGAGCTGGCTTGTGGGGAATCTGCTCTGGCTGACCGGTCATGGCGTGCCCCAGGTGGTCATGTGGTGGGCGGCCTTTCTCATTCTCACCATCGCCGGAGAGCGGCTGGAACTGAGCCGTCTCCTGCGCTATGGCCGCCGGGAACAGATCCTCTTCGGTGTGACCGTGGGGCTGATCTTGGTGGGGCTGGTGGTGATGAGCTGGGTGGATTTCGCCCTGGGCGTGCGGGTGGCCGGTGTGGGGATGGTCTTGGAAGCCCTGTGGCTGCTGCACTATGACATCGCCCGCCGCCGCTTGAAGGCTGGGGGCCAGGCTCGCTTTGTCTCCCTGGCGCTGATCCCTGGCTTTGCGTGGTTGGGGGTGGGCGGCGTGCTGGCCGTCATCTACGGCGGCGTCATGGCCGGTCCCCACTACGATGCCATGTTGCATGTCCTCTACCTGGGCTATTCGATCAGCATGGTCTTTGGCCATGCCCCCATCGTCTTCCCTGCCATCCTGCGCCTGCCCATCACCTATGCCCCCCGTTTCTACGGCCATCTGATCCTGCTCCACGCCGGGCTGATCCTGCGGGTGGTGGGGGATCTGTGGCCCTGGTGGGAAGGCCGACGCTGGGGCGGCATGTTGAACGTGATCGCTTTATTGCTCTTTTTGGCCAACACGGTCTATTCCATCGTGCAATCCCGGCACGCCCAATCTCAAGCCTGAGTTCTTATGCCTATTCTCACTCGCATCTTCATCAAAACCGCCCTGGCCTACTTTGTGGTCGCCCTGGCCGTAGGGTTGCTCCTGGCCCTGCGGCCCCTGGTCTCCCTGCCCGCCTGGGTGGCCGGGCTGAACCCGGTCTACTTTCATCTCTTCATGGTGGGCTGGGTCACAGAGCTGATCATCGGTGTGGCCTATTGGATGTTCCCCAGATTTAGCCGGGAGGCGCCCCGGGGCTGGGAAGGGCTGGCGTGGGCGGTCTACGTCCTGCTGAACTTTGGGCTGCTGGCCCGCATCATCGCCGAACCGGCCCAGACCGAGGGCGGTGGGGCGTGGACCGGCTGGCTGTTGGTGGCGGCCGCGGTGGCCCAATGGCTGGCCGGGCTGCTCTTTGTGGCCAACACCTGGCCCCGGGTCAAGGTGAAGTGAAATGCCCAGACTGAGCGCGTGGTTCATCCGGTCCGGGCTGATTCATCTGGCTTTGGGCTTCACCTTTGGCGGTCTGCTGCTGTGGAACAAGGGCATGCCCCTGCACCCCCTGATGTGGCGGCTGCTTCCGGCCCACATGGAGTTTCTGCTGGTGGGGTGGACGGTGCAGCTTGCCCTGGGGGTGGCCTTCTGGATTCTGCCCCGTTTTGTCAACGAGCGGGGAGATGTGCGCCCGGCCTGGGCAGCCTTTGTGTTGATCAACCTGGGCGTCTGGCTGGCGGGGATGGGGGCCACCCTGGCCGCGCCGGCCTGGGTGATCCTGGCCGGACGGGTGGCCGAGGCTGTCGCCGCCCTGGCCTTCGCCCGCCACGCCTGGCCTCGGATCAAGCCGCCGGGGGTGATTTGAGCGTAGGTTTTTTTAACCGCAGAGGCGCAGAGGCGGCGCAGAGAGGGCGCGGAGAGCGCAGAGGAAAGAAAGTTCCTCTGCGCTCTCCGCACCCTCTCTGCGTCCTCTGCGGTTAAAATCTAAGGCTGTCTCAGCCGTCAGCCGAGGGAGGTGGCC
>CAZKEX010000377.1:0-4828 GCA_964551895.1 uncultured Caldilineaceae bacterium | reverse complement strand
TATCAAATCCCCGGCCCTTTTTACTCATTACTCATCACTCGTTACTCTTCACTCATCACTCATCACTCATCACTCATCACTCATCACTCATTTTCCTGCTCCTGCTTGTACGCGGCTACGATGTCGTCCACCAGGTGCGAGGGCACGGGATCGTAGTGGTCGAACTCGATGGTGTAGGTGCCCCGACCCTGGGTCATGGAGCGCAGATCTGTGCCATAGCGCATGATCTCGGCCATGGGCACTTGGGCGCTGACGATGCTGCGGTTGGCCTTCTGTTCCATGCCGCTGACCCGGCCACGCCGGGTATTCAGATCGCCCATCACATCGCCCATGTACTCTTCGGGCACGGTGACTTGGATGCGATAGATCGGCTCCAGCAAGACCGGACTGGCCTGGGCCATGGCCGCCTTAAAGGATTCACGCCCCGCGGCCTGGAAGGCGATGTCCTTGGAATCCACGGGATGTTCCTTGCCGTCGTAGACAGCGGCCCGGACATCGACCACAGGATAGCCGGCGATGATGCCGCCGTTTTCGATCACCTGGCGGATGCCCTTTTCGATAGAGGGGATGAAGACACCGCTGATGGAGCCGCCGACGATCTCGCTCTCATACACAAAGCCTGTGCCCCGCTCGGTCGGCTCCACCCGCATATGGACCTCGGCAAATTGACCGGCGCCGCCCGTCTGCTTCTTGTGACGGTAGACGGCCTGCCCCTGGCGAGAGATGGTCTCCTGATAGGGAACCTTGGGGATGGCGGTCTCGACCTGGGTGCCAAACTTGCTCTCCAGGCGACGCACGGCCACATCCACATGGGCGTCCCCTGTGCCCTGGAGGACGGTCTGGCGGGTGGTTTTGATGGTCTGTACCCGCAGGGTGGGGTCTTCTTCGATCAAGGAGTGGAGCGCCTGGCCCATCTTGGCGCTGTCCGCCTTGGTGGCCGGGGTGACAGAGACGGAGAAGAGGGGGCGAGGATATTCCGGCGGCACAATGCGCACATTGGCATCTGCATCGCTCAGGGTGTCGCCGGTCAAGACGCTTTCCAGTTTGGTGATCACGCCGATATCCCCGGCCACCAGCTCGCTGGCAGGCTCCAAATCCTTGCCCCGCACATGGAAGAGATTGGCGATGCGATCATCCTCGCCTGTGCGCTGGTTGACCAGACGGCCGTCCTTTTTGATGGCGCCGGTGAAGACCCGCACATAGCTCATGCGGCCCACAAAGCGGTCGATGATGGTCTTGAAGACCAGGGCCACCGTGGGGGCATTGGGATCCGCTTCCAGCATGATGAGGTCACCGCTGTCCGCGGCTTCGGCGTGGACGGCTCGCTCGCTGGGGGCGGGCACATAGCGGGTGAGGGAGCGCATGAGGCTGGTGAGGCCCGTCCCCTGGGTGGCAGAGCCGCAGAAGACGGGCACAATGGCCCCAGTGCGCACCCCTTCGTGGAGGGCGCGGCGCACCTCCTGGGGGGTCAGATCTTCGCCGTCCAAATACTTGATGATCAGCTCGTCGTCGGATTCGGCCGCGGCCTCCACCAACTCCACCCGGGTGGACTCCATCCACTCGGCCATGTCCGCCGGCGGCTCGGCCACGGTGGCCTTGTCGCCCATATAGGCCTTCAGATCGATCAGGCTGACCACACCGGCGAAGTTGTCTGCCTCGCCCACGGGCAGATGGAAGGGCATGATGGTGCTTTCGGGGAAGGCTTCCCGCAGGCTTTCCAGGGCTTTGCGGAAATTGGCGTTCTCCCGGTCCATTTTGTTGACAAAGACGATGCGGGGCTTGCGCAGTTCGTCCAAACGATCCCAGGCCAATTCGGTGCCGACTTCCACACCGGCCACGGCATCCACCAAGACCAGGGCAACTTCCGCCACCTTGACCCCACTGATCATTTCACCCACAAAATCCAGATAGCCCGGGGTATCGATAAAATTGAGCCTGACGTTGTCAAAATCCACCGGCACAACTGCCAGGTTGATGGAGATACCCCGCCGGTGTTCTTCCGAGTCCCAGTCCGAGACGGTGGTGCCATCTTCGACTCGACCCAACCGGCTGGATGCGCCGGTGCGGTGCAACATGGACTCAACAATGGTCGTCTTTCCGGAACTGCCATGCCCAACAATGGCGATATTGCGGAGCTGACCAGTGGTATACTTTGTCATGGATCCTCCTGGTGCCATCGACGGCAACTGTCGATGGGGTCTGGTTGGGTTGGGAAAAAATTGATGGGAAAAGCTAAAAAAACAGGGAACCAGTGCAGCCCCGAATCACGAATGACGCCACTGCGAGAAGCATTTAACCGCCGAGATCCCAAAAATTTCGCAGAGAACACCGAGGAAAAACCGTGCTTTTCTTTGGGTTCTTGGCACCTTTGCGGTGAACCTTTAGTTCTTGCAGTGAAGCCACGAATGAGGACGGCAACCGGCGAATGGCTGTAGATTGGCGTAAATTGGTGCGCAACGGAATCGCCGCAAAGCAATTGGTGGGTTGGGCAATTGCCAAGTTTGCAGAGATGAAGTTGCAGAGATGATGCAAAGAGGACCTGGGGCTGTCCCCATAAACGGAAACATCCGCAAAATTGTACTGAAAAAGCCCAAGAATGTCAACGAAGGCGGGCAGAGCGAAACAGGATGCGTTAACCCTTCTATCTTTTTGGTCCAGGTTGCGGCCTCTGGTATGATCTGCCCATGCCACTTTACACAAAACATATTTTCATCTGCACATCGGGTCCCTATTGCTGGTTCGACTGCGATCAGGGGGATCCCGATGGGTTTCTAAAGTATCTGAAGCGGCGCGTGGCCGAAGCGGGTCTGCGAGATGCTGTGCGCGTCAACCGATCCGGCTGTCTGAACCAGTGCGGCCACGGACCCACCCTGGTTGTCTACCCCGAAGGGGTCTGGTATGGGGGTGTGCAGCAGGCGGATCTGGAAGAGATATTCCAGGAACACATCCTCAACGATCGTCCCGTAGCCCGTCTACAGTTGGACCTCCCGCCGGGAAACAACAAACAGACCGATCACTATCCCCCCCAAGTCCAGGACTTCAAGCAGATCGAGAAGGATCTGGACAGCCAGCGCAACGCAGCCCGCGCCCAAATTCGACTGGCCACCAGTCGAGACGGCAGCCCATCCTAGGCCACCCATGACCTCAACCACCGATACCACCGCCGCCCTGTCATCGTCTGCCGAGCGCGCCACCAGGCTTTTGCTGGTCTGCCACGGCGAGGGGCTGTATAATCGCTATACGAATTTGTCCCGGCGGCTGATTGCAGACGAGGGCGGGCTCTCCGCGGTGGGGTGGGAGCAGGCCAACGGTCTCGCCGTCTGGCTGCGGGACCACGAGCAGGTGGATCTGCTGGCCAGCGGCAGCCAACTGCGCAGCCGTCTCACCGGCCAGCGTATCAGCCAGGTCCTGCACCTGCCCCTCACGGTGATCGCCAACTTGCCGCCCACAGGGCCGGGCGAAAGCAGCCAGCCCCACGCCACCCTCCTGCCCAGCCCCTTGGCCAGCCCAGAGAACACGGTCCAGCCCCCACCCATTGGGGTCGATCAGACCAATGCCGCCATTGACCTGTTTTTTGGCCAGGTGCAAGCCATGTTGGCCGAGTTGATGGCTGGACAGTGGGGCAAAACCGTGGTCCTGGTCACCCACCGCCAAGCCATCGCTGCCCTCATCAGCAGCTTCTTCGTCACGCCAAACACCCTGGACATCCAGATCGACGAGACCAGCATCAGCGAACTGCGCTGGCAAGAAGACCGCTGGCGGCTGGTGGGTCTCAACCGGCGGGAACATCTGCCCTGTCCGGTGATGGTGCAGCCAGTGGTCAACCAGCCCCGGCGCAGCCACGAAAGCGAAGAATACGCCAATCTCCAGACCGTGCGGGCCGTCTACAATCGGGTGGCCGCCATCTATGCCGCCAGCAAAAAAGAGGAGGATCTGCCACGTATCCATCACTTGGTGCGCTTTGCCGCGCTGCCCAAGGATCTGGACATTTTGGATGTGGGCACCGGTCCCGGCACCCTGGCCCTGGCCCTGGCCGATGCTGGGGCACGGCTGGTGCTGGGGGTGGACATCAGCGAAGCCATGTTGGAACAGGCCGAGTATCTGCGTCTCACCACCGCCTCGCCCAGCCACGAGCGGGTCGGCTTTCGCCTGGCCCCGGCCCACAACCTGCCCTTTGCAGATGACCGCTTTGACGCGGTCTTCTGTCGGCTGATTTTGCAATATCTCAAACATCCCCAAGAATCCATCCGCGAGATGGTGCGGGTACTCAAGCCCGGCGGCCATCTGATCTTGGCCGAGCTGTTGAGCGTCGACGATCCGGTCAAACGGGCCACCCAAAATGCCATCGAGGAACGGCGGGACCCGGGCCATGTGGCCGCCCGCAGCGCGGATCAATATCGCAAGTTGGTGGCCGAGGCCGGGCTGGTGGTGGACCGCTCGGAGATCGTCACCTTCGAGCGGGAACTGGACGAATGGCTGTGCAGCCTGGACACCCGCCCGGAAGATCGGGCGGCCGTGGGGGACATGCTGGAGGCCGGGTTGGAGACCGACGCCGCCGGCATCAACGCCCGCCACCGGGGCAACACGTTGATCTTTGACCAGCGCATGATCTATTTGAAAGCCGTGAAGACATAGGGGTAATCGTTCACCGCCCTCGGCCCCCCGGCCCCCAATTCTGGGGGAGGTCGTGGACAGTTCCCCTCAAAGTTGGGGGGCTAGGGGGGCGACCAGGATCAAAAAAGCCGTCGGGATGAGTCATCCCGACGGCTTTTTGTTCGTTTAGGGGATCGGGGATCGGGGATTGGGGATCGGGGATCGGGGATCGGGG
>CAZKEX010000376.1:0-4861 GCA_964551895.1 uncultured Caldilineaceae bacterium | reverse complement strand
CCCCTGTTTTGGTCAGCCAATGTGAGCCAGCAGAGATCTGGGCCGTTGGAATCTGCGAAAGTGGCGAAACCACCCTGGACCGGGTTAGCGAGATCACAGAAATTCAAGATCTATTACAGGAATATGCCATTGGTTCGCTCTATATGGCCGAGATGGTTGCGTCACAAAGCAACGGTCGTTTTGCGGAGGCGATTAAATGACGGATAGTGGCCATGACGAGGTGGAATGGTTTCATGCACGCTTTGGGCTGATAGTAACCGGAAAAGGGGAGAGGCAATTTCTGCCGAAGTTGTTCAACGATCTACAACGTTCAGGAATTTGTTCTTTTGATGTAATTCGACGGGTTGAACAGTTGCGCCCAATTACTTCTCCAGGTCGAAGGTTGCAGATTGCGAATAAGAGCTTGCCCACGCGGGACGAAGAGATCGGATTTTGTGCCCGAAACCATCTCAACAGAGGAACATACAGCTATGTTTTATTGATCGATGATTTGGAGCATAGTTGGCGTCAGCAAATTGATACTGTGTTTAGCCGCTATCGAACTGCATTTGACCGAATCTTGGGCGATCACAGGGAGAGAGCTTCGGTCCATTTTCTGGTGAACATGCTTGAAGCTTACTACTTTGCCGATGTCCAAGCTATCGCGGAAGCGTTGAATCTTGATTCACTGTTGCCTGAACATGATGGAGATGTAGAGGAAATTCGCAACCCAAAAAGTGATTTGCGCCAACAACTCCTTGCCTTTGGCATCAATTTTGATGAAATTGAACACGGAGAGAAAATCGCAGGTCGCCTCCGTTTGACGCGAATTCTAGGCAATCCCAGAACCTGCGGTTCATTGCGAACACTGGTCGCTTGGTGTGCAGAACGATTGCAAGAACACCCGTCTTTTGCCAGAACAGGTTGGAATGAAGCATTCCACTTGGATACAGGCATCCTTTCAACACCCTCACGAACACAACTACAGGCGAGGAAGCATGAGATCACTGGATGATCTCACAGAATTCGAATGATTCCCCAACCTGAATCCACAAACAACTTTTAACATATCGCAGACTATGGGGTCATCCCCATTTTATCCAACTATTAGGGAGTAACCATGAATCCTGTCATTTTTGAGATTGGGCCTTTTGCCCTGCACTGGTATGGTGTCTTCATTGTGGGCGGCGCGGCCTTGGCGGCCTGGTTTAGCAGCCGCTTGGCCGCTCAGGCCGGCGAAAACCCGGACCACATCTGGAACCTGCTGGCCTGGACCCTGCTGATCGGCATCATGGGGGCCAGGCTCTACCATGTCTTCAGCTCCCCGGCGGACGGTGGCGGCTGGGTCTACTATCGGGAACACCCTATGGACATCATCAACTTCTGGGACGGCGGTTTCCGGGGGCTGGGTATCTATGGCGGGTTGGTCGGCGGCATCATCGCTGTGTTTGGCTACTGCTGGATCAACAAACTCAACATGATCAAATATCTGGATTTCCTGGCCCCCAACGTGCCCATCGCCCAGGCGGTTGGGCGCATGGGCAACTTTGTCAACCAGGAACTCTACGGCCCGGTCACAGACGTGGCATGGGCCTTTCACATCAACCCGGACTATCCGTGCCAGGTTCCCGACGGCGCGCTGGGCTATTGCGGCGATCCCAACATCAGCCAGGCGGCCATTGACTGGTACGCGGCCACGGGCTTCCATCCCACCTTCTTCTACGAGGCCGGGTGGAGCTTGCTCAGCTTTGGCGTGCTCTATTTCATCATGCGTCGCTTTGGCCGCAAACTGCGCATGGGCGACATGGCCCTGCTCTACTTCATCGCCTACCCCCTGGGCCGCTTCTGGGTCGAAGCCTTCCGCCCGGACGCCTGGACAATGGGCACCCTGGCCACCGCCCAATGGATCGGCCTGGGCAGCATCGTGGTCAGCGCCGTGATCCTCTTCCTGCGTCACCGCAACTGGTCGGCCCAGGAACACCCAGAAGAATCCCTGGCCGCCTTGAGCAGCCAAGGCGTCTAAGCCATACCCGACGGATCCCTTTGCTCTAAACTCAGATCAGATTGGGATCTACACCTTTCCGTGCTCTAGCCCGGTCACGGACCTGGCTAGAGCAACTTCTTACCAACAAAAAAGAGCGGGACATCCAGCTTATTGGATGCCCCGCTCCTTTTCATTGTGCATTGTGCATTGTGCATTGGCCCTTGTGTGACCCGCCCCTCGCAATTCGCCCCTCGCTTCACTCCACCATCTCAATAAAATAGTCCACCAACTCCGCGTCCATACGCCACGCATCCACCCGGTCGGCCACAAGCTGAAGCTGACGCCGGGCCAACACGCTGTTGGCGCTGACGCAGACCACTTGCAGCTCGCACCGGCTCAACATATCCTGGGCATCGCTCTCGCACACAGAGACGTTGAAATCCCGGCGCAGGCGAGCAATCAGGGGCTTGATGATCCCCCGCTTCCCCTTCAAACTGTCGTTGAGGGGCAGATAGAGTTCGATGGTGAGCAGTCCGATGGCCATGTCGATTTTTGATTTTTGATTTTTGATTTTGGATTGGTATGGTGGTTATGGGCGTACGTCCGATCAAAACCACACCTTACTTCATTACTCATTACTCTTCACTATTTCTGCTCCGTCCACACCGGGTTGGCGAAGCGTTCGCGGATCAGGACCGCGGTCCGGCGGGTTTCGGCGGGGGAGAGGGTGGCCCGTTTGAAGCTGAGGTTGAGGGTGGCGCTGAAGCCGTGATGGAGGGCTTCCGCCACATGCTCGAAGCCCAGTTGGGGCGAGTCGTCGGCCACGTTCAGGGCCTGGGCCAGGGTGCAGGCCCGCTGCCCAAGCTGACGGCGCAACATCTGTGCGCCCAATGGGTCCAGGGCCAAATAGTCCACCAGCCGGGTGATCTCCCCGACCAGGGGCAGGCTGCCATGTTGCAGCACATACCCGGCCCGACGGCTCTGGGCGCTGCCCATCAGCTTGCGCCCGCCAGAGGTGATCTCGTAGGCGCTGGGCACCTCAAAACAGGCGGCGGAGACATCCGCGCCCGCCCGCACGTGGCCGGGGGCCTTGTCCACCGGCAGATCCAGCCCGTTCAGCCCGGCCAGCAGGGCATTGCTCAGACGCAGATAGGCGTCCATCACCCCACCCTTGGCGCGCGGTTCGTCCGCCGGCGCGGCCACAGAATAGGTCAACTCGTCCGTGTGCAGGATGGCCCGCCCGCCCGTGGCCCGGCGCACCACATCAAACCCGGCCCGGGTGATGAGGGGCATATCCAGATCCGCCACGGGCTGGTTGCGGCCCAGGCTGATGGTGGCCGGATCCCAGCGATAAAAGCGCAGGGTGGGCAGACTCTCCCCCGCGGCGCAGGCTTCGGCGATGGCCTCGTCCACGGCCATGTTGGCCGGGCCGGATCGGGGCTCGCTCTCGATGATCAGCCGCCAGGTGGCGGGCGGGAAGGTTTCATTGTCCATGGGAATAGGGCAATGAGTAAGGAGTAATGAGTAAAAGCGTGGTTGACCACGTCTTTACTCATTACTCCTTACTCATTGCCCGGCCTCCTTGTCCGTTTTGAAAGGTAGATCTTCCACAACCCCCGCCCCGCCGCCCACCGCCACAACGGTGCCGGGGGTGTTGGCCGGGCGTTTGACCACGGCCAGGGCCAGGTGTTTGCCCAAGCCGGGGCTGAAGGCGGCGCTGGTGACCGTGCCCACGGATTTGCCGTCGGCCAGCACCTCTGCGCCGGGGAGGACGGGGCTGTCGGCGGTGATGCCCACCAGGGTTTTGGTGACTTTGTCATAGGTGATCTGGCGGGCGATGATCTCCTGGCCGGTGTAGCAGCCCTTGTTTTCGGCGCAGGCCCAGGCCAGCCCGGCCTCCAGGGGCGAGAAGCCATCGGTGATCTCCGCGCCCGTGGCGAGGCGGCCCCACTCCACCCGGCGGGTGTGATAGGCCTGGTCGTCGGCCAGGGGGTGGGCGTTGGCCCGGCGCAGGCTGGCCAAAAAGCGATCCGCCTGGGCCGCGGGGACCAAAAGCTCGTAGCCGGGCACATCATAGCCCATCTGCTTGACCGCCATCACCCCGTCCACGCTTTGGACCGTGCCCGCGGCGGCATCGGCCATCTCAAAGCCATGCAGCGCCAGCACATTGGCCGCCTGTGGCCCCATCAGCCGCAAGCGCAGAAAGTCCGCGCTGACATCCGCGACCGTGACCTGATCCATGAAAAATATTTGGCTACGCAGGTGCTTGAACAGATGCGTCGTGCGCCCCACTTCGGGCAGGAGCAGCAGATCCTCGGCCCGCTTGGCCACGGTGAAGACGGCCAAAATGCGGGCCACCGGGCTGGTCAACACAGTGACCGCAGCCCGATCCTGGGGCAGACGCAGCACATCGTTGCTGGTCATGCGCTGCACAAAGTCCACCCGGTCCGCCCCGGCCAGGATCAGCGCGCCGGCCTCCGGGCGCACCTGAAAGGCGGCGGATTGGGTCAGGGCGGCGTAGTCGGCTTCGAGTGTGTTAATTCCGAGAATAGTCTGAGTCATTATTGTCCTTGTTGTGTGTACCGTCGAGCAAAGTCCAAAATCAAAAAGAACATCTTCTCCCCAGTGTCGGTCATGTTCTCGCCGATCTGCAAATAGTGGCTGACGTCTTCGTAATAGAATACCTCAACCGGTACCCCGGCTGTCCGCAGGGCGGCTTCCAGTTCGTAGGCCTGGCCGATGGGGATGATGGTGTCCGCGCCCGTGTGGATGATCAACGTGGGGGGCAGCTCCCCGGCGGTGTAGACCGGCGAATAGCGCAGGAATTGGGCCGGATGGAGATCCGCCGGGCCCAGGGCGGGGATGACCAGGGCGTATTGATCCGGGATGGCCAGCCGC
>CAZKEX010000375.1:0-4867 GCA_964551895.1 uncultured Caldilineaceae bacterium | reverse complement strand
AAGAACACGGATACAACGCAATCAGTCGTGTTCGGCACTAACCGGAAATCCCTACATTACTCATTACTCGTTTTTTTTCACACCGGCCAATAGATCACCGCAATGGCCGCCGCGCCCCACAGGACCACCCCGGCGAGAAGGGGTTTGTCCTCAAAAAGAAGCTCTTCGGGCGCGCCGCCCAACTTTTTCACATGGATCAGGTAGAGATAGCGCAGGACGAAGTAGAAGACGAAGGGCACAGTGAGCAACATGCGCTGGCTGCTGGCCAGGGCGGTCTTGGCCTCGAAGGTGTAGAGGGTGTAGGCCAGGAGCATGCTGGTGGTGATCAGGGTGATGATCTGGTCCAGAAAGGGCAGGTTGTACTCCTGGAGGATGGCCCGGTGGCTGGTGGCGTTGCCGTCCAGCAGGACCAGTTCGTGGCGGCGCTTGCCAAAGCTGATGAAGAGGGTGAGCAGGGCGCTGCACACGTAGAGCCAGGGGCTGAAGTTGGTCACCTGCACCACCACCACCCCGGCGATCACTCGGAGCAGGAAGCCCAGGGAGACGATCATGGCGTCGATGATCACCACATGCTTGAGCCAATAGCTGTAGAGCAGATTTTGGGCCAGATAGATGAGCAGAATGCCGCCCATCCACGGGGCCAGGGCAAAGCCACCGGCCAGGCTGAGGATGGCGAGTACGGCCGCGGCCACGGCGGCAAAGGCGGGGGAGAGCTTGCCCGCGGCCAGGGGGCGAAAACGCTTTTTGGGGTGCTGGCGGTCCTTTTCGATGTCCACCAGGTCGTTGAGCAGATAGACGGCGCTGGCGGCCATGCAGAAGAGGCCAAAGGCGGCCAGGGTGCGCAGAAAGAGATCCGGCACAAAGAGCTTGCCGTCAAAGACCAGGGCGGCAAAGACAAAGACATTCTTGCTCCACTGCTTGATGCGCATGGTCTTGACCACGCCCTGCAGGTTGGCGGCCAGGGTGGTGGAGGTTGGTGTGGCAGTTGTTGACATAAGGATGGGTTTTCCAGATCGTTTACGAGTTACTGTGGCTCATTGGGGTCGTCCATGATCCACGGGTTAGCGTAGGTTAAGTAGACCGGGGCAGTTTCCGGTCGTATCGCCTGTACTGAGTAGCGAAGTGTATCGAAGTGAGACCGCAGCGGGTTGACTGCGTCCCACGGCGCAACCTATCTTACTGTATGCCCTGAAAAGCGTCAAAACCGATGGCTTCACGGCAGGAATTCTCAATTTGACTGCAAAATAGGACGCAGATTTTCACTGATGCACGCAGATCAACGCAGATCTTTTTTGATCTCGTCAAAAACCAGTGAAGATCTGCGTCCGATTCCACCAATTTGAGAATCGCTGGCTTCACGGGGTGCCATGATCCGCCAAGATTTGCCCAAACCAGCCAATTGGCCTATGCTCGAACCATGTTGTTCCGCAGCGCTCGGTCCACCCCTTTACTCATTACTCATCACTCATTGAAAGGCCAATCCATGCCCACCCCACGCCCCAAAAAAGAACGACTGGATCTGCTCCTTGTTGAGCAAGATCTGGTGGAGTCCCGCGAGCAGGGGCGGCGGCTGATCATGGCCGGGGAGGTGTTGGTGGACGAGGTGGTGGTGGACAAGCCGGGCACCAAAGTTTCCGTGGACGGCAGGATCCGGGTGCGCATGGGGTTGAAGTTTGTCAGCCGGGGCGGGTTGAAGTTGGAGGCGGCCCTGGAGGACTTTGCCCTGGATGTGACCGGGCTGGTGGCCGTGGATGTGGGGGCCAGCACCGGGGGCTTCACGGATTGTCTGTTGCAGCGGGGCGCGGCCCAGGTCTACGCCGTGGACGTGGGTTACGGTCAACTGGCCTGGAAACTGCGCTCGGACGACCGAGTCGTGGTGGTGGAACGCACGAACATCCGCTATTTGAAAGAGTTACCCGCCCGCGATCCAGCCCCCAGCCCTCAGCCCTCAGCCCTCATCCCCCAGCCCTCAGCCCTCAGCCCTGTCCTGGCGGATCTGGCTGTGATCGATGCCAGCTTTATCAGCCTACGACTGGTCTTGCCGCCCACCCTCAATTTGCTAAAACCGGACGGCCAGGTCATCGCCCTGATCAAGCCCCAGTTTGAGGCCGGGCGCTCGGACGTGGGCAAAGGCGGCGTGGTGCGGGACACGGACACCCACGCCCGGGTGATCCACGAAACTGCCGACCTGGCCCAAGAACTGGGCCTCTCCGTGGCCGGACTCACCGTCTCCCCCGCCCCCGGCCCCGCCGGCAACATCGAATTCCTGATCTGGCTGCGCAAGGACGGGCTGGGCGGGATCGACGTGGCGGACGCAGTCCGTTGTGCCTTGGCCGCGGCTGACAAGGTGAGGGGGTGACAGGGTGACAAGGTGACAAGGTGAGGGGAAGCCGTGAATACCTCACCTTGTCACCTTGTCACCCTGTCACCCTGTCTCACTCCCACCCCAGCGCGGAGACCGCGACGTCCAGGCTGGCGTTGTCTGTGGCGAGGATGAAGTAGACCCAGTCGTCCTGGCCGGTGAGGAAGGCGTAGCGCATGGGTTTGTCGGCGTCGGGGTCGGCCTCTTCGTCCACAAAGCGGCGCAGACCGCTGCTGCCAAAGCCGCTGTGGTTCAACCAAGTGCGCAGGGCCGTGCGGCCAGCCCGAGACTCGCCGACGCTGTCCCACACAATCGCCATCACCACCATCTCCTGGCTGCCGTTGGCGAGATAGACGAACTGATCCCCGTCCCAGCCGTCGGCCCCCTTGGCCGCGGCCTTTTTGTTCAGATGTTCGGCCAACATCAGCCGCAGTTGGAACTCGCCCCACACGTTGCGCACGTACTCTTCCCACTGGTCGCCTGTGGCCGCGCTGAGCTGATCCGCCAGATCTTGGGGCAGATCCACCGGGGTGGGCAGGTCGTCGGGGTAGAGATCCGGGTGCAGGATCTGCTCCGTGGAAGCGGGCAAATTCTCCCACACCTGGTTGACCCCCTCCCAGCCCAACTTGTCATAGATCGCCAACACAAACTGTTCGCCGGAGAGATAGGGGAAGATCATGGATTCTCGCACAAATTTGGGGGCGGCCTCTAACAGAGCCGTGTCGATCTCCCCCTCCATTCCGACCTCTTTCTCGACCTCCAAAGGCGCAGGATCTGGGGCCGCCGTGCCAGAAATGGGTGTGTCCGCGTCGATCTCTGCGGCGTCGCCCTTGCCGGTCAACTCTTTGGAAAGCTCGTAGAGTTCAACCAGATCCACATAGTCGATGATGTAGAGGGTGGTGGCGAACTGTGCATCCCCCTCGATCAGGGCTTTGATGGCCATCTGGGCGTCGTCGGTCGGTTCGGGGCTGTCGGCGTCGGCCCCATCTGCCTTGTTTTGGGCGCCAAACCGGGTCAGATCAAGGTGTTGATCCTGCAGGGCATGGACAAATTCATGCACAAAGGTGATCTGGGCCATCAAGTCCAGCCCCGCCTCGGCCACGACTGTCTCCGGCCCGCCCGTCTCCCCGCCGTCCGCCCCCATGTCTTCGGCCTCCGGCTGGATCAGCACAAACTCCTTTGTCTCATCGTCATAATAGCCGGCGATCTCCGACTGGTAGAGGTCCAGCACCATGCCCATCAGATCCGTGTCCTTGGGGATCAGCCCCAGGAGCTTCAACATGCGCTCCTCGCCATAGCTTTGGCGTAGTTTCTCGGCCGTGGGCGGCTCGTCGCCTTCCAGCACCGCCCGCAGATCGGCCTCGTTCATGAAGTTGAAGTCAACCTCGTCCAAGCTCGCCAGCTCCCGCACCTGCTGGGCGATGGCCACCAGCCGCAGCCGCTGTTCGTCGGCGCTGATGCCGGCCTCGTCGGGCTTGGGGAGCAGGGTGAGGCCCAGCACATCTTCGCTGGCCAGGGGCAGGAAGGTGAGGCTGTCCGCCACCAGTTCCACTGCTTGGGCGGGGTCGTCAAAACCTTCGGCCAGCAGATAGATCACCGCGCCGGGACGCACCACGATCCACAGGTAGTTGGTGTTGCCCAACAGGGACGATGCCGCCACGGTCAACGCGTTGTAGGGGCCGACCTTGGCCAACTTGGCCTCCTTGCCGATCTCCCCCATCTCGGCGGACAACATTTCCAGCCCGGCCTCCGGGTTGACGGCCATAATGCGGGCCAGGGCGCGCAGGGAGATGGCAGGCACCTCGATCGTGGCCACGGTCAGGAAGCGCCCTGGGTTGTCCAAGGTGGGTGATCCCTGGGCAGGGGGCTGATAGAGCATCACCGACGGCGTCATGCCGCCAATATTGACCTGCATGGCCTTGGCGTCCACAAAGACCCAATCCGGGCCGGGCCGCAACACCTCCACCCCCAACGCATCCACGGTGAAGCTGGCCTCCCGCACGATGAAGTCGGCGAAGGGGCTGTCGGCGGCGATTTCGGCTTCGGCGATGGGTGCATCCGGCGCTGTCTCTGGGGCCGCTTCCGCTGCCGGTTCTGGTGTGGGTTCAGCCGTGGGTTCCAGCGTCGCCGTGGGTTCCAGCGTCGCCGTGGGTTCCAGCGTCGCCGTGGGCTCCGCTGTGGGGATGGCTGTGGGGATGGCTGTGGGGATGATCGTGGCCGTAAAGGTGGGCGTGGGGGAGACGAAGATCGGCTCCATCAGCGCGCCGGTGGCCGGGTTGACACAGGCAGACACCATCCACACCAGGACCAGGGTCGGCACGAAGATGCGCAGGATTCGGTTCACGGGAGGCTCCTTTTGGGGGGGTGGGTGGTTGGTTTGTTGGTTTGTTGGTTGGTTTGTTGGATTGTTTGTTGGATTGTTGGTTGGTTGGTTTGTTTCAAGTGAAGACGGAGGGGCCAGGATAAAGGATACGAAGGCAACGATTTCGTGGATCACCTCACCCC
>CAZKEX010000374.1:0-4891 GCA_964551895.1 uncultured Caldilineaceae bacterium | reverse complement strand
GGATTGGGGATTGGGGATTGGGGATTGGGGATTGGGGATTGGGGATCGGGGATCGGGGATTGGGGATCGGGGATTGGGGATTGGGGATTGGGGATCAGGGATCGGGAGGAGCAGCCCGATCCCCCGATCCCTGATCCCCGATCCCCAGTCCCTACGCCAACAGGCCGTAGCGGTCCAGGGCCTCGTCGAGGATGCGGTTGACCAGTTGTTCGTAGCTCCAGCCGTCGGCTTTGGCTTCGATGCAGAGGTCGGAGTATTCGGGGTTGAGACCGGGCAGGGGGTTGATCTCCAGGATGTAGGGCTTGTTGTTGTCGTTGGCGTCCAGACGGAAGTCCACCCGGGCCACGTCGTAACAGCCGGTGACCCGGAAGACCGCCGCGGTCAGCCATTCGATCTGCTCCACCTGCTCTGGGGTGAGGGGAGCCGGGCACATGTAGTGGAAGTCGTGGACCAACTCCACCTTGATGCGGTTGGTGTAGATCCCGGCCTCCTCCGCCGGATACTTGCCCATGTCGATCTCCATGATGGGGAAGAAGTGCAGCCCCCGCTGGATACGGGGGGCATCCTCGTCGTCGGGGAGACGCCGGGCCACGGGCACGGAGAGGTTGCCCACCAGGCCGCAGGTCACCTCCCGGCCTTCGATAAAGTGTTCCACAAGGGCGGGCTGATCGTAGCGTTCGAACATGCGCCGCAGTTGGGCCCGCAGTTGGGTCTCGTTGTGGACAATGGAATCGCCGCTGACCCCCATGCCCGTGCCCTCTCGGCTGGGCTTGACGAAGAGGGGGAATTTCATGCTGGGGTCCAAAGGCTCGTTCAGCCGCTCGAAGGACTGAAAGGCCGGCGTGGGCAACTCATGCCAGGCCAGCACCCGCTTGGTCATGGGCTTGTCCAGGGCCAGGGCCAGGGTCAACACCTGGGAGCCCGTGTAGGGGATGCGCATCATCTCCAGGATGGCGGGGACCTGGGATTCCCGGGCATCGCCAAAGTGGCTTTCGCAGATGTTGAAGCAGATGTCCGGCTTCAGCTTGGGCAGGGTGTCCACCAGGGTGGTGTTGCCCTCCAAAAAGGTGACCTTGTGGCCGTTGGATTCCAGGGCATCCGAAATGGCCTGAATGGTCTCCTCGCCATCCAGATCATCCCAATAATCCGGGGAGATGCCGGGCCAGGTGGGGGCGTTTTTCTTCAAGTTGGCAAGCAGGGCGATATTCATAGGGTGGATTCTCCTTTGGATGAAAAAAATAGAACACGGATCGAACGGATTTAACGGATTAAGACGGATCTTTTTTTGATCCGTTTTAATCCGTTTGATCCGTCCAATCCGTGTTCTATTTTTAGTTGTTCAACCGCTGGTGGACGGTGTTGAAGCCCTCTGGGGCGATGGACATGCGCTCGCCGGCCAGGAGACCGGCCAGCCCTTCTTGCCCCGCTTCGCCCGAGGCTTTGGCCCGCTGCTGGCAGTCGACGCAGGTGGCCGGGTCGTGACGTTTGTACTCGTCGGGCTGGGTGTAGGCGGTGATGAAGCCCTCGTAGTTGCGCAGGACCACCCGCTCCGCGCTCTGGGTCAAGACATAGTTGGGCATGACCGGGATCTTGCCGCCGCCCCCCGGTGCATCCACCACGTATGTGGGCACGGCGTATCCCGAAGTGTGGCCGCGCAGATGTTCCATGATCTCAAGCCCGACGGCCACAGGCGTGCGGAAGTGGCCTGCGCCGTGGACCAGGTCGCACTGATAGATGTAGTAGGGACGCACCCGGTTCATCACCAGCTTGTGCATCAGATCCTTCATGATGTTGGGGCAGTCGTTGACCCCGGCCAGGAGTACGCTCTGGCAGCCCAGGGGAATCCCGGCGTCGGCCATGCGGGCCAGGGCCACCTCGACCTCCGGGGTGATCTCCTTGGCGTGGTTGAAGTGGGTGTTCAGCCACAGGGGATGGAACTGGCGCAGCATCTCCACCAGATCCGGGGTGATGCGCTGGGGCATGAAGACCGGCACCCGGCTGCCGATGCGGATGATCTCGATGTGGGGGATGGCCCGCAGGCGGCGCAGCAGATCCTCCAACACCCGCTGGGGGATGGTCAGGGGATCCCCGCCGGAGAGCAGGACGTCCCGCACCTGGGGGGTGCGCTCCAGATATTCGATCTGGGCGTCGTAGTCCGTGCGGCTGAACTGGGCCGACGGGTCGCCCACAATGCGGCTGCGGGTGCAATAGCGGCAATAGCTGGCGCATTGGGTGGTCACCAACATCAACACCCGGTCGGGATAGCGGTGGACCAGCCCGGGCACCGGCGAATGGGCATCCTCGTTCAGGGAGTCTGCCATCTCCGAGGTGAAGGGGACCAACTCCTTGGCCGTGGGCATGATCTGCAAACGCACCGGGCAGTTGGGATCGTCCCGGTCCATCAAGCTGGCGAAATAGGGGGTGATGTCCACCCGGAAGCGGCCAGGGGCCGAAAGACCGATCATCTCGTCCTCGGTCAGGTTGACCACCTTGGCCATCTCTTCCACCGAGTTGAGCCGGTTGCTCAGTTGCCAGCGCCAATCGTTCCACTTCTCCATGGGCACATCGTGCCAGGGATAGGGGGGCGTGGTCGCCGGGACAACAGCCGCCCCATTAGTCGCTTGCATGGGGGCAGCTTGCGTGGGGGCATCTTGTACGGCAGTCTCTTGCACTTCGTTGTGGAGACGGATCTGCATGGGTTTCACCTGTCCTTTGGCAATAGCGGCGCAACAACTTGCCGCTCAAATAAAAAGGAGACCGTCCTGACGGTCACCAAAACAATGGGTATTGGCGAACTCTGCGCGGGTACCATCGGGGGGCCAAACTTCGTCCAATCCCAACAGGATCATGCAACAAAGGCGGCATTTGCGCAACTTTTGGGCGGGGGGTGGGAAAATTTCGCAGGGGTTTGGGCGACGGTCCGTCTGCACGACTCGGTTGTGGAGTTAACTGTAGGGGTTTGAGTGGGCATGCCTCAACAACGGTTTGACGCTGAATGAATGACATTGTATCATTCACCCCAATCACACAGTCAAAAATAGGCGACCCAACCTATGAAAGCACTCTGATTGTAACGGTCTATCGACCAACGGAACAGGAGTGGGAAGATGATTGGCAAACCAGAAAATGACCGCTGCTATTTCTGTGGCGGCACCCTTGCGCCCGGACTGACGACCCTTCCCTTTGTCGTTGGGGCAAAGGTTGTGGTTATCAAAGAAGTACCCGCCGAGGTTTGCACTCAATGCAACGAAACGATTATGTCCAGCGAGGTGGCTGCAGTGGTGGATCAGTTGCTCAAACAAGTTCAGCGCACGGGGTTTGAAGTCTCCATTGTTCCATATGAACAACTGACCTTGGTCCCAGCCCAAGCGGGCGCATGCGCTGGGTGGAGGCGGTTTTGGCCAGGCCAGGCTGTCACAACAATCAAATCACGTAAAAAGCCGGGGGATGTCCCCCCGGCTTTTTGTTATGACTGTAGCGCCCTGCGGGCCATGCTCCGCAGTTGATTTCTACTATTATTCGGTCCCCAACCAAAACTCATCGGGTAAGGGGGCGTCGAAATCCTCAGTTGTCACAATGGAGCCGGGATTAAGATTGCCGATGCGCTGCTTTGGCTGAGTGATCGGTACCAGACGCGCCAAGCTCTTATCGCCTTTGGCTATGATCATCTCTGTTCCTTGCAACGTGAGTGAGAGCAAATCAGCCAATTGGGTCGGTGTTTTTACAATATCAATGGTTGTTGTCGTCATCGCATTCTCCCTTTCAACACAACCTGCCGCATCGTCTCTTCAAATCCCATCATGCAGAGAAAAACCAGTTTCCGCAACCACAATGATGACGGCAGCGAGTGGTTGGCCGAAAGGGTAGGTGGGCATGGGAGTAATCCTTTCGTGGGCATGCCTCAACATCGGATGAACTCTTGCCTTTTCATGCGGACACAAAAACAGGTTCACGGATCATGTCCAACATTTCTGCGATAGATTCTTCGGCAAGAAGGCGCCTACAAACCGAACATCTCGCAGAATGCTTGAGGGGACATCACATCGAAAAAATGACCGGGGGACAAGCCTCGAAGAAAATCACGGTTGTCCGAAATGATCACGTCTATCTGACGCCATTCACAAAACGCGCCAATTTCAGCATCCCCCTTCTTTAGCCCCTTTTCCTCAAAGGCGGATATGAAACTCGCCGGAACTTTAGCGAAATCAACGGTCACGTCCGATCGCAATAGGAACTGGTAGAATTGCTTCATATCGGAGTTGGAAAGGTTGTGTTCCAGTTCTGCTCGCACTTGATTGGGAACGCTAACATCGAACATCGCCAAGTTGAACAAGATTCGGTCGCAAAACTCATCAACTCCCACAAGACCAAAGAGCCAAACGTTGGTATCAAGACTAATTCTCATGCTGTTCAGCCCAAACGGTTTCACGGGTCTGGCGCAGCAAAGTCAGGATCTCGGCTTTCTCCATCTTGGCGAAGGGATGACGGGATCGAATGTCCTTGAGCCATGCCTGCATCTCTTCCGACAGCCCCGTTTGCTCCAGGATCAGAACTTCAACCTCTTGGTAGGGCGGCAGACCGGACAAGTGGATGGAGCCATCTCTTTCCACAACGGTATTAACGCGATAGCTTTTCATCGTCAACTCCTTCTTTTCATCGAGCATGGCTCGGCAGAATATGTGCTTAACCCTGGCGCATTGTACCCTGCGCGCAGAAGGTTGGTCAAAGGCTTGTCGGCTATCGGGGGCTGCCGGCTATTAACAGCACGCGGGGGGATGGTCACATCGGGGACAAGACCTTGGCGCACCAGGGGCATGTAGGCCCGGTCCAGGGCCTTGCGTTGACTGGGGTTCAGCCGGCTTTCGGGTAACAGGTCGCACAGCCAGGCGTC
>CAZKEX010000373.1:3786-4926 GCA_964551895.1 uncultured Caldilineaceae bacterium | reverse complement strand
TCGCTTCGGCCATCAAATCGTCGTCGATAACAATGTTGGTGCGCATGGGTGAAACCTCCTTTTGGCGAGACTTAAAAAATGACAATGTGTATGATTGCATTGAATTATACACATGAAATAATCTCATTGCAAGCAACAAAAAAGGTGGAGCGCTCATGAACGCTCCACCTTTTTTGTGCTTGCAATTGTCGATTTTACCTATGGAACCGGTTCCAACAAGGTCAACTCGCTCGTATTAGCCGATGCCCAGGCCTCTTGACCGTTGTCCAGGCGCACGTACCACCAGACGATGGTGTCGGAGATGCCGGGCATCCACACCGGGCCGCCGACCAGGGTGGCGGGCTGGCCGTCCTGCATGAAGCCGACCTGCTCGCCGGCGTCCGCGCCGGGCTGGCTGCGCAGGGTGAGGGTGTAGCCCGGGCGGATGCGCACCCGCTGGCCCAGGCGCAGATCCAGGGCGTTGCGGCTGGAGGGCAGGCCGTTGGTCTGGGGCGGGAAGGGGTTGTCTGTGCTGGGCTGGGCGGCGGATTGGCCGTTGGCGGTGTCTGCCGGGGCGGGCTGACCGGCGGCGTCTTGGACCTGTACCACAGGCGTCTGGGTGGGCAGGGTGGCGGGCAGGGGCGTGTCCTTGGCCCCAAAGAGGGTGCTGCCCAGCCACAACAGGGCCATCACCAAGAGCAAAATGCCCACGGCCACCACGCCCCAGATCAAATAGGGTTTGTCCTCCCCCTTGCCCCCAGTCGGGCCAGGCAACAGACCCACCTGCACCGTGTCCCGCTCCTGATACGAGCGCATCACCCGCAGATCCAGCCGGGCGTCACGGGTGCCGGGAGGCGCGGCGGTGTGATAGCGGTCCTCCATCAGGTTCATGGCCTGGCGGACGGCCATCTCTTCCAACTGGCCGGCCGTGTCGGAATAGAGATGCAGCTCGGCCCGCACGGCCCGTTGTTTGCGGTCCAACAGCACCAGCAGCCCGGCGATCGGCCAGCCCTGGGCATCGGTCAGGTTGTAATAGTCGGCGTTGATGCTCTGGAAGTCCGTGTGGACACCGCTGCGCTGTTGGCGGACATCGGCAACGGGGCCAGGGGAAGGGCCAGGGCTGGTAGGGGTGGGCATGGGCGAATTCTCCTGAGGTGAGAA
>CAZKEX010000373.1:0-3686 GCA_964551895.1 uncultured Caldilineaceae bacterium | reverse complement strand
GGGAAGGGCCAGGGCTGGTAGGGGTGGGCATGGGCGAATTCTCCTGAGGTGAGAACTTGTGGGAATGGGCTTGGCGTGTAGCCACGAAGAAAGGAAGGTGGGAAGGTTCACGAAGGAAGGATTTCTATTTCGTCCTTCGTGAACCTTCCCGTCTTCCCGTCTTCGTGGCTCTTTTCAATCAATTTCTTCCTGCTATGGCAAATCCAGGGCGATGATACCGCCCACCTGCAACGTGGTCTCGGTGTAAAAGAGGACCCGCACCACATAGCGGGCGGCGATGTCGTCCCGCAGGGTGCCTTGCCAGACAAGGCTGTCCCCGACTTTGAAATAGGGATAGTCGCCTTCGGGCAGACCGCCGATCTGGGCTCCTCGTTCATCCGTGCCCACATAGCGGAAGGTGGTGCCAGGGATGACGTCCCCCTTGGCCACGGTGGAGGTGGAGGGGAACTGGGCGGAACGGCCCAACTCTGGGCTGCCGTTGGTGGGGTTGACATTCTCGACCACCAGCCGGTGTACCCCAGCTACCCGCACGCTGTTCTCTCCCACGGTGTAGATGCGCAGGCGCGCGTTGTAGGTTACGCCACCGATGTTGGGCCAGGGTCCGTCGTAGTCCAGGGAGTCCCCGGCCCGGCGCACACTGCGCAGACCGGCGACGGTGAACTCCGCGCCGTCGCTGCCCACGGAGACCAGTTGAATATCCGTGCCGGGGAGGGTCTGGCCCACGTCCACTTTGCGCTCGGTGGGACCGGCAAAGATCACCCCGTTCTCCGGCGCTTGCAGCCCAGGCAGATCGTTCAGGCTGGGCAGGTTGGAGATCTGGCTCAGATCCGGCAGTTGCAGATCTTTCAGGTAGTCGGGCAGATTGTCCAAATTGGGCAGGGGCAGATTGGTTGGGATGGCAATGGGCAGATCGGGCATCTTGGGCAAATCCTGGCCAAGGCAGCCGGTGAGCAGCCCCGCGGTGATAAGCAGAAGGGCCAAGGATCGCAATGGTCGTGGGTGATTTCGCATAGCATTACTCCTTTAGTAAGCGCCCAATTCGTGCAGCCGCTCGTCGCTGATGCCGAAGTGGTGGGCGATTTCGTGTAGCACCGTGCGCCGGATCTGGCTGCGGATGGCCTCATCGTTGGGCGGGGCCACCATCAAAATGGGGCGGCGGAAGATGGTGATCTTGTCCGGCAGCACCAGGCCATAGTTGCTCGTGCGCCCGGTGAGGGGGATGCCTTCGTATAGTCCCAGGAGCAGGCTGCCCGGCCCAATGTCCACAGAGCGGCGCTGGGCCTGGGTCGGCCACTCTTCCACCAGGATCTCCACATTTTCCATGTAGCGAAAGAGGGACTCCGGGATGCTCTCGATGGCTTCTTCAACTAGGTTTTCGAAGTGTTCAAGGTTCATGGTGTTGAGGCCTGATATGCAGGTGGCGGTGGATTCTCCCCAATTCAAGCGGTGGCTTCACTGCAAAAAGCACAACTTCACCGCAAAGACGCCAAGGGCGCTAAGAAAAACAAGATTTTTTTTCCGGGTGTTCTCGGCGAAATCTCCGCGCTCTCGGCGGTTAAGTGCCTTTCCCAGTGGCGTCGAACCGATAGATGAAAGGGACGGGAACCGTTAAATGTAGCTTAGAATGTACCCCTGAACGCCGAAATTGTCCAATATCCGCAAGAAAACTGACAGGGGAGACGGCGGTAAGGTGTGGTAGAATTCGTCGTGTATCTATCCTGCCCCGTCGCCACCCCATCACCATCTCATTCCATTGCCGCCCTGGATCTATGGCCACCGTTGTCCTGCCTGAGGAAGTTGACATATCCATGCGAAGAATCGTACTCCTGGCCCTCTGTTTGATTCTGCTTGCGCCCCTCGTGGCGCCGGGGCGATTGACCGCGGCCCAACCCGTCGATCAACCGACCGGCCTTTTGGTGCAGGTCAACACCGCATCCGGTGACGAAGTGGATCTGCGCGCCACTTTGGACCGTCTGGCCCAGAAGCAGGGGATGCACGTGGTGGGAGTCTGGCCCCACCTGCGTACGGGTCTGCTTCGCCCCAGCGCGGATCTGACCAGCGGGGCGATCACTGATACCTTGATCACAACGGCTCGTCAACAAGCGCTGAGGGCCGACCCGGCCGTTGTGCTGGTAGAGGTGGATGCCCCGGTCTACGCGGCGGATGCGCTGCCGACCCACTTTTTTTCCGCTCAGACCGGTATTTACGACCCGCCCAACGATCCCAGCCTCCCGGAGCAGTATGCTTTGGGCCGGATCAACGTCTTTGGCGGCTGGGGCATCAGCCAGGGCAGCCCGGCTGTGACCGTGGCCGTGATCGACAGCGGCTATGATCTCGACCACGAGGACATCGACCAGGGGTCGTTGTGGGTCAATCAGGCCGAGGCCAATGGTCTGCCCGATGTGGATGACGATGGCAATGGCTATGTGGACGACATCAACGGCTGGGACTTTATCGGCCGCGACGGGATCACCGACGACCCCTATGGCCACGGCACCCATGTGGGCGGGGTGATCGGCGCGGCCACGGACAACGGCGTGGGTGTGGCCAGCGTGGGGCGGAACTTGCGGGTGATGCCCCTGCGCATTTTGGATCAATATGGCCGGGGCAGCATCTCCGGTCTTCTGGATGCCCTTGCCTACGCCACGGACCAAGGGGTGCGGGTGATCAACCTCAGCCTGGTCACCACCACAGATTCGGCCACCCTGCACGCTGGCATCCAGTCCGTGGCCAGTCAGGGCATCCTCCTGGTAGCCGCTGCGGGCAATGCGGGCGCGTCGGTCACCAACTACTTCCCCGCGGCCTGGGCCGAGGTCTTCACCGTTGCCGCCACGGACAGCGGGGACAAGGTGACCCTGTTTAGCAACTTTGGCGAGGCCATTGATGTGGGCGCGCCCGGTTCGCTCATTCTCAGCACCTATAAAAACAACAGCTACTATATGAACAGCGGCACCAGCATGGCCACCCCCCACGTCTCCGCCCTGGCCGGGCTGCTGCTCAGTCTGCGCCCGGACCTCACCCTGGTCCAGTTAACCGACCTGATCCGTGCCACCGCGCAGGATGTCAACGCCATCAACTACCCGGGCCAGGACAACTATGTGGGCGATGGCCGGATCGATGTGCTGGCGGCTCTGTCCGCTGCCTCATCCGGGGTGGAGATGGCCGCGGGGGGCGACAATCTACTGCCCGCCGGGGGGACGGGGGAGATCCAGGTGGCCGTCAGCGCTGGCCCGGACGCCCAGCCTGTCCAGGGCGGGGTGATGGCCTATGGGCTTCACGCCGAGGGGGAGAGCCAGATCCTGTTGAGCGGCGCGTTTTTGACCGGCCCGGCGGCCACAAATACCATCACGCTCACTGCGCCCATCACCCCGGGCATGTACATTTTAGATGGCTCCATCGGCCAGGCATCGGTCAGCCTGCCGGTCTATGTCTACGCGGCCCCCTTGCGCCTCAGCCTCTCCACCGCGCAGGAGTTGAGCGCGGAAGATCAGTCATTGTCTTTTGTCCTCAGCGTGGTGGATGGCAATGGGGTCAACTTGCCCGTGCCCATCCGGGTGGGCTTGCACACAAATGTGGGCCTCTTTGACAACGAGGCCCCAGAGATCGAGGTACAGGTGATCGACGGGCAATATACAGGCACGGTGCATGGCTGGTCTTTCACCGATCTGCTGGACCATGACATGGTT
>CAZKEX010000372.1:3031-4944 GCA_964551895.1 uncultured Caldilineaceae bacterium | reverse complement strand
TCATCTCCGCGGACGGCGGCTTCCCTCGCATCGTGTGGATGTCCAGCTATCTCAAGGAAAGCATGGCGGCTGAGTTGGCCGAGGTGGCCGTGCGGGAAGGCGATCCCGATCTGATCGACAAGATCGCCGACGAGCGGGTGGCCACAGACGTGGAAACCCTCACCGCGTTCTTGCTGGAGAAGGAACATCCGGCGTTGATGATGGACCCGATCTTCTGATAAAAAGATGTTGATTGGTTGATTTGTTGATTTGGGGATGAGATTGGGAGATTGAGAGATTAGGAGATTGGGTGGGTCGACACCGCCAATCTCTCAATCTCCCAATCTCCCAATCTCCCAATCTCTCACCCACTCATCCAAAACGAGGAGTACACGATCTATGCCATTACAGATTCCCAAAGAAAAATGGACCGGAAAGGTGCGGGAGGTTGTGCTGGGCGCGACGGCAGCGCAGGGCGGCAGCCGCTCCCACACCCTGACCGTGGGCGGGGAGACGACCCTGCCTTTTTTGCATTTTGACGGCCAGATTCCCCACAAACCGCTGATGGCCGTGGAGATCAAAAGCCAGAAGCCCGAGGATTGGTCGCCTCTGCTGACCGAAGCCTGGGGCGATGCCATGAACGACCCGGCCGCCTGGGCCGAGGCCGCCGAAACCGCCGGCGCGGACCTGATCGTCCTCACCCTCACCCTGGCCGACACGCCGGAGAGCGGGGTGAAGGCCGTGCGTTCCGTGCTGGGAGCCACGGGTCTGCCCCTGGCCGTCTTCGGCCCCGGCCAGGCGGACAAGGACAACGAGTTGATGGTCCCCGTGGCCGAGGCGGCCAAGGGCGAGCGCCTGCTGCTGGGCGTGTGCGAAGACAAAAACTATCGCACCATTGTGGCCGCGGCCCTGGCCCACGGCCACCTGATCAACAGCCGTACGCCTATGGATGTCAACCTCTCCAAACAGTTGATCATTCTGATCCACGACATGGGCATGCCCCTGGACCGCATCATGATGGATCCGTCCACGGGCGCGTTGGGCTACGGCATCGAGTACGGCTATTCGGTCATGGAGCGTCTGCGCATGGCCGCCCTGCAAGGGGACAGCATGACCCAGCAGCCCATGCTTGTGACCGTGGGCGAAGAGGCGTGGAAGACCAAGGAGGCCAAGGTTGGCCAGGGCATTCCCGAAGCCTGGGGCGACTGGCTGGAGCGGGCGCTGAACTGGGAAGTCATCACCGCCACCGCCCTCTTTGAATCCGGCGCAGACATCGTCGCCGTCCGCCATCCGGAATCCCTGACCCGCCTGCACCGCACCCTCAGCGCGCTGATGACGGAGCCGGAGCGGGAGATGGTTTTGGCATAGGAATGCGAGATGCGGGTTGCGAGTTATGAGTTGGCCGCACCCCGCATAAACATCCCATATCTCGCAACCCGCAACTCGCAACGCCCAAAACAGGAGCAACCAAAATGGCACTTTCCGGTCTTCAAATCTACAAACTGCTCCCGCAGACCAACTGCAAGGAGTGCAATTATCCCACCTGCTTGGCCTTTGCCATGAAATTGGCGGCCAAGCAGGCGGAACTGGCCGCCTGCCCGTACGTGAGCGACGAGGCCAAAGTCCAATTGGAAGCCGCGGCCGCGCCGCCCATCCGCCTGATCAACATGCGCAGCAACGGCAGCAAGATGGCCGTGGGCAACGAGACCGTCCTCTTCCGCCACGAAAAGAAATTCTTCAACCAAACCGGTCTCTTCGTGCGGGTGCGGGACAGTCAGCCCCTGGACGAGGTCAAGGCGACGGCCAAAGCCGTGGCCGACTATTCCGTGGACTACGTTGGCATGGATCTGGCCTTCGACGGCATGGCGGTCCAGTGCGACAGCGGCGATGCCGCCGCGTTTGCCGCCTGCGTGGCCGCCGTGCGGGAGGTCAAC
>CAZKEX010000372.1:0-2931 GCA_964551895.1 uncultured Caldilineaceae bacterium | reverse complement strand
CGCCGTGATTTTTGCGGCTCCTTGGCGGCTGAAACCCAGATCCGGCGGCTGGCCCTCAAGCACGCGGCCAAGGACGTGGGCTTCCCCACCATCGCTTTTCCGGGTGAAGGGGTGGAAGATCCCGCGGACGAGGCTGCCCTGGCCGCCCAGCTTATCGCCAAATATGCCGGCTTTGTGGTGCTGGACCAGTTCAGCCCGGCCCTGGCCTATCCGCTGCTGGTGCTGCGGGCCAACATCTTCACCGACCCGCAGAAGCCCATCCAGGTGCAGCCCGGCCTCTACGAGATCCACGATCCCACCCCCAGCGACCCGGTGATGGTCACCACCAACTTCTCCATCACCTACTTCAGTGTGGCCAACGAGATCGAAAGCTCCGGTCTGCCCGGCTGGCTGCTGGTGGCCGACGCCGAAGGCATGAGCGTGCTCACGGCCTGGGCTGCGGGCAAGTTTGACGCCTCCACCATCGCCAAGGCGGTGAAGACCACGGGCATCGAAGGCAAGATCGACCACAAGCGCATCGTCATCCCCGGCCAGGTGGCCGTCCTCTCCGGCGAGCTGGAAGAGGAACTGCCCGGCTGGGACATCAAGGTCGGTCCCCGGGAAGCGGTGGATCTGCCCGGGTATTTGAAGGTCAAAGCGTAGGAGAGGCAATGAGTAAGGAGTAATGAAGTAAGCGTGGGATTGTGAGTCTCCACGTTTACTCGTTACTCCTTACTCATTCGGAACCCAATCATGACAAATTGCACCATCACCTTCCAACCCAAAAACACCCCCCTCACCGTCCCCAGCGGGACGTTGGTCCATGAGGCCGCGCACGAGGCGGGGATCCATCTCAACATGCCCTGCGGCGGCCAGGGCCGGTGCGGACGCTGCGCCGTACTGGTGGACGATGCCGGGAAAAACGGCAACAGTCCTGTGCGCCGCCGCTCCACCCTGCGCCTCTCCACGGCAGATGTGGCCGCCGGCTATGCGTTGGCCTGCCAGACGGTGATCGAGGGCGACGCCCACATTACCATTCCGCCCCAGGAGAAGATCGAGCGGCGGCTGACCACGGACCGCACGGTGGCGGATTGGGTCCTGCCCTTCGACTACGACCCTCGCCGCCAACAGCCCATGCAGGCCCGCTTCGTCCATCTCGATCCCCCCAGCATGGACGACCAGACCGACGACTGGTCTCGTCTGGCCCGGGCCTTGCGCCGGGAACATGGGGTTGACCCCATCACGCCCGAACTCTCCACCCTACGCAAACTGGGCAAGGTATTGCGGGAGGCGGATTGGCAGGTTACGGCCATTTTGGAACAGGACGAAGAAAATGGCCCGGCCCGGCTGGTGGACCTCCTGCCCGGCGACCGCACAGAGCGACTGCTGGGCGCGGCCATCGACATCGGCACGACCAGCAATGTGGTCTATGTGGTGGACCTGCTCTCGGGCAAGATCCTTGCGCAAGCTGTGGACTACAACGGCCAGGTGGTGCGGGGCGAGGATGTGATCTCCCGCATCATCTATGCCGGGAAGAACGGCAACGGACGGGATGGCCTGGGCGAACTGCAAACCCTGGTCCTGGGCACATTGAACCGGCTACTGGCTCAGGCCGCACGCCGGGCCAAGGCCGAGATCGACGACATCTATCGAGCCACGGTGGCCGGCAACAGCACCATGATCCACCTCTTCCTGGGCCTGCCGCCGGAGAGCATCCGGCTGTCGCCCTTCATCACCGGGGTGAACCAGCCGCCGCCCATGCGGGCCGGGGATGTGGAGCTCTCCATCCACCCCAACGCCAGGGTGGACTGCCTGCC
This sequence comes from uncultured Caldilineaceae bacterium, assembly GCA_964551895.1. Lineage (GTDB taxonomy): Bacteria > Chloroflexota > Anaerolineae > Caldilineales > Caldilineaceae > JAGNDO01. The sequence continues at coordinate 1,135 of CAZKEX010000372.1, read as the reverse complement.
CGGTGTGGCCAGCTACGTGGGCGCAGACATCAGCGCCGGGGTGGTCAGCGCCGGGTTGATGGAGACGGAGAAGCTCACCCTCTTCATGGACGTGGGCACCAACGGCGAGATGGTCTTGGGCAATCGGGAATGGCTGATCACCTGCGCCTGCTCTGCCGGGCCGGCCTTCGAGGGCGCTGGCGTGGGGGACGGCATGCGGGCCACCACCGGGGCCATCGAAGAGATCTGGATCAACGGCGAAACCCACGAACCGACCATCCGGGTGATCGGCGGCGGCGCGCCCCTGGGCCTGTGTGGCTCCGGGCTGATCTCGTTGCTGGCCGAACTCTTCATCACCGGCGTGGTGGACCGCAGCGGCAACATCCACCTGGATTTGCCCACGACCCGCACCCGTGTCGGGGATCACGGCCCCGAATATGTGGTGGCCTGGGCGGACACCACCGAACATGGCCGGGACATCGTGATCACCAAAGTGGACATCGATAACCTGCTACGGGCCAAGGCCGCCATCTACGCCGGGTACACGGTCCTCTGCCAAAGCGTGGGCGTGGATCTGGCCGACGTGGAGCAAATGCTGATCGGCGGCGCTTTTGGCCAATACATCAACATCGAAAAAGCCGTCCAGATCGGCCTGCTCCCCGACCTGCCCTGGGATCGATTCCAATTTCTCGGCAACACCTCGGCTCGGGGCGCCACCCTGGCCCTGCTCAACCGAGAATACCGGCAACGGGTCACCGGGGCAGCGGGCATGATGACCTATTTGGAACTCTCGGCGGACAATAGTTTTTATGATAATTTCATGTCGGCCTTGTTTCTCCCCCACACGGAGATCGAACGCTTTCCGAGTGTGGCGGCGGTGATTCGCTAAACCAACTATGACCCAAACCGTCTTCAACCGCAACCCAACCCTAGCCAAACCCACGGGCCGCATCGCCTGGGCGGAGAGCTTTGAGCCAAAACTCGAAGAGCTACGGGACAGCCTGCGCACCCGGCGGCCTGAGCGGGTGGCGGAGCGGGCCGGGGTCAACTGGCAGCCGGAGAGCCGGACGTTGGTCCTGCGCCATCTGGACCGGGGCTATCGGCTGGGGTGGCCGGAATTGGTGGCCTATGACGTGGAGACGGGTCAGCCGTGCGG
>CAZKEX010000371.1:0-4976 GCA_964551895.1 uncultured Caldilineaceae bacterium | reverse complement strand
CGGGGCTCGCACCAAGAGGTGCGAGCCCCGCCGATTCACTTTGAACATACCTTTTTGAATTCCTTTAGCCCCAAGATTTGCCATTCCGCCAGAAGTCACTAAAATTAGGAAAGTTTGAGCCGCGTTCAAAATCGCCGCCAATTCTGGTCAATGAATGGCCAATGGGCGGCATACCGGAAGGCAGACGAGCATGACTGTGATCACCCTGCCCGGCCTGGTGGATGTCCATGTGCATCTGCGGGAGCCAGGGTATCCCCAAAAGGAAGACTTTGCCAGCGGGACGGCGGCCGCCTTGGCCGGGGGCGTCACGACTTTGTTGGATATGCCCAACACCCTGCCGCCCACGGCCACGCCGACCCTCTTGGCCGAGAAGATCGCCCTGGCCGCGGCCAAGACGTTGTGCGATGTGGGCCTCTTTGTGGGGGCCACCAACACCCATGTGGATGCCTATCTGCCCGGGGCCCAACAGGCCTGCGGTCTCAAGATCTATGTCAGCGACACCTTCGGCAGCCTGCGTATCGACGAACTGAGCCTGCTGCACCGTCTCTTCCGCACCTGGGCCGAGAAGGCAGACGAGGTGGGCTATCGTAGCCCGGCCAACCCCACGGGTATCGGGCCGGTGGCCGTCCACGCCGAGGAGCTGATGCTGCCCGTCTGCCTCAACCTGGCCCACCTCTACGCCGTCCCCCTGCATGTTGTCCATGTCAGCCGGCGCAGCGAGATCGAACTGATCCGCCGGGCCAAGGAGCGGGGCCACGCCGTCACCGCGGAGGTGACGCCCCATCACCTCTTTCTCAGCGCCGAGGATCTGCCCCGCCTGGGCGCCCGGGGCGACATGCGTCCCCGGCTGACCAGCCCGGACGATGTGGCCGCCCTGTGGGAGAACCTGGCCGTGGTAGACATCTTCGCCACGGACCACGCCCCCCACACCCTGGCCGAAAAGAGCCTGGACCCCCCGCCCCCCGGCGTCCCCGGCGTGCAGACCCTGCTCCCCCTCTTGCTCACCGCCGTGCATGATGGACGGCTCACTTTGGACGATGTGGTGGCCCGGTGTGTGGACAACCCCCGGCGTATCTATGGACTGCCCGCCCAGCCCGACACGTGGGTGGAGGTGGATGTGGATGCTGGGTTCACCGTCACAGACGAGGCCATGTTGACCCGTGTGGGGTGGACCCCCTTTGCGGATATGCGGCTCTTTGGCCGGGTGCAGCGGGTCCTGTTGCGGGGGAACGTTGTCTACGAAAACGGGGCGATCCTGGCCCAGCCAGGATCGGGCAAAGTCTTATTTGCCCCAAATTGATCTGTTGTTTTGACCGACGAGGAAGTACTTCTCGTCGGTTTTTTGTGTACTTAGACAATCAAATGGAGACAAAATTATGGTAAAACAAAAGAGATCTACCGTCTTGCCCTCGGACCATCACGGCAATGGTTTTTATGGACAGGACATCCTCAGCGTCAGCCAGTTTGATCAGGCCAAGTTGGAGTATATCATCGAAGTGGGCCACGAGATGCGGATTCTGGTGGAGCGCTTTGGCAGCGCGGATCTGCTCAACGGCAAGATCCTGTCCAATCTCTTCTATGAACCCAGCACCCGCACCAGCTCCAGCTTCATGGCGGCCATGCTGCGTCTGGGCGGCCAGGTGATCCCCATCAACCAGGTTCAATACAGCTCGGTCAGCAAGGGCGAGAGCCTGCCCGACACCGTGCGCACCCTGGAATGTTACAGCGATGTCATCGTCCTGCGCCACCCAGAGATGGGGGCCGCGGCCACGGCTGCCCACTACGCGGAGATCCCCGTGATCAACGCTGGCGATGGTGTGGGCGAGCACCCCACCCAGGCCCTGTTGGACTTTTTCACCATCAGCCAAGAGTTGGAGCGGATCAACGGCCTAAAGGTGGTCATGGTGGGCGACCTGAAATATGGGCGCACAGTGCATAGCCTGACCAAGCTGTTGATCAACTATGATGTTACGTTCAGCTTTGTCAGCCCGGAAAATCTGCGCATGCCCAAGGATGTGATCGATCTGGTGGCCGCGTCTGGCCGCAGCTTCACGGAGATCGAGGATGTGCAACCTGTGGTGGCGAACGCGGATGTACTCTATGTGACCCGTGTGCAGAAAGAGCGCTTTACGGATCTGGACGAGTATGAGCGGGTCAAAGATTTCTATGTGGTGGATGAAGCCCTGATGGCCAGGGCCAAAGCCAACATGATCGTCATGCACCCCCTGCCCCGGGTGGGGGAGATCGCCTATACGGTGGACAGCGACCCCCGGGCGGCCTATTTCCGCCAAATGCGCAACGGCATGTATATTCGCATGGCCCTGCTCGCCGCGGTTCTGGGCAAGGCCTGATCAGCGACTTTGGGTTGGGTGATAGAACAGAGGGATAGAACAAAGGTATAGAACAGAGGGATAGAACAAAGGTATAGCCAGAGGAGAGTTGGCGGCGTACGCACATTTATGCATACGCCGCCATCTCTCCTCTGGCTATACTTGCGCTAGGATCGATCCTGGACAGTCGGCTAGGGTATTGATCGGCCAATTATAGGAGGACAGGGTAGGTCAATGGGAGTAAGATGGGTAATGCTATTGTTGCCAATCCCACAGTGCTGTGACCGCCATGCATGACTGTACTGCAAAAAGCTGATTTTCACCGCAAAGTCGCAAAGGACGCAAAGGTTTTAAGAAAAATCGAGAAGAGAAATCTTGTTTTTCTTTGCGTCCTTTGCGACTTTGCGGTGAACTATTAGTTTTCGCAGGAGAGCCATGACCGGGTCCCAAACACTGTGGCCTCGAAGCTCTGTAGTTCAATCGAATTGTGAAAGATTCACCTATGACGCAGCGCACAGTACCTCCGGTGGTCATCTTTTCTTCAGGATTCTGGTCCCGGCGCGGGATCGGCACCTCCTTGGCCGTGATCTTTGTGCCCCTGACTGTGTTGGTTGGCTTGCTCTTGACTCTGCCCCACGTTTCCCCACAGGCCCGGTGGATCGTAGCGGTTCAAGGTGGTGGACTGGGACTGCTCTTGACCCTTGGCAGCCTGCTCTTGATCCGACAGATCGGCCGCGGCGCGCCGGCTGTGGCCCCGGGCGCTGTGCCCGCCCAGACTGCTGGGCTGGACGAGATGGCACAGACCGAAGAGGTCCTGCGGGACAGTCAGGCCAATCTGCTGGCCGTCATGGAGCACACCCAAGATGGCATCGCCTCTATTGACCGGCGAGGACGGGTCTTGGTGGCCAATTCGGTCTTCAAGCGCACGCTGTTCGAGGTCTATGGCGTCAACCTGGATCGAGATCAGGACGCCTGCCCCAAAGATCTGCCCGACGCCGTGCGCGTGTTGTGGCAACGCACCGGCGCCAGGGCCATGATGGGGGAAGCGATCACCGAGGAATTTCACCACACAGTGGGCGGTGAAGAGGCCACCCTGGAAACCAGCTTCAACCCGATCATCGGGGGGGATGGCCGTATTCAAGGGGTCTCCATCTTTGTGCGCAACATCACGGGTCACAAGCAGGCCCAGGATGCCCTGGCCGACGAGCGACGCTCCCTGACTCGCCGGGTGGAGGAACGCACCACCGAACTGGAGATCCAGTATGTCCGGGAGGCTGCTTTGGCCAGCATCGAACCCAACATCGGCCAGCCGGGCGATCTGGCCGGCGTACTCAACCGCATGGTGGCATTGGCCGCTGAGGTCCTGGGCGCCACCGGGGCCTGCGTGCTGCTGCGAGACATGGAGACGGATCGCTTTGCCACCATTGCCGCCACCCCCAGCCTGTCTCCTGTTGAGAAGACGATGGCATGGGTGGGTCAAGACGGTGGGGCCACACGCTGGATCGCCGCCCATCACCAACCCTTGGTGGTGACGGATCTGGAAGACCCGGCCACGCTTTCCACCCTGCCCCTGCCGCTGAACCCGATGATGGCCAAGGCTGGGCTGCGCGCCTTTGCCGGGGTGCCCCTGGTGGCCCAGGATGAGGTGGTGGGCGTGCTGTATGTGTTGCACAGGAATGTGCGCCAGTTCTCCTCGGCGGAGATGGCCTTTCTGTTTGCCCTGGCCCGCCGGGGGGCGCTGGCTGTGACCAACGTGCAGCTGTACGAAACCTTGCAACAGGCCAACCACGAACTGGCCCGGGCCGCCCAGCTCAAGGACGATTTCCTGGCCAGCATGAGCCATGAACTGCGCACCCCCCTCAACGCCATCCTGGGCATGTCCGAGTCGCTTCTGGAAGAGATCTATGGCCCTGTTGTCCAGGAACAACACTATCCGATCCAGGTTGTGCAGGAGAGTGGCCGCCATCTCTTGGCGCTGATCAACGATATCCTGGATTTCTCTCGGATCGAGGCGGGACAGGCTGAAATCTACTTGGAGCGGGTACACATCCCCTCGATCTGCCGGGGCAGCCTGCAATTTGTGCATCATAAAGCGTTGGAACGGCAGATCAAGATCACCGTTGACGTGGCGGAGGCTGTGCAGCAGGGCGCCACGCCCATATGGGCGGACGAGCGGCGTCTCAGACAGATCCTGGTCAACCTGCTCAGCAATGCTGTAAAGTTCACCCCGGAAGGGGGCGAAATCGGCCTGGAGGTGACCTATGATTCCCCGGGCACTGGCGTGTGCTTCCATGTGTGGGATACGGGTATCGGCATTGCCCCGGAGAACTTGCCCCGCCTCTTCCAACCCTTTGCACAGTTGGACAGCAGCCTGAACCGCCACTACAATGGGACTGGTTTGGGGCTGGCGCTGGTCCACCGCATGGCCCAAATGCACGGCGGCAGGGTGGAAGTCGAGAGCCAACTGGGTGTCGGCAGCCGGTTCAGCGTCTGGTTCCCCTGCCGTCCGCCGGACTTGAGCCGGGACGATAGCCCTCGATCCCTATTGGAGACCGGCGAATAGATCGGTGGGCATGGTTCGTCACAGCTAGACCCAGATTAGATTGGGATCTACACTTTTCCGTGCTCTAGCCCGGTCCGTGACCG
>CAZKEX010000370.1:0-5031 GCA_964551895.1 uncultured Caldilineaceae bacterium | reverse complement strand
GGGGATCGGGGATCGGGGATCGGGGATCGGGGATCGGGGATCGGGGATTGGGGATGAAATCTCCCAATCTCCCAATCTCCCAATCTCCTTGTCTCCTTATCTCCTTGTCTCCTTGTCTCCCCGTCTCCCCGTCTCGCCCCTCGCAACTCGCCCCTCGCCCATTCCACCCAAAATATGGATTTCATGTATAATACATGACGCGGTGCGAAAAGAATCCACGACCAAAATCAACAAAACGAAGCGGAGTTCAGCGATGGCAAAGACCCAAGTGTTGGTGATCAATTGCGGCAGCTCGTCCCTCAAGTTTGCCCTGATCGACACGGCCGATGGCGAAAAAAAGGGCGAGCAGATCGTCTCTGGCCTGGCCGAGCGGCTGGGCAGCCCGGAGGCCCAGCTCAGTTGGCGGGTGGATGGCCAAAAGGACAGCGGCCCCATCCCCGGCGCGGACCACGAGACCGCCATGCGCCACATCAGCGCCCGGCTGGAGGAGGTGGCCCAGGCCCGCTACGGCGAACCTGTGGCCGTCCGGCTGGGGGGCATCGGCCACAGGGTGGTGCATGGGGGTGAGGCATTTGCCGCCTCCATCCTGATCGACGAGAGTGTGTTGGCCGCGGTCGAGGCGTGTACCCATCTGGCCCCCCTCCACAACCCGGCCAACCTCCTGGGCATCCGTTCGGCCCAGGCCCTCTTCCCGGACCTGCCCCAGGTGGCCGTTTTTGACACCGCCTTCCACCAGACCTTACCCCGTCACGCCTATCTCTACGCCGTCCCCTATGCCTACTACATAGAGCTTGGCGTGCGTCGATATGGCTTCCACGGCACCAGCCATCGCTATGTCACCCAAAAAGCCGCCCAACTTCTGGGCAAACCCTACGCCGAATGCGCCCTGATCAGCGCCCATTTGGGCAACGGGTGCAGCGCGGCCGCGGTCCTCAACGGCCAGAGCGTGGACACCACAATGGGCCTCACCCCCCTGGAAGGCCTAGTCATGGGCACCCGCAGCGGGGATGTGGACCCTGGTCTGCACAGCTTTTTGGCCGGGGCCTTGGGGTTGACCCTGGACCAGATCACCGACGTCCTCAACAAGCAGAGCGGCATGTTGGGTCTTTCTGGCCTCAGCAACGACCTGCGCACCCTGGAAGACGCCGCGGCAGAGGGCCACGAGCGGGCCATCATGGCGTTGGAGGTCTTCTGCTATCGCCTGGCCAAGCAGATCGCCGGCATGGCCGTGGGGTTGGGGAGAATTGATGCCCTGATCTTTACCGGCGGGATTGGCGAGAATAGCCCTGTGGTACGGGCTAAAACCTTGGGGCATCTGGCCGTCCTTGGGTTCCATGTGGATCCTGCGGCCAACGACAGCCTGCCCCGAGGCGCCCACGGCGTCGTCACCCAGCCCGCTGGCCCCGTGGCCCTTGTCGTCCCCACAGACGAGGAGTTGATGATCGCCCAGGATACAGCAAAATTAATCGAGTAATACTCGATACACGACACACGATATTCACTAAAAAAGGAATCACGCATGTCAGAAAACACCATTCGTACCCTCTTTCTCGCCCCCACTGGGTCGGGGGTAGGGTTGACTTCGGTCAGCATTGGCTTGGTGCGGGCGTTGGACCGGATCGGTCTGCGGGTGCGCTTTTGCAAGCCCATCGCCCAGCCCCACGCCACGGACAAGGGGCCAGATCGCTCCTCCCTCTTCATCAGCAAGACCATGCCCCTGGACCCGCCGACACCCATCGACCTGAGCCGCGCCCAGGAGTTGATCAGCGGGGACAGCCACGACCAGTTGATGGAAGAGGTGGTGGAGCGCTATCACGCCGTGGCCGCCGGCGCGGATGTGGTGATTGTGGAAGGGCTGGTCCCCACCCTGACCCAATCCTATGCAGACCAGTTGAACGCCGAGATCGCCAGCACCTTGGACGCCGAGATCATCCTGGTCGCCGCGCTGGAGCGGGGCAATACAGCCCAGTTGGATGAGCGCATCGAGATGGCCGCCTCGCTCTTTGGCGGCATCCACCACCCCAAGGTGCTGGGGGGCATCGTCAACAAGATCAACATGCCCACGGATCGCGGGGTGGAGGTGGAACCCCTGGGCGGCTTCAACACCATGATCTATGAGCGGTCAACTGACAAATTTGACCAGGAACAGATCATCCGCCAGCAGTGCAAGGTTTTCCAGAACGGCAATTTCCGCCTGTTGGGGACCATCCCCTTTGAACAGGATATGGTGGCTCCCCGCACGTCGGATGTGGCGCAACATTTGCGGGCCAACGTGATCAACCGGGGCGACATTGAAAGACGCCGGGTACACAGCATCGCCGTCTGCGCCCGCACAGTGCCCAACATGACCGCGGCCCTGCGCCCCAACGTGCTGATCGTCACCCCAGGGGACCGGGATGACGTCCTGTTGGCCGCCAGCATCGCCGCCCTCAACGGGGTGCCCCTGGCCGGCATTCTGCTCACCAGCGGTCTCTATCCCGATCAACGGTTGGCCAGGCTGTGCGAGCGAGCCCTTGAAAGCTTGCCCGTGATGATTGTGGACACGGACACGTACCAGACGTCGGCTCGCCTAAACCGGCTCAACACCGAGGTGCCCCTGGACGATGTGGATCGTATCGAACTGGTGATGAACACCGTGGCCCGGCGCATCGACAGCGAATGGCTGCGGGTGCATCTGGCCGCGGATCGGGCGCTGCGTCTCTCGCCGCCGGCCTTCCGCTATGCCTTGGCCCAGAATGCCCGCCGGGCCAACAAGCGCATCATCCTGCCCGAGGGCAACGAGCCCCGCACCATCCAGGCCGCGGCCAACTGTGCCCAACGGGGCATTGCCCGCTGTGTACTCCTGGGCGATCGAGAGGAGATCATGCGGGTGGCAGAGGCGACCGGGGCTGTCTTCACCGAAGGGGTGGAGATCCTGGATCCGGCGGAGATTCGCGGAAACTATGTGGATGCCCTGGTTGAGGCCCGCAAACACAAGGGCATGAACATTCCCCTGGCCACCGAACATTTGGAGGACAACGTGGTGCTGGGCACCATGATGCTGGCCCTGGGCGAGGTGGACGGCCTGGTCTCCGGGGCCGTCCATACCACGGCCAACACCATCCGCCCGGCCCTGCAACTGATCAAGACCGCGCCGGACGCCAAGCTGGTCTCGTCCGTCTTCTTCATGCTCTTGCCAGAGCAGGTGCTGGTCTATGGCGACTGCGCGGTCAACCCCAACCCCAACGCCGAAGAGCTGGCCGACATCGCCATCCAGAGCGCGGACTCGGCCAAGGCCTTTGGCATCACCCCCAAGGTGGCCATGATCAGCTATAGCACGGGCAGCTCGGGCATGGGCAGCGAAGTGAAAAAAGTCCGAGAGGCCACACACCTGGCCAAGGCCCTGCGTCCGGATCTGATCATCGACGGCCCCCTGCAATACGACGCCGCGGCCATCGAATCCGTGGGCAAGACCAAGGCCCCGGACAGCCCCGTGGCCGGCCAGGCCACGGTCTTCATCTTCCCGGATCTGAACACAGGCAACACCACCTACAAAGCCGTCCAGCGCAGCGCCAACGTGATCAGCGTCGGCCCCATGCTCCAGGGCCTGCGCAAACCGGTCAACGACCTCAGCCGGGGCGCGCTGATCGACGACATCGTCTACACCATCGCCCTGACCGCGGTGCAGGCCGCCCAGGTGGAGGCGAAGGGGTGACAAGGTGACAAGGTGACAAGGTGATCGGCTAATCTCCCAATCTCCCAATCTCCCAATCTCCCAATCTCCCAATCTCTATCTCTATCTCTATCTCTACCTCTATCTCTCGCAACTCGGAGGACCCACTATGAACTTCGAACTCAATGAAGAGCAACGAATGATTCGGGACGCTGTGCGTAAGTTTGCCCAGGCCCAGGTGGCGCCCTTGGCCCAGCACACGGACGAGAGCGGCGAGTTCCCCGCCGAGACCTTCCGCAAGATGGCTGGGTTGGGCTTTATGGGTCTGCCCGTGCCGGAGGAGTATGCCGGGGTGGGCGCGGACACGGTGAGCTATGCCCTGGCCGTGGAGGAGTTGGCCGCGGCCTGCGGCTCCACCGCCCTCACCTATGCGGCCCACACCTCCCTGGCCTGTATGCCCCTGCTCTGGTTTGGCACGGAGGCCCAAAAACAGAAGCACCTGACCCATCTGGCCTCCGGTGGGGGCATGGGGGCCTTTGGCCTCACCGAACCCCAGTCCGGCTCGGACGCGGCGGGGCTGCTGACCCGGGCCGTGCGGGATGGCAGCGGAGACGACGCCGGGTGGGTGATCAACGGCCAGAAGATGTGGATCACCTCCGGCTCCATGGCCGATGTGGTGATCGTGGCCGCGGTGACCGATCCCAGCAAGGGGGGGCGGGGTATCTCCAATTTTATTGTGGAGCGGGGGACACCCGGCTTCACCCCAGGCAAGGACGAGCCGAAGATGGGGCTGAAAGGCTCCATCACCAGCCAGCTTTTCTTTGAGGAGTGCCGGGTTCCCGCCGAAAATCTGCTGGGAGAGGTCAACGACGGCTTCATCCAATTTATGAAAACCCTGGACGGTGGACGCATCAGCATCGCCGCCTGCGCCCTGGGCTTGGGCCGGGCGGCCTACGAGGCGGCCCTGGCCTATGCCCAAGAGCGCCGGGCCTTTGGCAGCGCCATCGCCGATTTCCAGGCCATCCAGTTCAAGCTGGCCGACATGGCCACAGAGTTGGACGCCGCCCGACTGCTGATCTATCGGGCCGCTGTCCTGAAGGACGCCGGCCGACCCTTCAGCAAAGAGGCGGCAATGGCCAAGCTCTTCGCCTCCGAGGCGTCGGAACGGGCCTGCTTCCAGGCTATCCAGATCCACGGCGGGGCCGGCTACAGCCGGGAATATCCCGTGGAGCGCATCTATCGCGACAACCGGCTGATGGCCATCGGCGAGGGCACCAGCGAGATCCTGCGTCTGGTGATCGCCCGCCGGGTGTTGCAATCAAGCTAAACTCAGATTAGATTGAGATCTACAGTTTGTCGCGCTCTAGCCCGGTCACGGA
>CAZKEX010000369.1:0-5034 GCA_964551895.1 uncultured Caldilineaceae bacterium | reverse complement strand
GATCCCCAGTCCCCGATCCCCCTAATTCATATACCGAATCACCGACACCACTTTGCCGCTGATGCGCACTTGGTCTGCCGGGCGCACGATGGGCTGATAGTCCGAGTTGGCCGGGAGCAGCTCCACGGTGTCGCCCTTTTTGTTGAGGAATTTGAGGGTCGTCTCGTCGTCCCCCTCCAGCCAGGCGGCCACCATGTCTCCGTTGTTGGCGCTCTCTTGATGGCGCAGGATAATAATGTCCCCGTCCTGCACCGCGGCGTCCTTCATGGAGTCTCCCTGCACCTTGAGGGCGAAGAGGCGGCTGGGATCGCCGAACATCTCGGCGGTCAACTGCACCCACTCCTCCGCGGTCTGCCAGTTGCGCACATCGGGCACATCCACCGGCAGACCGGCCTGGATGTGGCCAAAGACCGGCACCCGGATCAGGCCAGTGGGGCTGCCGTTGTTGGCCAACAGCCCGGAGAGCACACGCTCCACCTGTTCGAAATTGACACTAAGCCCCCGGCTCACCTCGGGCGTGCGGTCGATCAGCCCCATATCCTGCAACTTGGTCAGGTTATAGTTGACCACAGAGGTGCTGGAGATGCCCACGGCCTCCCCGATGTTGCGGATGGAGGGGGGGATCTTGTTCTCCCGCAAATAGCGGATGATGTAGACCAGGATCGACTCCTGGCGGTCAGATAGGGTGAGATCGGCAGACATAAGGCGGCTCCAGGTGGGTTAGATGGAAAAGAAGGGACGATAGGTTTCCCAAGTTGAGACCAAACTATCCCAAATAAGAACGTTTGTTTCCCAACTTTTCCCAAGTATACCCGAACAAACGTGCGATGTCAAGAGGCAAAACGCACGTTTGTTCTGGCAACCACGAATTACACGAATTACACGAATTTCTCTCGCCTAAATTCGTGTAATTCGTGCAATTCGTGGTTGCAGGGTTGCACTACCCGCAATGGCCGTCCGATGGCCCGCCGGCAACAGCGAAGATCGCCCCTTCGGGTTCAGACAGAGCAGAGACGGTTGACAAAGAGAAGGGCGGAAAGCCGCCCAAGATCAGAGAAAGTGCGGTCCATAGCAAACCAAGCGCGCTCATCAGGTTGACTCCTTTTGAAAAGGAGCTCGATGAGTTCCGGGATCCCACCGCCGAGGCGGTACACGTGCTTCTCCCACGGAGCTAAGTTGGGTACGGTTGAACAATTCCTGCCAGCGCTGACATCATTGACAGGGAGTCGGGCAGGTCACTGGCGTTGTGACCATCCCCTTCCCCTGCCACAGCCATCATAGCAGGATTTTTCTCTCACGGGCTATCAAATGTCTCTCACCAATCTCTCATCTTTTCTCACAGGTTCTCATGTGGTATGGGTTGCACGCAAAAAAAAAGACCGCCCGCACAGTGGCGGACAGCCTTTGGTGTAGGCACGGTTTTCAACCGCACAACTCCCTATCTCGTTCCCACGCTCCGCGTGGGAACGCAAATGGGCGCTCTGCGCCCCTCGGCGCAGGAGCGCCGAACCGCCGCGCCCACGCGGAGCGTGGGTGCGAGATCTATTTTGGCCCGATCACTGGGGCATGGCCTCAAAACCCTTGACAGCCTGGGCAATGCGGTCGGGGTCGTGCCAGAAGGCGGGCAGGACCAGCTTGTCGATCTTGCGCACTTCCTGCAGGCGTTTGTAGTGGTACGTCACCTTCTTGGCCGGGACACCGTACTCTTGGCATAACTGCCGCAAGAAGTCCTCAATCTGCGCCGTGACCGAACCTGCCCAGGGTCGATAATAGTACCCATCCACCGGACAAGGCGATTTTTCACAGCCACATTCGATATAGATCCCGTCCGGGGTGAGCTGAAAGACCCGTGTGGCCAGCACCCGATCCCTGGAGCGCAGCACAAAGGCCGCAACGCTTGGCTCGGTCTCATAGATGTCCACATGGATGCGCGCCCCCTTGGCAGTCGGTGGGGGCGGCGGCTTGGGCCCGGGCGCTTTGGTGGATGGTTGCCCGGTGTTGATCTTGTTTTTGGTTGAAACGGACGGACCTTTGTCGGGTTTGGTGCTGGGGGGCTTGGGGGGCGGGGCAGGCGCTTTCGCCGGGGGCGGCGGGGGGACTTCCGCCACCAACACTACCGGTTGGCCCTCGGCCGCATGGCAGAGATTTTGGTGGGCCTGGCAAGTGCCCCGGCCACAGGTGGGGCATGTGATCAGACTGGGGCGGCAGACCGGTTGGTGGCAGACAATGCATTCCTGAATCTGATCCCCACACAGTTGGCAGAAGGCGCGCTTGCAGTCGATGCAATGGGGGGCCAGGCACTCTTCGTGGGCCAGATGGCCGCCGGTACACAGGGTCATCCCCTCGCCGGGCTGGCCGCACACGTCGCAGACCAGGGGTTCCAACTGATGGAAGAGGGGATCCCAGACCACCGTGCGGCGGATGGTGGCCGTGCGGTTGGCGATGGTGACCGGCAGGGTGATCTTGGGCTGGACCATGAGCAGGATGTTGACCAACTCGATCTCCACCCGCAGGGCGTAGCGGCCCCGCACATCGTCCAGCTTCTTGCGCCGCTCGGCGTCCAGGGCGGTCAACTTGTCGTCCAGGGCCTGGATACGGTCGGTCTCGTCCGCGGCCAGGCGGGAACGGCGGCGGCGCATGTCCCCGGCCAGACCGTCGTAGTACTCCTCGATGCGGGCCAGGTCCAATCCCAAATTGTGCTGGATGCGGGCCGCCACCCCGTCCAAACGGTCGGCCATCTGTGCCCGCAGGACGCTTTCGGCCCGGGGCAGGAGGGCCTGCAAGGTTTCGTCGGCCAGGGCCTCCCCGGCGTCGGCCCAGCGGGGCGGGGCGACGAGCAGGGTGTCGAAGGCGGGTTCGGGGTCGAGGACGGCCAACAGACGCAGTTGGTCCGGGTCGGGTACCGGGTGGCCGGCCTGGAGGTCCATGATCACCGCGGCCTGGGACTCCTGCTTCTCTTCGGTGATGATGGTGATCTTGAAGTTGAACTGGACGTAGTGGTGGAGTTCCCGCTCCTCCTGCACCTTGGGCACGCCGTCCAGCCGGGCGTTGGGGAAGCCGAACTGCTTGCGGGCCAGGTCCAGCAGGCCGGTCTTCTGCAAACGCACGCCGTTGATATAGGCCGTGGCGTTGGCCGGTTGGGCCGCCACCCGCTCGGCGATGGTCTCGACCAGGGGGTGGTTGACGCTTAGGCGCAGGGGACCGTCGGGGGCCGCGGGCTGTTCCGGGTTGAACGAGAGGCGCACAAAGTCATCAACCCCGAGTGAAGCCGCCAGATCCTCTGGCAAAAGCGCCTCATGGATCCCAAAAGAAGGCGGTGTGACAAGACTGCCTTCTTTTTCCAAAAAATCGAGGACAAAGCGGGAAAGATCGAAGCGCTCTTGTTGGGGCTGGGCCGTGGGAGTGAGGCTGCTCATTCTGCGCTAAAATCCTCGCCAAAGAGGGCCTCGTCGTACTCCTTCATCTCTTGATATTCCTGCCGGGCCTTGACCAGATTGTCGCCCAGGGCGCTCATGCTGGCGGAGAGGTCGGCGTCGTCGTGGGCCTGGCTCCAGATCTCGGTGACGATGGACTCGAAGTCTCGCTCGTCGGAGAGCTGGCCCAGGATCATGTCCATCTCGCCGATCACCAGCTCGAACATGTTGAGCTTGCGGTCGAGGATGTCCAGCACGTACTCCTCGATGGTGCCCTGGGCGGCCAGGTTGAAGATGTCCACGGGCTGGGTTTGGCCGATGCGGTGGATGCGTCCGACCCGCTGCTCGATGCGCTGGGGGTTCCAGGGCAGGTCGAAATTGACCAGTACCCGGCAAAATTGCAGGTTGCGCCCCTCGCCGGCGGCCTCGGTGGAGAGCAGCACAGGCAGGTGATCGGTAAAATCCTGGATGGCCTGGTTCTTCTGGGCGCTGGTCAGCCCGCCGTGATAGAGGGCGAAGTCGACGCCGGACTGAGTGAGGTGGTCGGCCAGCATCTGTTGGGTGGCCAGGAATTGGGTGAAGATGACCACCTTGCTTTGGGCGCCACCCGCCGTCGCTTGGGCCTCCAATAGTTTGGTGAGGGCGTCGGCCTTGGCGCTGGTCTGCACGGCATCGGCCTGGTCCGCCAGGGCGCGCAGTTCATCCCCATAGGCGCTCAACTTGTCCACCTCGGCCAAAGAGCGCAGGGTGGAGCGGGTGGCCGCGGCGCTGCTGCCCGCCTCTCGCAGCAGGGTGCGCACGCCGAACCGGTGGGCGCTGGTCTGGTTCTCGTCGCCCAAAATGCGCCGGGAAAGGTCGGCGATGGCGGTGTAGAGGGCCTGTTCGTCGGCGTGGAGGGCCAACTGGATCGTATGCGCCCGGCGGGGCGGCAGTTGCAGGTTGATCTGGCCCCGGGAGTGGCGCACCATCACATCGGCCAAAAGCTCCCGTAGCAGGCCACGATTCTTGGGCAAGCGGGGGTCCCCTCGCACCACAAACTCCCGCTGAAATTCCTTGGGGCTCTTCAACTGGCCGGGCTTGAGTACCGTGACCAGATTGTACAACTCGGTCAAACTGTTCTGCACGGGTGTGGCGGTCAGCAGCAAAATAAAGCGCTTTTGCAGCTCGTTGACCAGCTTCCACGACACAGACGCCCGGTTTTTGAGGTGGTGGGCCTCGTCCACGATCACCAGATCGTAGAGTTCGCTGGTGATCACCTTGCGGTGTTCGGGCCGCCGGGCCGTGGCCAGGGACGCGATTACAAAAGGGAAGTGGAGCCAGGCATCTGCGCCCAGGGCACGGAATTCGTCGTCGTTGTTGGTGACAAAGTCCGTGATCTTGAACTTGGTCACCAGCTCCTCCCGCCACTGCTCCACCAACCCCGGCGGGGTCAGGATCAGCACCCGCTTCACCATCTGGCGCAGCAGATACTCCTTCAGCACCAGCCCGGCCTCGATGGTCTTGCCCAGGCCCACCTCGTCCGAGAGCATCCCCCGTCCGCGGAACCGGCGCAAGGCCGTGCGGGCCGCCTTGATCTGATAGTCGAAGGGGGTGAAGTCGATGCTGTCCAGGGAGAGGAGGT
>CAZKEX010000368.1:0-5036 GCA_964551895.1 uncultured Caldilineaceae bacterium | reverse complement strand
CATCCCGGCGGCCCCGCTGATGGCCACGCCCAACTGGGAGGCCATCTCGGCGGCCCGGTCGGCCAACTCTTGCCCGCTCAGGCTGCCGTCCTGCATGTGGGCCACGATCTGATCCCATTCCAGTTGGGCCTGCTTGGTGCCCACGGGGTCGGCGGCCATGCGGGCCTCGTCGCCCAGGGCGGTGTAGGCGGCGGTCAGGTTCTCCACCGCCGGGATCGTCTCCTCAATGTACTTGATAGACTCAGCCAGCCACTCATTGGAGAAGAGGCCGGCGGCCCGGCTCATGCCGTCATTCCACCCGCTTTGCTGCTGTAAAACGGCCTGCTGTAATGCGCCGGGGGCTTGGCCCAATAGGGTGGCCAGCTTCCCCTCCAAAACTGAATTTTTGCCGCCCTGGCTGAAGAAGTCCGCCCCGTCCGCCACCACCTCCACCACAAAGGCGATAGGTTCGGCGGCGCTGGCTCGGATCCGGTTCATGGCGTCGGTGATCCGGGCCTCGCTGTTGGCGATCTCGCTGGCCGTGTTTGTGGCGGCTGGGCCTAGTCGCTCCATCTCCTCCTGGGCAAATTTTAACATCCCCGCCCAGCGGGTGGCGGCCCCCGTCGCCCCGGCCAGGCCGTCCTTGGTGACACCCATCAAATCGGCGATCACCTGGTTGGATAGCCCGAACTGGTCAACCAGCTCCTTGTTGCCCTCACGGGTAAAACCGATCAGGCGGCTCATAACGTCGCCAATTTCCAGGAAGTTGCCCTCGGCGTCGGCAAAACCCATCTGAGACAACCGCCGGGCGTACTCGATCAGGAGGGCCGTGTCGCCGCCGATGTCGTCCGAACTGCTGGCGAAGCGCTGGGCCATCACCTGCACCCCGTAACTGATGGCGTCCATCTCGCTCAGGGTCTCGCCGCTGGCCCGCTGGATCGCCTTGATCATGCGGTCGGCGTCCACCTCCATCCTGTCCGCCAGCCCCCGGAAGCTCTCCTCGGTCTGCATCATCGCCGCGCCCTGCTTGCCCGCCTGCATGGCCGTGCGGACGGCTCCGTCGATCCCATATAGCCCCAGGGCCCCGGCCCCGGCCCATAGCAGATTCCGGCCCATGTTGCCGGCCATCCCGCTCAGGCGGGATCGGGCGGCGGTCTCGGACCGGGTGGCGGCGGTGATCCGGCGCTCTTGCTCAATGGCGATATTGGCGGCGGCTCTGGCGGCCTGGGTGCGCTCTTGATATTCGGCGTCGGCGGCCCGCTTGCGGACGTGGGCCTGGGCCACGGTCTCGGCGGTCGTCGCTTTCTGGGCCTGGAGTTCGGTCTGGGCGGCCACGGTGCTGGCCTTGGCCGCTTCCGTCTTGGTCTTTTCGGCCTGGGTCTGCTTGGCGATCTCCGCCGTGCCCTTGCGTAGCTCGGCGGCGGCCCGCTTCTTCTCCTCGGTGCTGGTCTTTTCCACCTGGAGCAATTTTTCGGCGTTGGCCATCGCCTGCCGGGTGTCCATCTCCTCCTTGCGCCGGGCGCTCTCCAATTCGGCGTAGTAGGTGGCGGCCTTGCTGATGGCCTCGGCGGTCTTGGTCTCCGCCCCGCTGATGGTCTGGGCGTCCACGGCCATCTGGCTCATGCTGGTCTGGATGCGCTCGTAGGCGTCGGCGGCCTTGGCGGTGGCCGTGACTCGGATCGTGGCGTCTGCCCCGCCCCCGCCCCCGCTGCCGGTCAATGTGCCGAAGTCCCCGGCGGTCAGGGCTTCCTGGTTGCGGGCCTTGGTCACGGCGGCCTGGGCGTCGGCTTCAATCCCCTGGGTGATGCGGGCCAGCTCGGCCTGGGCCTGGCCCAATCCGTCCAGGGCTTCGGCCTGCTGCTCGGCCCAGCGTTGGGTCTGGTTGTCCAGTTGCTCGTACTCGTCGATCACCCTGGCCATGCCGGCGTCGCTGCCCATCTCTCCGGCCAGCTTCTCGATCAGGGCTTCGCCGGCCTTGGCCTCGGTGGCCAGGGCTTCATAGTAGCGGACCTGGGCCTGGGCGTACTCCTGCTCACTGGTGCGGGCGGCCTTCATCGCCCCGGCGGTGTTGACGCTCCACTCCTCCGGCGGGGCCATCTTCGCCCCGTCAATTTCGCCCCGCCCCATGCCCAGCACGCCCATATGGGGGACCAGCCCCTGGCTCCGGGCGGCGATAAAGGCCGGCGTCTGCTCGTTAAAATGGGCGTAGGTGTTGTAAAAGTCCTCCAACTGGGATCGGATCTGGGCGGTGTTGACCTTGGGCGGCTGGATGCCCTCCAGCACGGATCGTAACTCTCTGGCGTCGGCCACGGCTTTGGACATCTCCGCCCGCAGCTCGTGGGCGTCCATGCGGGCGAAGGATCGGGCCATCTCGTCCAGTTGCTGCTCGGCGCTCTTGATCGCCGCCTTGGTCTGCTCCACGGCCTGGGTGGCCTGTTTGATCTCCGGCCCCAAAATGCCCCCGCCCTTGGGCGTGGTCTGGATCTGGCCCAGCTCGGCCTCCACCACTCGGCGGAACTCACGTGCGGCGGCTTCGGCCTCGGTTGCGTCGATCTGTAGTTGGAATTTGTAGATCGTGGATGGCATAATCTCGCCCCTTCGCCTATACTATAGGCCCATCGTCGTGTTATCGCTCGTCAATCTCTGGAGGTGCTGCCGTGCCTGACTATTACGCCATGCTCTTTTTCTTTGCGGTCCTGGGCGTCGTGGCGCTCGTCGTCCTGCGCTTTATCGTCCTCTGGTATTTCAAACTGGATCGCATTGCGGCCAACCTGGAAGCCCAGACCGAACTCCTCAAACAGATCCGGGATCGCCTACCGTAGCCCCGCCGCCTGCTCCGCCGCCCAGATCAGGGCGTCGGCCACCTGCTCCTCCTGGTGGGGGTACAATATCGCCATAGGCCTGGCCGGGATCACCGTGCCCAGGGCCGTCCGCCCGCCAAAGTGCAGCATGTTATACCGTACATCCTCGGATCCAATCTCCACCGTAAACCGCCCCGCCCCGGTCGGGATCACCTGGCTGGTGTGGAGGGGGTGGCCCCGCTCGGTGACGGATCGCATAAGGCCCCCGGTCCGCTTCAAAATCGGATGCCGGCCTGCAAACCCCAGCCCCCGCCGCTCTGGGACGGTCCACGCCTCGCTCAACTGCGGCCAGCCCCCCTGGCCCTCCGTGGCGAAGTTGTCCGCAAAGGCCCGGCGGATGGCGTCCCCGCCCACCCGCTCCACGGGCCGCTCCAATCGGGTGGCGATATGCTCCAACGGCGTGATCAGCCGGTCAAAGGTGCGCCGGCTCTCTGGGGTCGCTCTCAGGGTGATCCGTATCATTTGCCCGCCTTCATCTCTCGCCGGGCCTTCTCGGCCCAGGCTTGCCGCTTCTTCTCGGCCCGCTTCTCTTTCTGCGCCCTCAGCTCAAACTGGCGGAGGATGCGCTCGTCGTGCCACCACCACGCCGGCCACTGGATCAGGGGTCCGTCAAAGATGGCGATCCCCGGGTAGCGCTTGGCCATGAAGTACAATTCAATCGATCGGCGGCTGATCAGGTGCACCGGGCCGATCTCCCCCTCTTCGTCCGGCTCCGGTGCGTCGTCCTCCGGGATTTCGAAGAGGTCTGTCAGGAGATCGGCGTCGTCTAGTTTGGGTCGGCGTCTCGCTCGTAGCCGGGCCGCCATGCCGGGTTGTGCTTATAGGCCAGGGCCACGGCCTTCTCTAGCACGGCCTGGGGCAGGCCGATCAGGGTCTCCGGCTCCATCTCCACGGGCTGGCCGTCCAGGGTGGCCGCCACCGTCGCCCCGGCCAGGGTCGCCCCGGTCCACAGGTGGAAAAGCCACGCCCGCCGCTCGGCCTGGCTCATGCGCTCCCAATCGCTGGGGGCGTCCTCGCCCTCGGCGGGCTCCTCGGCTGGCTCCATGCCCGCCTGGATGCTGGCCAGGGCCGCCGTCCGGTAGTCCTCCCGCGCCCACGCCCCCGCCATGCTGGCCGGCCCAATCTCCCAGGCCAGGGTCGCCGGGCCGTCTGCGGTCTCCAGGCCGAACTCGATCCGCTCCGTGGCCAGGGTCAACCGGGCCGGGGTGGCTTTCTTGCTCTTGTCGCTCATGGTGTCGCCTTTCTTGGCTGATATTTCATCTAAAATATACGTGCAATTCGTGTAATTCGTGGTCAATTTGTGGTTGCAAAAAGCCGGGGGCGCTGGATGCGCTCCCCGGCTAGTTTCGCCCTGTGCGGGCGGGTCAAAAACACGGGTTTAGGTTGTACTCGGCCCAGATCTCGTGTAGAATAATAACACCATCACACCCTACACAATCACAGGAGGCGATATGTTCAAAAAAAGTGACTACCCAGATCGCCTGGTCGCCAGGGCTGAGGCGGCTGGCCTAGAATGGATCAACGGCCAATGGATCTCCTACGGCGGCCAACTGGTGGCCCGCTCGCCAGATCAGCTTACCCGATGGCTAGATCGCCATTATCCGGCTCCACATACCCCCACGCCGCCCCATCCCACGTCCAGCCCTGGCCGCCCATCCATGCGGTGACTGCTTCCGCCGTGGCCGGGTCTGCGTTGGGGCCTGCCACTTTCGCTTGCCATGTGGACAATGCCGCCGCCCCGATCACCGCTTGCATGGCCGTCATGGTCGTCTCGCCGATGGCCGCCTGGCTGCCGGGGGGGATGGTGGCGATATAGGCCAAAACCCCGGCCAGATCCCCGGCCAAGAGGGACGCCTCGGCCCGGTCCACAAGACGCCCGGCACCGACATCCCATAGCTCGCCCAGGGTTGCCGGATCTCCGCCTTGGGCCACGACGCTGCCGAAAAACTTCTCCATGGTCATGGGCCGCATCGTTGCCGGTTCGTTCAACTCCTCAGCCAACTGTGCATCGGTCATGGTCGCCCACTGGCCGGGCAGGATTGTATCGAGTAGATAGATCATTGTATAGGCTCCTTAGTATTCCATGATGACGGTCGGCAACGCAGATCCGTCCGTGGACCGCCACACCTGCCCGGTCCCGGCTGTCCCGGCCACGAGTTCGGCGGTCGCCCCGCTGCCCGCAATGTGCGCCAGGGA
>CAZKEX010000367.1:0-5037 GCA_964551895.1 uncultured Caldilineaceae bacterium | reverse complement strand
TACTTTTTACCGTGACGGAGCCGATTCCACGGCGAGACGACGGGGGATTAGACTGGGAACGCACGACCCAGATTGTTGTGATAGGTGTGGAGAATACACATGAATAAATTACCGAGCAACGCATACGTGCCAGACACCGTTTCTCCACCTGGAGAAACCATTTTGGAAACAATTGAAGCCCTTGGCATGTCCCAAGCGGATCTGGCCGAGCGCATGGACCGGACGCCCAAAACAGTCAATGAACTTATCGTGGGCAGAACCATCCTGACACCTCAAACCGCTCTGCAATTGGAACAGATCCTGGGCGTGCCAGCGGCCTTTTGGATGAACAGGGAGCAGCATTATCGTGACTATCTGGCCCGTCAGGCCGAAAGGGAGCTGATTGCTGCGTAAGTGACTCCAACAACCCCCCGCATCAAGACCAAAACGACCCAGACCCCATCACCGGGCCTGGGTCGTTTTTTGTTCCGGGACAGGGGCGGCGATCCTGCATTATTTGGCGATGTACCGAACCCCATCCAACCCCTCAAAATCCGCATCCTGTGTCCAGACAAGCGCATTGTTTGCCCGTGCCGTCGCCAAGATGATACTATCAGCCATAGGAATTTTGAGCGTGGCAGAGATGTTCGCCGCACTCACGGCAAGCGTAGGGCCAAGGTCCACTACCATACCTTGTTGCATGGCCACGACGGCCTGCAATGCGTCCGTTTCATTACGCTGTTGCAGGATGCGTTTGAACACTTCGTAGAGGCAAATGGACGGCACCAACAGTTTCACGGTGTTTTCAATGGCCGGGGCGAAAAAGTCAGCGTGCGGCCCGTCGTCAAAATACTCAAGCCAGCCGGAGGAATCGATCACGTTCATAGTCGGTCAGCCTCCCGCTCCACGGTCGTGTCGATCCCTTTGATGAATCCCCGCAATTGGGGCATGGGCAGAACTGGGATCATCTCAATGCGATTTTCGTAGACCATGACCTGGACCTTCTGGCCAGGTTTGATCTGCAAAAATTCTCGAACGGTGCGTGGAATCACAACCTGATATTTGGGTGATACAGTGACTGTTTCCATGCGTTCCTCCTATCGATAGATGTTTCGTCATACGCACGCTGATTATAGCGTATTTTGAGAAGATGATCAACCGCTTTTCGGCCCGTCGTGTGAGATCCCAAATAGAATGCGGATGGCGTTAGAATTTGAAACGGAGAAAGACAGCAATGAATCGACAGCGGATAGCATGGATCATCCTACTTTTTCTCCTCACCGCCTGCGCACCGGCAGTCCCGACCCCGACCCCGACTCCGGTTCCGACGCCGATTCAGCGTGCGACATTTACGCCGACCCCTGAGTCAGTATCGAACCTTGTTCCCACGGCCACGCCGACGCCCACACCGACGCCCACACCGATGTCTGTGCCCGATCTGCGTCTGCAACCGGCCATTGACGAGGGGCTGCGCTTTCTGACCGCCCAATACAACGCCGATGTCGGGCTGCTGCAAGAGTCCCCCAACATCGGTCAGCGCCGCTATTATCTGACCAATGACAACGCCTTGGCCGCGTATGTGGTGGAGCAGATGGGCGATGCTGACTTTGGTAAACACCTGCGCGCCAGTCTGGCCCGCTATGGGTACGACAGCAACGGCTTTATCGAGGTGGCCTGGGGAAAGGTGATTGCTTGGCCGCCCATCCACCATAAGGATTTGGTCGTCGAGCAGTTGACCCATGCCCAATGCGACTTTCTAAACGAGGAGGAAACCGGACCCGTGGGCGATTGCATTTTTCACGAGTCCCACACCCCAGATCTGGGCCTCTTCTACGATTGGTCGTCTTACGCCAATCTTGCCTGTATGGGGTCTGTCAACGAATTTAACAGAGGCAATGACGACGTAGCCCGCTGGCTATACCAGGTCGAGATGTCTATCTTTGACGGACAAGGTTTTTCGGATGCGGTCCTTTGGGCTGATCGCCCGGGTATCTATGAAACCCTCGGTTTGGCTTGGTGTCTCTATGCCGGGGCGCTGTTGGGCGAACCGGTCAACGAACAGATCCTTTCCCAACTGCTGGCGCAACAGGACCCGGACAACGGCGGCTTCCACACCCACTTCCGCGCCGGTGAACCTCGACTGGCCGACCCAAATGTGGAGACAACTTCCCTCGCCCTCCTGGCCCTGGACACGCTCAACGGCACACACCGTCTTGGCGGCTCTGCGCCGGTGCTGGGCCTGCCGGCAGATGTGGCCCAATCCGCAGTGGTCCCTTCGTCTACACCTGTCCCGATGTCTACGCCGACGCCTATCCCCGGTCTTCAACCGGCCATTGATGGGGGGCTGCGTTTTCTGGCCGATCAATACAATGCCGATGTCGGGCTGCTGCGCGAATCCCGCATCGTTGCGTATGAGAGCTATTGGCTGACCACGGATAATCTGCTGGCGACCTATGCCTTGGATGCCGTGGGCGCGCCGGTGTTGGCCGGGGAGGTGCGGGCTGGGCTGCTCTCCTACGGGGATGTGCGCCACGGGTTGATCGAGGCGTTGGTTGGTGAATCTGTGGCGTGGCCGCCCTATGTGGAGGCGCAGTCCGTGGTGGCCCCGCCGGTGAAGATGGAACAACGCCTGACGGGTGACCAGTACGCAGATTGGGCCGACTATGGGGATCTGGCGCTGTATGGGGCGTTGAACGCCCACAATGCCGGCGACGATGCCCTGGCCCTTGTCCATTATCGCCAAGCCCTTTCTCTGTTTGATGGCGTGGGTTTTGGCGACAAGGCTTTTATCGAGAGAGAGGACAGTTCCCTCTATGCCACCTATAAATTGGCGTTGGCGCTCTATGTTGGGGCGGCCATGGGTCAACCTGTGGATTCCGCCATTTTTCAAGCGTTGATGGCCAAACAAGAAACCGAGACCGGCGGCTTTATCACCCTCTATGACCCCACGGGCATGCCCCAAGGGGACGCCAACACAGAGACAACAGCCTATGCGTTGCTGGCCTTGGCCCGTCTACGTTAGTTAGTCTGGGAAATAGTGCTCTAGCCCGGTCACGGACCGGGGGGGGTTATACCATCTTCTGCGGCAGACCCGCCCGGTCACGGACCGGGCTAGAGCGGCTTTTCACCGAATAATTTGCGCCGGTCTGTGCCATGTGCAAGGACAACCGCTTCAAATAGCTTTTGAAATCATCAAGGACAACCGCAAATGAACGCCAAGAAATATCCCGTCCCCCTCTCGGCCTACGACTATCGAGCGCTGACCAAGAGCAAGATGATTGCCCTGATGTTCGGGGATCAATTGGAGACGGCCAAGAAAAAGGGAGATGAGCGCATCCTCTCCCTCACCCTCTTCCAGCTTGAGGAGTTGACCGGCTGGGTGGCCGCCGAGTCCAACCACGCGGAAAGCAGGCGGGTGGGCGAGGAACTGGGCGAGATCTGTGACCAGTTGAACGTCCGCCTCGCCCAGATTAGGCGGACCGGGTAGGGGTTTTGAGATTGGGAGATTAACGCGGCAGAATCTCCCAATCTCCCAATCCCCCAATCTCCCCTCTACTCCTGCGCCCCACAGGTGGCGGGGATGAGGGCACAGGCTTGATCGGGGATGGGGGCCGGGGCGAAGCGGGGGCGGGCGAGGAGCAGCTCGGTGCCGCCCGTGCCGTCGATCTCGGCCCGGCTGCCGTCCGCGGGGTTGTAGAGGCCGACGATGATCTGCCAGTCGCCGGGCGTACTGTCCGCGGGGAGGGTGAGCTGTCGCCAGTCCACAGGCAGGGTGGGGCCTTGGACAAAGAAGCGGGGCGGGCCGTCGCTTTGGGCCACGGTCTCCCCGTCCTTGCGCAGGTGGATGAAGGGGACATAGCCGGGGGGCAACCGGTTGTCCTGGCCCCAGGCGAGCCAGATGTCCAGGGGTTGGCCGGGACGCATGACCGGGTGCGCCAGACCGCCGGTGAAGGCGAGGGGGGCGCCGTCGGGCAGGGTGAAGGTGGCCGACACGGGGGCGGGCGCGGTCCACGTCACGGCTGGAGAGGCGGGGAAGATCTGGGAGATCCCCTGGCCCCCCCGTTGGTAGGCGGCGAGTAGACCCAGGGAACCATCGGCGGTGTTGACGCTGATGGTTCCTTCTTTTTCCCTCTGAACCGGCAACCGATCCCCTGGCTGGGCGGGGTCGGGGCCGTGGACCGCGCCGACGACCGCGCCCCAGGTGCGGGGCAGGAAGAGCCAGAGGGTGGTGAGGCGGATGGTTTCGCCGGGCTGCCAGCGGTCGGGGGGATACCAGACCAGGGCCGGGGCGGGGACCTGGTCGAAGGTGTAGACCGTGTCGCCGCCGGGGGTGCGGATCTCTAGCCAGGGGCGCACGGAGCCGGGCACGAAGTCCGGGCCGACCTGCCAAAAGGTGGTGACTTTGGTCTGCCGCCAACGCGCCCAATCCTCGATCTCGACCCCGGTGGCCGCCAGCGCCCCAAAGTCCACCCATTGTGCATTGTCCATTGTCCATTGTGCATTCCCCCCGCCCCGTGCAAAGTCATAAAACACATCTGGGATGGTTTTGGTTTGGGCATCTTTGGCCAGGAGGAGGAAGCCGTCGGCGGCGTCGATGATGCCCCAGTCCGCGGTCAGGAGGGCGTCTACGGTGAATTTGACATCGCCGGGGGGGAGGTCGGTGTTGGTGGTGACATCGATCAGGGCCCAGGTGGCCGGGTTGGCCGGGGCGTTCAGCCCCTTGGGAAACTGATAGATGTGCCGCCGGTGGCTGACATGAGGGTGGACGGCCGCGGTGGCGCTGACCGGAGCGTCCGGGGGGATCTGGGCGGTGAAGCGGTGGATGAGTCGGTGGTGGGCGGTGATGGGGGTGGGGTCAAAGTTGCCGCCCCAGGGACCCCGGCCGGATTGGGCATAGACGCCCACGGCCCAGGCCAGGCTCCACAAAATCAGCCCCAGGGCCAACAGGGGGCGCACGGACGCGCCGGCGTTGCGGACAAAGGTCATCAACGCCATCTTGGCCGGGCTGGCCGCGGGCAGGTGCTGGAAGCTGGCCGAGGAGCCGGTGATGCGCCGAGC
>CAZKEX010000366.1:0-5040 GCA_964551895.1 uncultured Caldilineaceae bacterium | reverse complement strand
ACAACCCAGATCTAGCAACCTGGAGGCAAAAATGACCGGCAATGAACAGATCGACGCCGCGGTGGCCCAGCTTTTTTATCAAGCCAAACGCCAGTTTGGCAAGGCGGTGAAGGCGTATTGGGTGCATGACGGCGAGGGCTGTCCCGGCTGCGGGCGGGATATCGATGCCCTGCGCATCAAGGGCCAGGAGGCGGTCTCGCTCAACGCCTTTATCTATCGGGAGCGGGGGGTGTTGATCGCCTATTTCCTGTGCAGCCGCTGCGCCAAGCAGATCTTCTCCGCGGCCAAACGTATGCCGGGCAAGCAGATCGCCCGGCATGACGCCATTGAGGCTACCTTGGTCAGCGACTATAAGAAGTATCTGCGCAGGTTGGATGGGTGAACCTGTGGCGGGGCGTGGTCGTCCTTCGTCGGCTTTGAGGCTCAACCAGTGGCCGGAGGTGGCGTGAGGAAAGAGCCTGACGCCAGAAAATCTGCCGGGGAGAGGATGGGGATGCCCTGAAAGGGGTTCAGCACAAGCAGATCGTCGTCTCCGCTGACTATGGCATCGGCCCGGCTAGTCATGGCGATTTCCAAGATGTGGTTGTCTTTGGGGTCCCGGCAAACGGAGAGGGTTTCTGTGGGGATGACAAGCTGGCCATATTCGTGCAGAAAGTCGATAATAGCTCGCACATCATCTGGTTGCAGGCCATATTTGCGCAAGCGGGGACGCGCCAAGACGTTCACAAGTTCATCCAGCAGAGCGGGCGAGTAGAGCAGGTGCAGTTGCCCGGCCCGCCAAAGACGCAGAATCTGTCCAGGGACGCCTTGGGGTCTCAACAGCCCGCTAACAAAGACATTTGTGTCCACGACGGCGCCCATGGTCAATCGATCTCGCGACGAGCCGCGGCCACATCCGCGGCGATCTCTGCATCGCTGAAGTCGGCATTGGCGATTTCCATGCGGGCCAACACTTGATCAAAACGTGCCAGGGTGGCCTGCTGGCGCAAAGCCTGAAACTGCTCAAAATCCGCGTACGAAATAAGTGCAGCTTCGGGGCGGCTACCCCGGATCAGCACGTAAGGCATGTGCGTTTCTTTGACGTCGTCGAATATCTTACGAAAATTCCGTTGCAACTCTGTGACGCCGACAACTTTTTGCATAATGATCTCCTTCTCAAGAAAAGATACGTAGTACAATACATATTGCAATATGTATTGTACTACGTATCTTCTTTGGTTTCAAGTGTCGAGAGACAGAAATCACAACACCCGAACCTCCCCGCTACCCCCATCCACCCGAATCCGCTGCCCCGTCACCAGCCGCGTCGTGGCGTCCCGCACGCCCACCACGCCGGGGATGCCGTATTCCCGGGCCACCACGGAGCCGTGGGTCATCAGGCCGCCGACTTCCATCACCAGGCCGCCGGCGGTGAGGAAGAGGGGGGTCCAGGCCGGGTCGGTGCCGGGGCAGACCAGGATTTCGCCGGGGAGGAGGTGGGCGGTGTAGGGGTCGAGGACCACATGCACGGTCCCCTCCACCACCCCGGCGGAGACGGGGCTGCCCCACAGCACCCCCTCGACCTCTTCCCCGGCCTGGCTTTCGTCAAAGCCATCGAAAAAGGCCGTGCCGTCGCTGAGGAGGATGCGGGGCACTTGGCGGCGGGCCAGTTCCCGGTCATAGGCGTGGCGGCGTTGGGCCACCAGGGCCTGCCATGAGGTTTTGTCCATCTGGGCCGGGGCCGTGGCGGCCAACTTTCGTAGCTCGGCCAACCGCAAGAAGACCACGTCCCCGGCCTGGGCCAGAACCCCGAACTCGACCAAACTTGCCCCCATCTTCAAAAGCTCTTGCCGGGCCAGGCCAAAGAGTTGGATGATCATAAATTTGGGGCTTTCCCGCAGACCGGACAGTGACCGGGCCCGCTGGGCCATGCCCCGGATCAGCCGGGCCTTGAGGAAGCCGAGGGGACCGCTGCGCCGGGCGGCCGCGGCCATGCGATCGATGGTGGCCTGGGCCGCCCCGGCCCCCCGGCCAAAGACCACATCCGGGGCCATCTCTGGGTTGTCGATGCGCAGATAGTTTTGCACCATCTGCATGACCTGGGCCGGTTGCTCCCGCCAGCGGGGACGGCCAAAGTCGATCTCGGCCAGCCCTCTCATGCCGTAGCGGTCCATGAAACCGGCGATGGCGGCCTGGGCCGGGTAGGGCAGACGACCGGCCAGATAGTCCGCGGCCAGATCCGGGGCATCCCCCTGGGCCATGCGGGCGGCAGAGGCGGGGTCGTCCCGCACCACCTGGGCCACGGTCCACAGGGCCAGGTCCATCTCTGTGGTGACATTGTGGGGCAGGCCCCGGGTCACCTCCATGGCCGTCTGGCCGGTGATGGTGGGGTCGATCTCGGTCAGCCCCTTGGCCAGCACGGTAAGGACCCGGAGACCGATCATGCCGGCCATGATGCGGGGGAGCATCTGGGGGATCATGACCGTGAAGGCGGTGTGGGCGACATCTTCCACCAACTGCACCTGATCCGCCATGCTTTTGGCGGCCTGGGCCTGGGCGCGGATCTTGGCGATGGTGTCGGCCATGATCTGTTGGGCTGCGGCCCGGTTGTGGTCGGGACGGGCCATGCTGCGGGCGGCCAAGCCCAGCAGGGGGAGAAAGAAACGCACCAGTCGGGCCACGGTTTGGGGGCGCAGGGGACCTGGCTCGGCCAAACGACCTGGCTGGGCCACCAGTCGGCCGATGGCGGAAGCGGCTCCTGGCTCAACCCCGGTGATCATGCCCTGGATCATCTTGCGTCCCCGCTGGTTGTTGAGGACGGGGGTGAGGTCGCCCCACAGCCGTTCACCCGCACTGAAGAGTATCTTTTGGCTCTCCGGCGTGTAGCCGTGGAAGCCCAATAGGGTGCCGCCGCCGATGAAGACCCCCTTGATCACATCCTGGCCCAGGGGGGTCATGGGGTCCAACATGCCCTGCACCGCGCCAAAGGAGAAATAGAGCCGCAGATCGTCCGGGTGGGCGCCCAGTTCGACATCTGCGGGCAGATCCGGCACAGGGAAGAGGGAGGTGATGGGGCGGGATTGCAGAATGTGAAGGCTTTCGTCGGCCCACGCCCACTCGATGTCCTGGGGAGAGCCAAAGAGATCCTGGATCTCCTGGCCCATTTCGGCCAGGGCCAGAATCGCCCCATCGGGCAAGGCTTGCTGGGCCGAGGCATCCTCGTGGACGGTCACCACCCCACCCCCCGCCTCCCCCCGAATCGTCAACGCCTTCGCCCCCAACACCCGGGAAACAATCCCCCAGCCCCCCAAATCTCCTTGTCTCCCTGTCTCCTTGTCTCCCCCTCTGCCCTTCTCCGCCACATAATGGTCCGGCTCCACCTGGCCCGAGACCAGGGCCTCGCCCAGGCCAAGGGTGGCGTCGATCACGGTCTGGGTGCGGGCGCCGGTGAGGGGGTTGGCGGTGAAGAGGACCCCGGAGGCCTGGCTCTGCACCATCTGCTGCACAATGACGGCCAGGGCCACCTGGTTGTGGTCGATGCCGTTGCGCTGGCGATAGCCCATGGCTCGGGCGGTCCACAGGCTGCTCCAACAGTCGATCACGGCTTGGGTCACCGCGTCTTCGCCCAGGATGTTGAGGAAGGTATCCTGCTGGCCGGCGAAGGACATATCCGGCAGATCTTCGGCGGTGGCGGAGGAGCGCACGGCCACGGGGCCATCCCCCAACAGGCGGACGCTGACCCGCAAGGCCCGCAGCAGTTCCTCGGCCACGCTCCCCTGGGCAAAGCGCTCCCGGATGGTCATGGAGGCGGCCTGGAGCGAGGCTGGATCGTCAAAGATCACCCCGGCCAAGGTGGCGCGGATGTGGTCGGAGAGATGGTTTTGGGACACAAAGGCCCGATAGGCATGGGTGGTGACCGTAAAGCCGTCGGGCACGGGGAAACCTGCCTGGGCCAGCCGAGCCAGGTTCACCCCCTTGCCCCCCACCTGGGCCAGGCTCACGTCCGCCTTGTCAAGGGGGAAGATGGGCACATAGTGCAGGGCGGGCATTTTGGGGGGCGTGACAGGATGAGGCGAGGCAAAGGTCATGGTCTAGCGTCCTTTTCAAGGTGAGGAATAGAACGCGGATGGCGCGGATTGGACGGATTTTCGCGGATTTTTGATTTTCTGCTTTTAATCCGTTGTTA
This sequence comes from uncultured Caldilineaceae bacterium, assembly GCA_964551895.1. Classification (GTDB taxonomy): domain Bacteria; phylum Chloroflexota; class Anaerolineae; order Caldilineales; family Caldilineaceae; genus JAGNDO01. Next base: position 875 of record CAZKEX010000366.1, on the reverse strand, counting down.
TCCGTCCAATCCGCGTCATCCGCGTTCTATTTGGCATTCTATTTGGCGGTCTCGGCTGTGGGCCGATGGACCGATAGGTTTGGCGCTGAATGCGTCCTGATGTATGATGGTGACATACAAATGTTCTATATGTGTTGGCACGGAATTAAGGAGAAAACGGCGTGGAGATCACCTGGTACGGACTTTCATGTTTTCGGTTGCGAGAAGGGGGCGTGACGGTTGTCTGCGATCCCTTTGATAAATCCATCGGGATCCAACTGCCCCGCATCCGGGCGGACATCGTTACGGTCAGCCATGATCGGCCTGGCCACAACGCGGTCAGCCGGGTGACAGGGGACCCAAAGGTCATCAGCGGGCCGGGGGAGTATGAGGTGAAGAATGTCTTTGTCACCGGTCTGACTACCTATCACAAGAATGGGAACGCCGAGCGCCCGGAGCGCAATGTGGCCTATTTCTTTGATTTTGATGGCTTTATTGTAGGTCATTTGGGAGATTTGGGCCAAGTGCCCAGCCAGACCCAAGTGGAGGAAGTGGGGGACATCGATATACTCTTCGTGCCCGTGGGCGGCGGAGACGTGTTGGAGGCCTCCCGGGCCGCCGAGATCATCGGCCTGCTGGAGCCCCGCATTCTGATCCCCATGCACTATCAGCACCCCGGCCTGAACCCGGATCTGGCCGCCAAGCTGGATCCTGTGGACAAATTCCTCAAGGAGTTGGGCATCACCGACCCGGAACGGCTGGAGAGCCTGAAGATCACCAAGAGCAGCCTGCCCGATGAGACCCAGGTGATGATTTTGTTGCCGTCGTCGGTGGGGTGACAGGGTGACAGGGTGAGGGGGTGACAGGGTGAGGGGGTGACAGGGTGAGGGGGTGAC
>CAZKEX010000365.1:0-5076 GCA_964551895.1 uncultured Caldilineaceae bacterium | reverse complement strand
GTCACCCTGTCACCCTGTCACCCTGTCACCCTGTCACCTTGTCACCCTGTCACCCATTCACCCAAAAACCATGACCCTCCTCTACCTCGCCACAGCCTATCTGATCGGGATTGCCCTGGGCCAATGGGCCTGGCAGGCGGGGGTGATCGGCTGCCATCTGCCCGACTGGCTCTGGCTGCCCCTGTTGGGGTTATTGCCCCTGGCTCCCCTGGCCGACCGCCTGGCCCCACCCAAGGACGCGGATCGCCTGCGCTGGCCCATCAGCGCCGGTTTCCACGCCCCCCGCCGGGGCCTTTCGCCGGGGATGCGGGTGGCCCTGCTCGTCTGCCTGCTGGCCGGGGTGGCCCGGTATGGGGCACACCCCACGGATCCCTGCATCACCAGCCAGGACCTGGCCTTTTACAACGAACCGGCCCAGAGCGGCTTTGCCCCCAGGGGCGAGAGCGTCACCGTCACCGGTGTCATCGCCAGCTATCCCCTGCGCCAGGACACCCGGCAGCGACTGGATGTGCGGGTGGATTCCCTCAAGATCGACGGGGCAGAGCGACCGGTCCACGGCCAACTACGGCTGACCACGGGCATGGCCACCCAGGTGGTCTACGGCCAGCCCGTGGGCGTCACCGGCATCCTCAGCGACCCGCCCCAGTTCGAGGACTTCGACTATCGGGCCTATCTGGCCCGCAAAGGGGTGCAGAGCCTGATGCAGCGTCCTCGCATCACCCCGCTGCCGGGGCCAAACCAGGGCAGTCCGCTCAAACGCACCCTCTACGCCCTGCGCGCCCGCTCGGAGGCCATCCTCAACCGACTGCTGCCCGAACCCTACGCCGCCCTGGCCAACGGCATGTTGCTGGGCATCGAATCCGGCATCCCCGACGACCTCTACGACCAGTTCAACCTCACGGGCACCTCCCATGTGATCGTGATCTCCGGCTCCAACGTGGCTTTGGTGGCCGGGGTACTCATGGCCATCTTCCAGCGCGTCTTGGGCCGTCGCCGCTCGATCCTGCCCACCCTGGCGGGCATCGGCCTCTACGCCCTCCTCGTGGGCGGGGACGCGGCCGTGCTGCGGGCGGCGCTGATGGGGGGCCTCTTTGTGTGGGCCACGGCCATCAACCGGCCCAGCACCGCCCTGGTCAGCCTGGGCGCGGCCTGTTGGGCCATGACCGTGGTCAACCCCCTGATGTTGTGGGACGTGGGTTTTCAACTGAGCAGCGCGGCCACCGCCGGGCTGATCCTCTTCACCCCAGGGCTGACCCAGGCCGTGGGCCGCTGGCTGCCCGGTTTCTCCGGCGGCTTCCTCACCAGCGGCTTTTTGGCCCAAAGCGGTGTGGGAGTAGCGGCCAAAGGCGTGCTGCAAGGGCTGCTCCAAGACGGGCTGATCGTCACCCTGGCCGCCAACCTCACCACCCTGCCCCTGGTCGTCTTCTACTTTGGCCGCCTCAGCCTGATCAGCCTGCTCACCAACATCCTGATCCTGCCAGTGCAGCCATTGATCATGTTCGGCGGCATCGGCGGCCTGGCCCTGGGGCTGGTCGGGCTGACCCTCCCCGCCCAGATCGTTCTCTGGCTGCCCTGGCTCAGCCTGGCGTGGACGGTGAAGATGGTGCAGTGGAGCGCGGCCCTGCCCGGGGCCAGCCTGGAAATTCTGCGTTACGGACCGGGCGGGCTGGTCCTCACCTACGCCGCCCTCTTTGGCTGGGCTTGGCGCAGACGGCTGGCTGGGTTGGTGGTTTTTTTGAAAAAAGCGAGCGGAATTCTGCGTTGGCCAAAGTGGGGCGTCACCATAGCCGGTCCTACAGGCGTGGGGATGGCAGGGGCCGTGGTCATGTTGATCTGGGCGGCCGCCCTGGCCCAGCCCGACGGTTCCCTCCACGTCTATTTTCTCGACATCGGCCAGGGGGACGGCATCTTGATCCAAACCCCATCGGGCCGCCAGGTGCTGGTGGACGGTGGCCTCAGCCCCCAGGTCCTCTACAGCGAGTTGGGGTCGGTGATGCCCTTCTGGGACCGCAGCCTGGATCTGGTCATCGCCTCCCACCCGGACGGCGACCACATCGGCGCGCAAGAGGCCCTGCCCCAACGCTTCACCATCGCCCAGGCCGTCGAGTCCATCCCCGCCCAGGCCAGTGCGGACGGCGAAAGGTGGCGCGCCGCCATGTCCGAGGCCGGGGTGCCGGTGGATCTGCAATCTGCCGGGGGCTGGATCGATCTTGGGGATGGAGCGGCCCTGTGGGTGCTGTGGCCCACCGAGGCGGGGATCAGCGGCGAGGAGAGCGACAACGAGAATTCCCTTGTGCTGCGTCTGGTCTACGGGGAGTTCAGCGTGTTGCTGACCGGGGATGCGGGTATCCCCGCGGAGAGGGCCATGTTGGCCGGGGAGCTGCCCGTGGGGGCCACCCTCCTCAAAGCGGGCCACCACGGCAGCCGCTTCAGCACAGGGGAGGCCTTTGTCCAGGCCGTCAATCCCTCCGTGGCGGTGATCCAGGTGGGTGAAAACCGCTACGGCCACCCCACGGACGAAACCCTGGCCCGGCTGGACGGGCGGCTGATCCTGCGCAACGACCGCCACGGGCGCATTCACGTGGGCACAGACGGCAGGCAGATGTGGGTGGTTACGGAGCGGGGAGAGGTGCTGTCCGGGGAGTAGAGATTGGGAGATTGGGAGATGGGGGGCAGCCGGGGTTATTTGGCCTGCAAGCGGGCGTAGGTTTCTGCTGTGGGCAAGACAAAATGGAAGATCGACCCAACACCCTCTTGGCTCTCGGCCCAGATAAAGCCGTGATGGGAGGCCACAATCTCCCTGACGATGGAAAGGCCCAGCCCCATGCCGCCAAACTTCCGCGTACTCGATCCATCCACCTGGAAAAAGCGCTCCCAGATATGGTCGATCTTGCTTGCCGGAATGCCCACCCCCTGATCCTGCACGGAGATCTCGACCGCCGGCAGGGGAACCAGATCCGATTGGCCGATATCAAAGCGATGATAACAGGGTTCGATCTCGATGGCGATCTCTCCGCCGTCCGGGCTAAACTTGATGGCATTGCCCAACAGATTGTCAACCACCTGACCCAGCCGGCTGTGTGCCCCCATCACAGGGGGAATTTCACCCTTCAAACGCAGCTCAAACTGATGGTGGGGTTTGGCTGTTCCATCCTCGTCGATATGGTCCTTACGCCCGGCCAACTCGGCCATGCGCAGACTCTTTTTGGCCAGTTCCGCCATATCCACCGGGGCCATCTCCATCTGTTCGGCCAGGGCCTGCTGCATGCTGATGATGTCGTCCACCATGCGCACGGTGAAGATGGTGCGGTCAAAGGCGATATCCAGGGCCTCTTTTTGCTCGACGTTCACCTCGCCCAACAGCCCCTCCCGCATCAGTTCCACGTAGCCCTGGACCAACGTCAAGGGTGTGCGCAGTTCGTGGGAGATATTCTGGATAAACTCCTCTTTCAGCTTGTCCAACTCCCGCAGCTCGTCGTTGGCAACCTGCAACTCATCCGCCCGCTGGCGCAGATCCTCGATCAGGTTGATATTTGCCAGGGCCACCCCGATCTGCCCGGCCAGGGTGCCCAAGAGGTTCACGTCCGGCAGAGGATAGAAGTCGTCGGGGTCACGCTTGCCAAAGAGCCAGGCGCCCAAGACCTCCTCCCCCAGCTTGACGGGTATGGCCAGACGTACCCAATCGTACCGGTCCGGCGGGGTCAGCTTTGGCGAGCGATATGCCTTCACTGTTTCCAACAACTGTGCTACCGCCGATGGACTGGCGGGCAGGCGCTCTTCTTCGATAGCGGTGGCATAGATCGTGTGGATATCCCGATCTGCCACCACAACCAATGCGGACTGGCGGATCAACATGGCGGGCAGCATCTCCTTGACCAGAAGATCCGCCAGGGCTTGATGGTTCAAAGCCCGGGGAATGGCATTGGCAAAGAGGGTGACGATGTGATCCGGATCGTGGGTGGTGCCATAGGCCATCCTGCGTACCATGCGCATATAGCGATCCTCCACGAAAAAGGACCCAACCAACAACAAGGCCGACATAAACAGAGAGAACGAAAGCAGGCTATTGTCATAGTTCAGAACCTGCCCAACGATCATGTAGACGATCACGAACCCTGTGGCAAAGAGGATCAAATAGCTGTAGGAGGCCAAAATTCGGCTGATCCGAAATTCCAGATCGCCCAAGCTGCGTTTGTAGATGGCATAGATATAGAAGAAGGGTTGCAGGGGCAGGGCAGCGGTAATAAACGCAGTGGCCAGAAAACCGGGGGTTGACAACGAAAGCAAACCAGGCAGAACCCAGAACAGCACACTGGGGCCAAAGGCAAGCCCAGAACCGATCAGCATCAGCCGGGAGGCAACCCGGCTCGAATTATCGGCACGGCGAAAAAACGTGCTGTACCCAAGCAGTAGTAAACTAGCCAAAATACTGACCACCTGAACGCCATAGGCCAACGAACCCGGCAACAACCCGAACAGGGATGCCATCGCGCCCAAGGCAGCGATCGTATACAAAGCAACCATCAACCGTTTCAACGGAACAGGGGGTATCAAGGGACTAGGCACCAATAAATGCAGGTGTATAAAAACGGCTGACAAAATCCATGATATCGATCTGGCAATGGGCAAAGAGCCACTAAACCGATAAGAAGAAACCGCGCCAGTGACCAGCCATATTGCTAGTCCCAAGAAGAGAGCGGTTAGCAGCCTCCATGAAGTATCTCTTGGGCGCAAAAACAGCAGAACAATCGTACCAGCCAGCCAATAAGGCAGAAAAATAAACATACCAAAGGAACGAACTACACGCTCCATCAAAGCTGGTTTAGGAATTTCCCATTGTAGTGGGTACCGTTCACCGTCTCGTTCTACAACTAGCGATAGAAGATCCCCAGTCACGTAATTTTCATACGGTGAGTTCCATTGATTTTTTTCATGATCGAGGAGAGCTAGCCCATTCATCTCAATCAATTTGTCACCAGGCAACAACCAAGTGCCAGAAACCGCACATTGAGAGATATCTTCGCTACAGATCGACTCTAAGGAGGTTACGGTCCAATTACCGCTTATCACAAACCC
>CAZKEX010000364.1:0-5093 GCA_964551895.1 uncultured Caldilineaceae bacterium | reverse complement strand
AAATGGGCCGCCAGTTCGGTATAGCCTGCCCGCACCAGCAGCGCCGCCAGAGCCGGGCCTTCATCCACAAAGACCCGCACATTGCCCTCCGGCGCTGCCAAGGCCACAGCCTGGGCCAGCCACGTCTCCCCTTCGGCTCTCGCCAACAGGGGCGCGGCGATGATCAGGCAGCGCAGGGTCGCACCGTGGCGTTCCTCTTTCACTGCCGAGGCCAAGATGCGGCGAGCATATGCCACGGCTGTCGGCTTGTCTTTGGTGGCCAGCAGACGCAGCCAAGCCAAGTGCGCCCGATCTGTGCGACGGTTCACTTCATCGTCAGGGCCAATCCCCGTGCTGCGCAATAAGCTCTCGGCTACGTCCAAAGCCCCCTGAGACAGTCGCAACTCTGCCTGCCGGACCGTCACTTGTAGCTGCACCCACCCTGGCGCACCCCCACTCAGCAGGTCCGCTGCCTCTTGCACGAGCTCATCGGCTCCAGCCCAATCGCCAAATGCCTGGGCAATCATGGACAGGTAGAGCCGGGTGGTGGTGGCCGAGGTCGTGTGACCGGAAAGCATAGATGTCTGTACGGCCTGTGCCAGATAGGACTGGGCCTCCTCCAGCCTGTTCCACCAGTAGTGGAGCGCACCCAGCGCGATTTGCACAGAATCAACCACTGGCAGTGGCGGCGCGTCCCGGCGCTCCAACCGGGTGCGATAGGGCGCGCAGATCTCGGCCAGAAAGCGTAGACGACCGAATTGCAGGGTGAGGGTGGAGAGGTGGGCAAAGGCCAGCATTTCGGTCACTAGATCATCGGTGGCCTGGGCCGACTGAATGGCCTGCTGGAGAACAGTAACAGCTTCGGCATACGGGGCGATTTGGCGATAGGCTGCGCCCAACGCTAGGGAAGCCAGGCCGATCACGCGCTGGTTCTTGGCAGTTGCCATGTCCAGAGCAGCGCTGGCGACCTCCACGCTTTCTGTCAGGTTGCCCTGCACCTGAAGCAGATTGGCCTGTAGAGCCAGACACTCGGCCCCCAGTTCTTGCGCAGCGGGCGCGTGCAACGGCAATCTGGCTATGGCTGCCTGGGCCTGGCTCAAATAAGGCAAAATTTCGCCGATCTGCCCGCGCAGTAGATGCATCCAGGCAAAGTCCAGATTGGTGCGGGGGCTAGCGTCCCGCCACTGCGCGGGCAAAGATTGTATCCACCCCTCCATACGTCGGGCGTAGCCCTGGTTCAGGAGTTTCCAACCGTGGGTCTCGATTATCTCAACACTGCGCGCAAAATCTTCGCCTGCCAGACTGTGCTCGATGGCCTCTGCAGGTCTGTCGTGGCTGGCGTACCAATGGCTGGCCCGCAGGTGCAGCGCCGGGATAGTCTCCGGCTGGGTGCGTTGCAGTTGGTGGCGCAGAAGTTCGGCGAAGAGGTGGTGGTAGCGATACCAGCGGCCTTCGTCGTCCAGGGGGATGAGGAAGAGATTGGCCGCCAGCAATTCTTCCAATAGGGCGCCGCTACCTGGTTGACCCACGACTGCATCGCACAGATCGCCGGTCAATCGGGAAAGAAGGGAAGTCTGGAGCAGAAAATCCTGCACCGAAGGGGGCTGTTCTTTGAGTACCTCCTCGGTCAGATAGCTGAGAATAAAACGGTGGCTGCCGCTGAGGGCGTGGATGAAGGCGGACGGGTCCGAGCGCCCTTGCAGGGAGAGGCCAGCCAACTGAAGACCCGCGATCCAGCCCTCCGTGCGCTCGGCCAGCTCGGACAAATCGGCCCGAGAAAGGGAGAGGCCCATGCCCTCCCCCAAGAAGCGCTGGATCTCCGCCTCGTCAAAGCGCAGATCCGCGGCCCGGATTTCGGTCAACTGGTTGCCTGCCCGCAGACGAGCCAGGGGCAAGGCTGGGTCTTCTCGGGTGACCAAGACCAGATGCACCGTGTCGGGTTGATGGTCCAGAATGCCTTGCAGCACGGAGAAGATTGTGTCATCTTGGATGTACTGGAAATCGTCCAACACGCAGAGGCAGGGCGTGTCCAGCCCGGTGAGATCGTTGACCAATCCGGCCATCAACACCGGGGATGGGGGGAGTTGACCCGCTGCCAGGGCAGTCTGGAGTTCGGCGCCAATTTTTGAGTCCACCTTCTGCAAGGCAGCCACAAGATAGGTGAAGAAGTGGAGCGGGGCGTCGTCGCTTTCGTCCAAAGAGAGCCAGGTCACGGGGCGCTGGGTGTGGGCGACCCATTCTGCGGCCAGGGTACTCTTGCCATAGCCCGCCGGGGCCGAGATCAGGGTGACGCCTCGACCTGCGGTCAAGCCCGCGTCCAGCCGGTGCAAAAGGGACGCCCGCACGACCCGTTTGGTCGACAGGGTGGGCACGAATAATTTCTGGGCCAGCAAAGTGAGCATTGGCACAATGGACCGTCTGTGGGCAAGGCAGTGGGCCGGTTGGCAGCCTGTCGGCACGATCGGGGCAGGTTAACCTGGTGGAACTCGTCCCGATGATCTGCTCCTCGATTCTAGCAGTCTTGCCAAGGAAGGTCAAGCGTCAACGATGGCTTTTTGTTCAGGTGGAGCGGACGCGCAGGGGGCTGGTCGGGTGATCCCGACCAGTCCCCTGGGTGGTGGAGTCGTCTGTAATTTTTACGCCCCGATGCTGGTCCGGCTGCGCATCATGGCGATCCCCAACCAGGCGAACCAGACGATCTGGGTCAGCCCAAAGGCCATGCCTGCCACCTCGCCCAGGGCCGGGATCAGGGTGGCGATGCCGGCCACGCCAACCAGCAGTCCAAGATAGTTCAACAGCTTGGGCAGTCCGCCATGGCGCAGGGCGACCCAACTGACCAGGAGCGCCCACAGGCCGCCCAATATTTCGATCCCGCCGCCGATGCCAGCGACCACGGCATCAATCGCCGTCCAGATGATGGTTGCCTGGCCTGGATCCGTGGCGTAGAGGGGCACGACCACCTCCATGCCCACGTTGGAAATCATGCCGCTAGCAATCACCACCGTGGCCCAGATCAGCCCGAAAGCGGTGGCGGTCTGCATCACGGCGAAGTTCTTGTCCTTCAACCGGTCGTGGAGGGCCAACGACAGGACCACCAGGGCCACGCCAAAGATGACATAAATGATCAGATTCAAGACTGTCAGAGCGCTCTGATTTTCCGCCAACAGCGCTACTTTTTGCACCGGGTCGCTCACCCCAAGGTAGTCGACCACGCCGATGAAGAAGACCATGCCTGCCACATAGGCCAAGGCTTCGTACAGGGCGGCAAGACCGCCTATTTTCTGAAAGCGAACCATGGGACGTTCCTTTTTTGACTGAACTGCGTTCGAATACGGTGTACGGGACGAAAGGGCATCTGTCTGGGATGCGGTGATGTTCATGGGTCTCTCCTTTTGATGTTCGTGATTAAGCCCGGGGGTGTCTTCCACCACGGATTCCACGGCGGCGGCTAGATAGCGGAAGAATTGTTGCGGGTCGTTGTCATCTTCGTCCAGAGAGAGCCAGGCCACCCGTGGGGCGGGCATCCCCTGCTGGTCCAGCCAGTGGCGCACCAGGGTGGTCTTGCCATAGCCCGCCGGCGCACAGACCAGGATCAGCCGGTGGGGTGCCGGCCCCTTCAATCGGGCCATGAGGCGCTCACGCTCAATCAACCCAGGTTGAATGGGAGGCATGTAGAGTTTTGTCGTCAACAGCGGCAGGGGCGAGAAGGTGGACATGGCCCGATTATATCACACGACCTCACCCACGTCATCGCCCGATTATCTGGTAGAAAGGTAGGTTGGTAGGCTGTTGATTCTTGCAGGCCAATAGGCCGGAGGGGGGAGAGATCCATCAGTCGAAAAAGCGATCAGCCCATCGTCCAGTCTTGCTCTCCCCACGCCGAACCAAATTCCTCATTTGATAATAGAACATTAGTTCTATAAAATCACCCCACAGCCTCCGCTGCATCGCCCTCACCGTCGCACCCATTGACTCCACCCCAACCTGGAATTATCCCATGGCCAACGCCAAACGTCGGCGGCTGGAGAGTACGGTCGCCGCCATTCAGCAGCGCTACGGGGTACGCGCCCTGCGTGTGACCCGTGATCTGCCCAAAGTCTCCCGGCCCGCCGCGGGTGGCGGGGCTAGCCGTGATCCGCCAGCGTCCGGCTACGGCCAAGGGCATGGTCTTTCTCTCCTTGGAGGATGAGAGCGGCCTGCTGGACGTGGTGATCCGGCCCGATGTGTATGAGCGTGTGCGGGCCGTGATCCACGCCCATCCCCTGCTCGTGGTCAGTGGGCTGGTACAGCGGGCGGGGAGATCGGTCAGCCTCCTGCCGGGAAGGTGATAGGGTTGGGGAGAGAGTGACTGTTCTTTTTGCTTTTTGATTTCTTGTACGTTTGTTCTATTTTCGTTACAATGTCAATGTCGCACAAGAACGTCGCACAAGTGGTCTTGTACGACATTCAATGCGGCCGAAAGGGATCCATCCCCTCGACGAATGGTTCGGTTTGGGGCTAATTATCGCCCCTAAACCCCGTCGCACAATGTTTCCCGCAGGAGGCAAGCCCATGTTTACAGACCAGATCACCGCTTTCGTGGCCACCAAGCATAGCGTCAACACACGGGATCGCTACGCCGCGGCCCTGGCCGAGTTCCACGCTTGGTATCGGGACACCTACGGCGAGGAGCCGGAGATCGCCCTGCTCACCGCCGAGGAGGTGCGGGAGTGGACCGGCCACCTGCGCACGGTAAAGCGGCTGGGCGCGTCGTCTGTCAACCTGCGCCTGGCTGCGGTGCGGGGACTGGTCCGCCACCACGGGCGCAAGCTGGCGGTGAAGGGGGTCAAGCAGCAGAAGGGGGACGTAGATCCCCTGACCGGTCGGGAGTTGGGACGGCTGTTGGCTGCGGTGGAGGGCACGGACTGGTTATCCAAGCGAGACACGGCCATCCTCAGCCTCATGGCCCGAGCCGGTCTGCGGGTGAGCGAGGTGGTCTTTCTGCGCTGGGACGACGTGACCCTTTCCGCCCGCAAGGGAGAGGTCTTCGTCCAGGGAGGCAAGGGGGAGAAGGATCGCACGGTCCCCTTGGGCGGCCAGGTGCGCACGGATCTGCAAGCCTATCGGGATATTCG
>CAZKEX010000363.1:2944-5109 GCA_964551895.1 uncultured Caldilineaceae bacterium | reverse complement strand
GTGATCGTGGGCGACCGGGTCGTCATCACCCTGGACGGGGCGGGGGGTGGCGTGGTGGAGAAGGCGCTGCCCCGGCGCACGGTGTTGGCCCGGCCCGATGTCTTCGCCGGCCATCTGCAACAGGCCATCGCCGCCAACGTGGACCAACTGCTTATCGTCTCCGCCTGGCGGGAACCGGCCCTGTGGCTGGAACTGATCGACCGCTACCTGATCGCGGCCGAGCGCTTCCGGCTGACGGCCACCATCTGCATCAACAAGATCGACCTGGCCGAAGATCTGGATGAGTGTCACGCCATGATGGCCCCCTATCGGGCCTTGGGCTACGCGGTCGTCATGACCAGCGCCGTCACCGGGGCCGGGCTGGACGCCGTGCGTCTGCTGATGACCAACCGGACCAGCGTCCTCTCCGGTCTCTCCGGCGTGGGCAAGTCCACCCTGCTCTCGGCCATCTTCCCTGGGCTGAACCTGCGCACAGGGGAGACCAGCGAGCGCCACCAGGGCAAGCACACCACCACCCAGGCCACCTTCCTGCGGGTGGAGGGCCGCACGGCCGTGGTGGACACCCCGGGCATCCGGGACTTCGGCGTGGCCGGTCTGCGCCCGACCGAACTGGCCGCCTTCTTCCCCGAGGTGGCGGATCTGGCCGGGGGCTGCCGCTTCGCCGATTGCAGCCACCGCCACGAACCCAACTGCGCCGTGCGGGCCGGGGTGGACGATGGCCTCATCGCCCCCAGCCGCTACAAGAGTTACGTCAAAATCTATGAGGAGATATCATCATGACGACCCAATTTCAATCGAGAAATGGTCAACCAAGAAGAGCCCAACCTGCTCGTATCCATCTGCGGCCCTTCTCGGTTCTACCATTCGAGCAGAACAGAGCCGACTATACCCTGCTGGCCGACATGCACAACCGCATCTGGCCCATCGAGCCGTTGACCCCGGAGATCTACGCCTACTTCGACAATGTGCGCAGCAAGAAGTATCTCTTCCAGCGTTTTATCGTGGAGGTGGACGGCCAGGCCGTGGGCTACGCCAACTATCGGGAGAACTACTGGTCCTATCGGCCGGGCAAATACAATGTGAGCATCGACATCCTGCCGGGGCATCGGGGCAAGGGCGTGGGCAGCTATGTCTACGACCAACTCATGGCCCGGCTGAACGCCCAGGAGATCCCGCCCCGGTTGATCGAATCTGGCACCCACGAGGACCACGAAGATGGCCGTCGCTTCTTGGTCAAGCAGGGCTTCGACGGACCGCTCATGCGGTGGCCCCTGTCCAAACTGGATGTGCAGGGCTTCGATGCCAGCCGGTTCAGCCGACAGGTGCAAGGGGTGGCGGATCACGGTCTGCGCATCTACGCCTATCGGGAGGTGGCCCAGATCGACCCGGACTATCAAGAGCGCTTCTACGAGCTGGACTGGGAATGCACCCAAGATGAACCCCAGCCTGACGCGCCCACCCGTATCACCTTCGATGAGTACGTGCAGCGGGTCTTCACCGGTCCGGCCTATCTGGCGGACGGCTGCTTCGTGGCCGTGGACATCAGCCGCCCGGATCGGCGCTATGCGGGTTTGACCCAACTCTACATGGACAGCGGCAGCCTGACCCATCTGGGCACGGGCTTCACCTGTGTGCGCCGGGAGTATCGGCGCAGGGGTCTGGCCATCGCCCTGAAGGTCCATGCTATCGAGTGGGCCAAAGCTCAGGGGACGGAGAGCATTCTCACCGGCAACGAGGAGCATAATCCCATGTATCAGATCAACCTGAAATTGGGCTATGAACCGCAACCCGCCGGACTGCATTACCACAAGGTGATCGACCCGTCTATCCTCGACGAGATCGAGGTGCGCAGCATGGAGAGCATCCACGCCTCTGTGGCCGAATCCTTGGCTGAGGCGGCGGGATAAAGTCGTAGATCTCTCCACCAAACACAAAAAGCGCCCGGTGAATTTTCACCGGGCGCTTTTGTGTTGTTTGTTGAATTGTCGAAGGGAGCCTACTTGTGGCTCACCCGCACAGCAGCGTGCTTGCCGTCGTGCTTGCCGATCAGCGGCTTGCGGCCCCAGCGCCGGAAGATGTCATAGGCGGCGACAAAGGCCAGGGCCAATCCGGCCAGACCAGCGATGATCCAGGCCAGCCAGTTGGTGGCCGGGACAGTGGGCTGG
>CAZKEX010000363.1:0-2844 GCA_964551895.1 uncultured Caldilineaceae bacterium | reverse complement strand
GCTGGGCAGTGGGCTGGGCCACCATGGCCGGGGCGGCGGCTGCGATTGCCGTCACCGGGGCGACCGGGGCGCTGCCCAGGGCCAGGGGGGTGCGGCTGTTGGCGGCCAGGGCGAAGACGGCGCCGGGCTGTCCGCTGACCGGCAGCAGTTCCACCACGGCCACGTTGCCATCCAAGGCCGGGGCCAGGGATGCCCAAGCCTGGGCGCTATCCTGGCTCATGCTCACACCCTGGGTCGTGGCCTGGGTGTTGGCGCTGCCAAAGAGGAAGCTGGTGGAGGCGTAGACCACCTCGGGCTGAATCGGGTCAACGGCCAGGGCATCCACAAAGAGACGGTTGCCAGGGGTCAGGCCCAGGCCAGCGTTGGCGGTCTGCCAGGTCAGGCCATCCTGGCTGGAAAGCACGCCCCGGTCCGCCGTGCCCACATAGACCGTGGCCGGGGTGGTATCCGCAATGGCCAGGGCCGTGGGGACGCTGAGCAGGTTCTCGACCTTGACCCAATTCAGGCCGCCGTTCTCGGCTCGGTAGAGATTCCACGGGGTGCGCACAAAGACCAGCCCGGCCCCACTGTTGTCCACGGCCACCTGCACCACCGGCTCGTCCAGCTTCAAATGGCCACCGGCGATCATGCTGGTGCCCACATCTCGCAGGCGGAAGAGACCGGCGTTGTCCGTGCCCACATAGACCATGCGGTTGACGCTGTCCACGGCGATGGCGGTGATAGCCCCGATCTGCTCGCCCAGGGGGATGCGCTGCCAGTTCTGGCCGCCGTCCGTGGAGCGGAAGAGGGTCAGTTCATTGGCCGCACCCATGTAGACCACATCGGCCAGACGGCTGTCCTGGGCCACGGCGTTGACAATGATGCCATCCGGGGTGGTGACGGACATCCATGCGCCGGTCTTGCCGACGAAGAGCTGGCCGCCGTCCACGGCGTAGTTCAGGCTGGCCGTGGTGGGGGCGGGGGCAAAGTCTCGCACATTGACCAAGTTGGCCTGCACCACAGGGGTCTGCGGGGCGACGTCCACGGCCAGGGCCACACCGGCAAAGGCCACGGTGGCGATCAAGATGGTGATGGCGATAAGGGTGAATTTGCGCATGTTCATGGGATTTCTCCTTCTTGGCCCAAGATCTGGGGGCCTGTACCAGATTGCAGTCAACCTGCATTTGCCTATGTGCCCTAAGTGTAACAGGGCCAATGAATTGCTGTTGGACTTTTCCGGGAAGCGAACCGGACCGTTACCCTACGATGGGGAAATTGTCTGTTTGACTCAACGCTGGCGGCGGCAAGTTGCCGAATGCTGATTTTGCCGAATGTTGATATACCAAAGCTTCTAGCTCTATAACGAATCTTGTGGGGGAAATGTTACAGGTACGGGTAAAATAGGGTCACGGGGCAGGCACAGGGGGCAAAGAGTCAAACGTCGGATCGTTTGCACCGGCCATTTGAGTATGCTATCATGGCTGTTGACGACCTCAACTTGTTCAGCCCACCCCTTCCCCATCAATGTCAGGAGATATCCCATGCGCCGAGCGGTCATGCCCATCCTAATTCTTGTCATAATGCTCCTTCTCCTGTCCGGCTGCACCCGAGACCGGGCCGAGGCAGAGCCAACGGTGGAGCCGACTGTCTCCACTGTGCTGCCCACGCCGGCGGATCCCCAGGTGATCCAATCGTCTGTGCTGCCCACAGCCACCCCGGTCCCCGCGCCCACGGCCACCCCGGTCCCGGAGCGGCAGATTCTGGCCTATACGGTCAAGGAGGGGGACATCCTCTCGGTTCTGGCTGAGACCTATAACACTTCTTCCGCCGACATCCGGGCTTTGAATTTCCTCACGGATGACAACATCCAGGTGGGGGCAATTTTGCGTATCCCCTTGGGCGAAGGGGCCACGGCAGAAGGCATCCCCACCCCCACGCCGGTCCCCTTTGAGTATACGGTGCAGTCCGGGGACAGCCTCTACTCCATCGCGGTGAACTACGGTGTCTCCGCTACGGCGATCGTGGCGGCCAATAATCTGGCCGACCAGAATGCGCTCTTTGTCGGCCAGACCCTGGTGATCCCCGGCTATCAACCTGCCCCGGCGGCGGGGACCACCTCGGACGGCGGCGCCGGGGCCACGACCACGGCCTCGGTGATCCACACGGTGAAGGCCGGCGAAGGGCTATACCAGATCGCCCGGGACTACGGCGTCTCTGCCCAGACCATCATAGACGCCAACAACATTGCCAACCCCAACCTGATCAAGCCCGGCCAGGAGTTGGTGATCCCCGGCGCCCAGGCGCCAGCAGGGGCCAGTGGCCAGCGGGTACACACCATCTCATCCGGCGAGACACTGTCCGGCATCGCCACCACATATGGCGTCACCATGGAAGCGCTCATGCAGGCCAACGGCATCGCCGACCCCAACCGCATCCTGGTGGGGCAGGTGCTGACCATCCCATAGAGGGCGAGAAGAAAAAAAAGCCACGAGGACAGGAAGAGGAGAAGGCCCACGAAGTTTTTCACATCTTCCCTTCGTGGACCTTCCCCTCTTCCCCTCTTCGTGGCCACAAAACAGACAACCGCAAACAGGTCCCCTCTGCTACTATGAGGGGACCTGTTTGTTTTCCAAGGATTGGCATCAGCCGTCTGCCCGGCGAGAGATGGATTTGGTGGAGATAAAGAGGCCAAGATAAAGAGATTGGGAGATTGGGAGATTGGGAGATTGCCACGACGCAATCTCCCAATCTCCCAATCTCTAGATCCCTTCGGCTACCCGATCTTGTTTCCCCTCGTCCCTACCGCTTCCCCCGAGGGTAGGGGCGATCTGTACAGATTTCTATCTCCCTATCTCCCCCTCTCCC
>CAZKEX010000362.1:0-5137 GCA_964551895.1 uncultured Caldilineaceae bacterium | reverse complement strand
GATTCCCCCCACCACTCGTGGAGCTTCCGCAGCACAATGGAGGGCTATCGCAACATCGCCGTCACCTATGGCGCGGCCGACAAGCGCATCTGGCCCACGGAATTTGGCTGGGCGGCCGGCGGGGCCTTCCACCCGGCCTATGCCTATGCCAACGACAACTCCTACGACGAGCAAGCCGCCTGGACCGTGGAAGCGTATCAGATGATGCGCAACTGGGGCTGGGTGGGGCCGGCCTTTTTGTGGAACCTCAACTTCCGGGTGGTGGCCGACGGCACCGAAAAGGCCCAATGGGGCATCGTGCGGAACGATTGGAGCCCCCTCCCCGTTTATGATGCGTTGCGGGGGATGGGCAAGTAGGAATTTTGGATTTTGGATTTGTGATTTTGGATTGTACCTGCTAACCCCACCCTAGCCCTCCCCAGATTGGGGAGGGGACAGGCTCAGCTAACCGGACTTTCGTCTACGGCGATCCGGCTCCTCCCCCAAACTGGGGGAGGCTGGGAGGGGGTGGCTGGACAGTCATATTGTGTGGATTTTGGATTGACTGGGCGATTAGGAAGATGGATCGTCTTTTTTTGAAATTGACAAGGGGAGCGGTTTATGGGAATGCAGACGAACAACGAAGAGATCGGGACGGGGAAGAGGGGGCGCGGACGAGTCCAAGCCTGGGGCGTCATCGCCTTGTTGACGGTGGCCCTGGTCCTCAGCGGCTGCGGGGGCAGTGAGGTTGAGCCGACCCCCACACCCACCAAGACACCGGTCGCGGCTGCGGCAGAGGTCGAGGTCGCCACCCCGGCGCCGCCCACGGCCGCGCCGGTGGAGGCCGCCCCGGTTGCCCCCGCCGCCGAGTCAGTCGCCCCGGCAGCAGCGGCCCCGGCCCCGGTCTCCATTCGGGCCACGGTGAACGCGGATCAGCTCAACGTGCGCAGCGGCCCGGGCGGCAGCTTCGAGGTTGTGCGCTCGGTCACCCTGGGCCAGGAATTTGATGTGGTGGGCAAATCCGCCGACAGCCAATGGCTGCAATTGGCCGAAAATGGCGCGGCCATCGGTTTCAGCGCCGCCCAGTACTTTGATCTGGCCGGAGATCTAGCCGCCGTCCCCGTGGCCGACGGAACCACCGCCCAATCAACCACCCAACCAACAAACCAACAAACCAACCAACCACCCACCCAAACCGGCAGCGGCACCTATCTGCCCGCCACCATGACCAGCCCGGACTTTGGCGCCCAAGCCTTCCTCTGGTGGCGGGCCGAGCTGGCCGACCGGGATCTCAAGCTGATGGACGAAGCTGGCTTCAACTGGGTCAAGCAAGCCATGGCCTGGGAGACCATCGAGGGCGCCGGTAAGGGCCAATTCAACTGGACCATCGCCGACCGGGTCGTGCGCCAGGTCAACCAGGACGGGCTGAAATTCCTGGCCCGGGTGGGCAGCGACCCGGATCTGGGCAACTTCTGGGCCGGTCATCCGCCCCAAAACAGCGATCATTTCGCCGACTTTGTCTTTGCCCTGGCCAGCCGCTACAACTGTTCGGCCCAGGCCGTGGGCTGTATCCAGGCCTACCAGATCTGGAACGAGCCGAATCTGGCCCGAGAGTGGGGCGGCAACCGGCCCAACCCGGCCCAATATGCCGAGTTCCTGGGCAAGGCGTACAAGGCCATCAAGCGGGCCAACCCCAACGCCATCGTCATCAACGCCGGCATGGCCCCCACGGGGGATGACAGCAACATCGCCATGCCCGACGACAAATTCTATGACCAGATGTACCAGGCTATGGGCGGCAACAGCAACGGCTACTTCGACATGTTGGGTGTCCACGGCGCAGGCTTCGCCGCCCCGCCAGAGCTGGATCCCGCCGAGGCCGCGGCCAACCCCAAGTATGGCGGCTACCGTTTCTTTGCCTTCCGCCATGTGGAGGACATCCGGGCCATCATGGTCAAATATGGGGACAGCGCCAAGAAGGTGGTGGTGCTGGAGTTCGGCTGGACCTATGATCCGGTCAACCCGGACTATGCCTGGCACGGGGCCGGCGCCGGCATCGATGAATTCACCCAGTCCGAATATCTGAAGCGGGCCTACGAGTTCGCCGCGGCCAACTGGCGGCCCTGGATCGGCCTGATGAGCCTGCTCACCATGCCCAACGTAGACTGGCTCAACGACGGCAACCCCCAGGACGAAGAGCAATACTGGTGGGCCATCATGGAGCCCAGCCAGATCAACGAGCTCAAGTTCCGCCGGGCCTTCGTGCTGCTGTGCATCTACTTCAACAACACCCAAGGCCAGCGCTGCGTCTACGATCCGAACTAAAAGAGAAGGCAAAAGGCAAAGTGCAAAAGGCAAAAGTTGAACGTGGTTGAGATCTTCTCGGCGTTGTGGGTGGACACTATCGTCCACGAAGTCCACGGATCTCGTAAACCACGCTTAACTTTTGCCTTTTGCGCTTTGCCTTTTGCCTTTACCTCGTCCCCGTCATGCCCTGGAAAATCTGAATCGCCCCCTCGGCCACGGTGGAGGCCAGATCGATCCAATCTCCATCGGCCACGGAGAAGCTGATCTGGTCCAGGCTCTCGGCGTTGATCGACCAGTTGGCCCGGGCATAGAGCGCCCCAGCCAGCCCGGCCAGGATCACCAGGACGAAGAAGATGCGGATCAGATGGCGTTGATATTGTTGCAGGTTTACGACCATAATTTGTTTGTCTATCCCCCATGCGGATGGTTTTTACCCCCATCCAAAAACAGCAAAACTTGACCCTGCCAGGGGATATGATATACTTCCTTCTGTCGAACACAAAATCCAGGGTGAGTAGCTCAGCTGGTTAGAGCGCACGGTTCACATCCGTGAGGTCGGGGGTTCAAGTCCCTCCTCGCCCACCTGAATAGAGTAGAGCAAAGCGGAGACCCGAAAGGGCCTCCGCTTTGTTGCTTTTAGGGTCTGTGATGATTATCCGTACAGGTTTGCTGCGTGCCGATGTTGAATCGGAGACCTCACGGTCTTCTCCAGCTCCACCTCGCCATCGCCGAGGTGGAGCTGGAGCATGCCCACCGGCAGGCCAGCCCCGTGGACAATTGGCGGCTGGGGTAGAAAAACGTCGACCCGGTGATGGGAGATTCCTATCACCGGGTCGACGCATGCATGTCATGGACTATGAAGTAGCAGATATGCTAGGATTTTGCCCACAAGACGGCTTCAACTTGTTGCTTGGCGCCGTTGAAATCTACGAACTGGGGAACAAACGAGCGTAGATCTTGATCCCAATCCGATTCCACGTGAGTCAACCCCTTCTGCCAGGCCTCCCTTGACCAGACAATCTCATAGAGATCCAACTTCTGTTGGATCAACGTTTGAGATGCCACCACGTTTTGGTTGACGAGCAGCCACAGATCATACAGATCTCGTGGCTTTCCTCGCACAACCAAGGCGCGGATCTTCTCTGCCATGAGGTGTTCTCGATTGATGACAGTCGCTACAAAGGGGCGGATGTCGTCGTACTCTGATGAAATCAGAATAGGCTGGGTGGCCACGCTTTCTGGACGTAGATTGGCGTCAAGGCGTACTTTACCCTTGGTGCGATCTCGACCATCATACAGGGGGCCCCGGTAGCT
Organism: uncultured Caldilineaceae bacterium; assembly: GCA_964551895.1. GTDB lineage: Bacteria > Chloroflexota > Anaerolineae > Caldilineales > Caldilineaceae > JAGNDO01. Next base: position 1,537 of record CAZKEX010000362.1, on the reverse strand, counting down.
CAAATCTACACTGTATCCCACTTCGCCCTGCCAGGGGTTGCGCAGCTCTGCTTCGACGCCATAGGCGGCCAGGTCTGCCACCGCATTCTGCCAGATTGTCTCCACTGCTGCCGCATTGTGATCCGGTGCGTTGAAATCCAAATCTTCCGAATAGCGATTGCCTCGATAGGCGATGCGCAGGGCTGTCCCGCCTTTGAAGATCAGATCGGTCGGATGACTGTAGAGAACCGCCAGGATCAAGTGTTGCAGATAGTCCCGCTCCTGGGCGTGGAGCCCGATGGCGTGGCGGTGGGCTAGACGCTGGATCTGTTGACGGGTCAACATCAGCCAACCCCCTCTCGTTGTCGTTGCAGGTCTGTCCGGTTGACCCGTACCTGCCAATGCGGATTATACATCCCAACATCAGGAGCCCGGGGATCCAACAGGATCGGATTGGCAGAAGTGGGCAGACCTTCAACGTACATCCCTTGTTGATCAAGCAAATACCCCAGTCGCGACGCCAGACTGCGATAGCCCATGCGAACGGCATAGTCGGTCAGCAGATCCAGGTCTAGATCCGGTGCGGCTGCGATCAATGCCTGGGCTACTTCTGCCATGCCGCCGGCATAGCGGGATTGATCCAAGCTGTCGATCAGGCTCTTCTCCAAGTCCGCCACCAACACCGGTAGATCGCCGATGATTTCACGTTTGTAGCCGAAGAATTTCTCCGGTTTGACCGTTACATAGCGGAAATGGTGACCCTGAAATGTGATCGGGCGTTTCTTGCGAGTTGTGGCCACGAAAACCGTATGGGGAACTTGCTCGGTCAGACCATAGAAGTGCAGGGCGGACCCGTAAGAGATATAGGAGGGGTATGCCAACTGATTGGCGATGAAGAGCGGATTACCCAGGATTCGTTCCGGCTCCAGGCCGGTTAATAGATACTTGCCCTTCTCCATCGCTATCACTAACCCACGAGTGGTGAGTTGCTCCAGCATTCTATAGGCTTGGTCGATCGAAACATCAAAAAAGCCCGCCAGGAGCCTGGGGGTGAGATAGAAAAGGTCGGCGGCACGGAGGCGTTGTGCGGTAGAAATTGAGTCGTCCATTTTGTTATTTTCCCGGAATTATTATCTTGATTTGTGCCATTTCTAATATATCATGAAATGGTCTGGAGATCAACAGCAGATCAATTCAGCAAATCACTTCGAGGTCACTGCATTATCAAAACATGGATTCGGGCGACGGTCAGATTGGTTGATTCGACCTGCTGAGCGAAGCCCTGTGACCAACCGAGCAAGCGATCTGTTTGCAGATTCGGGTAGGTTCCGGTAAACTGCGCCTATTAAGCATTTTGGCATTTTTGTTTAATAACGATTTGGCCTATTAAACGATCGTTGAACAAGGTGGGTAGACACCATGCGAAGAGGAAATACAGGAACGTACGAAATAACCGTGGTCGGCGGCGAGCAGGTCAGAGCTTTCATCCCGCATCCATTGCCGCCCAGTCCAGCTCTGGAGATTTCTAGCACCAGCCAGCGTCTGTTGGAGGAGGCTA
>CAZKEX010000361.1:0-5146 GCA_964551895.1 uncultured Caldilineaceae bacterium | reverse complement strand
AAGCGAATGGGCAGGGGAGGGATACGTGAATGTATCGATCCTCTGCCCGTTTTTTGATCTACGAAGGCGGAGATATTTTCACCGCAAAGGCGCAGAGGGCGCAAAGGTTTGAGAAGATATCTTGCTGTTCCCTTTGCGTCCTTTGCGTCCTTTGCGCCTTTGCGGTGAAGGCTTGGTCCTACTCTTTGGCGGTGGGCTTGGCCTTGGGGTCTTCTCCCGGCAGCCCGGTCCAGTTGACCGAATCGGTGTCGATGGCGGGTTTGGCTTTGGCCTCATCTCCGGGCAACGCGGTCCAGTTCACCGAGCGGGGGCCGATCTCCTCACCGGCAGCGGCGGGGGCAACTTTGGCCTCGTCCCCTGGCAGAGCGGTCCAGTTGACCGAGTCGGTCCCAATGGCTTCCTTGTCGGCGGGAGCGGCTTTGGCCCCTTCCGTCGGCACAGCGGTCCAATTCACAGAATCCGTGCCGACCGCTCCTGCATCCTTCTTGTCGCTTGGCATATCTTTGCTTCCTTTCTCTGGCACATTGGTCCAGTTGACAGAATCACCACCCACACTACCCTTGTTTCCGTTGCGCCCGAAGGGATGTTCGGGCAATTTGAAGGCCGCGTCCACAGGCTTGAGGGGACGTTTGAGCCACATGGGCCGCCGGGTGCCGTCGGGGGAATGGTCCACCGCCGAGCGGGTCATGGCCTTCCACTCCTCATAGACCTGCATGGAGCGGTTAGTGTCCACCCACACATCCCCGTGCTTGTCCGTGGGGTCGGCCTTGCGCACGTTCATGGCCTTTTGCAGCCAGCAATGGGCGCCGCTGACGGGATCGGGATGGACGGCGTGGGTCAGGTTTTGATGCACGCCCACGTCCTTCCACCAGATGCGGCTGGTGTCGGGATCGAAGGTCTTCCACGCCTTGCCCCCTTCCAAAATGTTGAGCTGGTGACCGCCGTGGCCGTCCTCGCTCAACTCGGCCAGGGCGGACATGCCGGGGTTGATGTTGCCGGCGTCCTGCAGGCGCCAGCGGCCCAGGTGATGGCTCATGGCGATGATGCCGGGCTTGATACCCTCAGTCACCCACACCTTGTCCACAAAGTAGCCGATCTCCGTGGTCACCCGCACCAGGTCGCCGCTGTCCACGCCCAGGCGCTGGGCGTCGGACGGGTGCATCCAGACCGGGTTGTTGTGGCTGATCTCGTAGAGCCATTTGGCGTTGGCGCTGCGGGTGTGGATCAGCGTGGGCAGGCGGAAGTTGGGCAACAGTAACATTTCGCCCTTGTCCCGATGGATGTTGTCGGGATGGACGTGGCTGGTCAGGGGCCAGGGGATGGTGTACTCCTTCTCCGGCCAGCCCCAGTCGGCCATAGTCGGGCTGAAGAACTCCAGCTTCTTGCTGGGGGTGGGGAAACCGGCTCGCTGCACGCCGTCCACGTCGATGCCGCCGGATGTCACTTCCTTTTCATAGGGCACGTAGTTCTCTTTGACGACTTCGAAGGCCCCATATTTGCGCATGTAGGCCAGGGCGGTCAGCCCCTCCTTGGCCGCGGCCTCGGGCAGACCGGGGACGCTGTGTTCGAAGAGCCAACGGTGGTATTCGTCCTGGTTGATCAGCTCGCCGGGGCGGTACGGGCTTTCAAACCACTGGCGGATGCCCAAGCTGCCGTCCGGGTCCATGCGCCCGGAGAGTTCCACCCACCACTCGTTCTCCTCCCACACCTCGCCGGGGTTGGCCTCGTAGGTGAACTGCACCTGCTTGCCCGCCCGCTCCATAGCCACCCGGCGCACGGGCTGACGGAAGCCGATCCACTGGCCAGCGTGGGTCTCCTGGCTCATGATGTCGTGGCGTTCCCCGGCGTGGCCCATGGGCAGGACGTAATCGGCAAACCAGGCCGACTCGTTCCAGGTGGGGGTGAGGGCCACGTGGCACTTCATGGTCTCCTCGTTTTTGAGGTGCTTGAGCCACATGAAGCCGTCGGGGTTGATCCACATGGGGTTGTAGACCCGGCTAAAGTAGACGTCGATCTCGCCCCGGCCCTCTTCCAAAAAGTGGGGCAGCAGGAAGCTCATCTCGTAGTGGGCCAGGGGCCATTCGTGGGGCAGATGCAGTTCGTTCCAGGCGTTGAAGGCCGGGGGCGACTTGAAGGGCGTGGGCACAAACTTGTTCCAACTGTTGCCCGAGGTGCCGCCGGGGGTACCCAAACTGCCGGTCAACACGTTGAGGAAGAGCAAGGCCCGAGCCACCTGCCAACCGCCCAAGTTGCCGATGCTGGCGCTGCGCCACGTATGGGTGGCCAGCTTGCCGTCACAATTCGCCACAAACCCCGCCGCCTCGACGATGCGCTGGATCGGCACCTGGGATTCCGCCGCCGCCCGCTCGAAGGTGAATTCGGCGTAGAGGGCTTTGAGTACCTGATCAAAGAGGTCGAACGTGAGATTGGGAGATTGGGAGATTAGAGATTGAAGATCCGAATCGCCCAATCTCCCAATCTCCAATCTCCCCTCTTTCACCGCCTGCAACGTCTCCGTCCAGTTCACCCACCGCTCCACATACGCCTTGTCGTAGAGGTCATTTTGGATCATGTGGTTGGCCATTGCCAGCAGGACGGTGGTCTCGCTGCCGGGCCAGGTGGGGAGCCAGGTGTCGCTCATGCTGGCCGTGTTGGAAAGGCGGGGGTCAAAGGTGATCAGCTTGGCCCCGGCCATTTTGCCCTCGATGATGCGCTGGGCGTGGGGGTTGAAATAGTGGCCGGTCTCCAGATGGCTGGAGATGAGCAGGATGGTGCGGGCGTTGGCGTGGTCCGGGCTGGGACGGTCGAAACCGGCCCAGAGCATGTAGCCCGTGCGCGCGCCCGCGGAGCAGATGTTGGTGTGGCTGTTGTGGCCGTCCACCCCCCAGGCGGTGATGGCCCGGTTGGTGTAGTGGTCCTCGCCCGGCCGCCCCACGTGGTACATGATGCCGTCCCGGCGCCGCTGACGACTCTCCCGCATCTTCTCGCCGATCTCCTCCAGGGCCTCTTCCCAGGTGATGCGCTTCCACTTGCCCTCGCCCCGTTCCCCCACCCGCTTCATGGGATAGAGGATGCGCTCCGGGTCGTAGATCTGGTTGTGGGTGGCCGGTCCCTTGGCGCAGTTGCGTCCCCGGCTGCCGGGGTGGACCGGGTTGCCCTCGAATTTTTTGATCTCATAGGTGGTCTTGTCCACATAGGCCAGCAGACCGCAGGCGCTTTCGCAGTTAAAGCAGATGGTGGGGACCAACGTATAGCGCCGGGCGACCTTGCGGGGCCACGCCTTGCCGTCCCACTCCACCCAGTCGTCCCACATCTCCACCGGCGGATACTGGCTCATGCGCCCGTCCGGGTGGACCACGGTGGTCATGTCCACATCCTCGGACAGCGATTGGGGCACGGCGTCCACCTGGGCAAAGGTGGGCAGCGCCGTCCCCGCCACGTTGGTCATAGCCTTGGGGTTCGGTCGCTTCGCCCCGCCGCCCAGGTTCAGCATGGTGGAAAGGAAAGAAGATAGTTTGTTATCGAACATGGTCGGTTACTCCGTGGGAGATGCGAGTTGCGAGATGCGAGTTGCGTTTCATATCTCGCATCTCGCATTCCGCATCTCGCTTTAGCTGTTGGGAATCTCTTGGGGGGCCATGACAAAGGCATACTCGAACAGGTACAGGCCGATCATGGCGGCGACGGCGGCGATGGCGGCGGCGATGGGCCAGCCGGGCCAGAGCAGGGTCAGGGGGACCAGATGGCCCAGGACGATGCTGCCGGACCAGAAGTGGCTCTTGTAGCGTCCGTGGCTGATCTCGTGGGCGGCCCGTGCAGCCACTTCGCTGGCGTGAGGCATGCCGAACTCGCCAAAGAGGGTGACCAGCAGGTCCAGGATCAACATGCCGATGAAGGTGAGCCGGGCCACGTTGGCCAGTTCTGGGCCGATCTCCATGAAGACGCCCACGAGTACGATCAGGGCGCCGCCCATCATCAACGCCTGCACGATCAGGTGGAGGGGCAGCAGACTGCTCTGCCACAGATCTCGGCCTTCGGCTTGGCCAAAGAGGAAAGCGGTATAGATCGCGGATCCCGCCGCCAAAACCAGCCCCAGCCACATAAAGAGGGGGCGAAGGGCAGCCGTCAACCCAGAGAGGAAACCGGCCAGGGAGACCAGTTCAAGCAGCCACCACAGCCCAGCCACCCCAGTGAAGCCTATTAACAAAAATGCCCCTCTGGTCAACCAGCTCCCCCATTGAGGCCGAACTAAAATGCTGAAGAACCGTTCGGGTCGGTCCAGATCAAGCACCAACAGCCCGGTGGTGATGCCGATAAAGAGCAGAGAGAGGAACCCAATCACCACCGCGGGGAGGCCGCCAACCGGGAAGAGGCCGAAGATCGACCCCAGGGCCAACAGCATAAACGCCCCGCTGCCGATGCCCTTGGTGACCAAATAGGCGGGCACAGGCCAATGCCAGGGCATCTTGTGCTGGAAATTGTACGAAACCTGCACCATCTGCTCCGCCATACGCCCCTGCCCAATCTGCACCGGGCCATAGGACGGCACGCCCTGGGTGCCAGGGTTGCGGATAGCCGTGCCACTGTTCGACAAAGCGACACCGTGCGTCCCACGCTCCTTGTCTCCCTGTCTCCCTGTCTCCTTGTCTGTTTCTCCCGCGTGCAACGGAATCACATCCGCCCACATAAAGCTCTCCGGCGTGCGCTCGGTGGCCGTGGGGTGCATGACCAGATCGTTGCCGTTGATGTAGAAGAGCTTGGGGGCCGTACCCTGCTCCGGCTTGCGCACGGTGACGGGCTGGGTGGCCAGGAGGTGGCTGATCTCGGTCTTGGGGTCGTCCATGTCCCCGGCGATGATGGCGTGTTCCGGGCAGACGACGACGCAGGCCGGCTCCAGGCCGATGTCCGTGCGGTGGGCGCAGAAGTGGCACTTGGCCGCGGTGTGGGATTCCGGGTCAATGTAGATGGCGTCGTAGGGGCAGGCCTGCATACACGCCTTGCAGCCGATGCAGATGTCCTTGTCGAACTCTACAATGCCGTCATGCCGCTGATACATGGCCGTGACCGGGCAGATGCGCACACAGGGCGGGTTGGCGCAATGGTTGCAGCGGGTGACCTGAAAGTGGCGGCGGCTGTCGGGATAGGC
>CAZKEX010000360.1:2258-5169 GCA_964551895.1 uncultured Caldilineaceae bacterium | reverse complement strand
GTGTGCAGTGATTTCATGTGAGATGCGAGTTGTGGGGTGCGAGTTGCGAGTTGTGAGATGCGAGTTGCGGGGATGCGTAAGAGGGGGGGCGACCAGCGTTTTTAACTCGCATCTCGCAACCCGCATCTCGCATCACCCCCCGGCGGATTTAGCCCGGTAGCCGAGGGCGTTGAGGAGGTCGACGATCTTGGCGCGTTGGTCGCCTTGGATTTCGATCAGGCCGGCTTTGAGGGCGCCGCCGGTGCCCAGGTTGGATTTTAGGTGTTTGAGCAGGGCCTTTTTGCCCACCTCCGGGCTGAGGATGCCTTCGACCACGGAGACGACTTTGCCGCCCCGGCCCTTGCGGTCAATGCGCACGCGCACGGGGTTGCTGCCCTGGATGTTGAAGGGCGCGGCCGGGTTGCGGGGCAGGTCGATGGGGGTGGGTGGGGCTTCCGGCTCTGGGTCGGTGGAGAAGACGGTGCGGCGGTTGGTGGGCGGCATGGGGCGGGATCCTTTCGAGACAGAGAAGAAATAGAACACGGATTGGACGGATGCGACGGATTAGAACGGATTTTTTTGATTTGTGGTAATCCGTTTGATCCGTGTACTCCGTGGTCTATTTTTCTGATCGGTACGCTGATGGTTGCCATTGTACCATCACGGGGCTGTCCTGTGCGAAGTGGCACGGGGCGTGGGTGGGGAAGATTGCCCTGGCTTCAATCTGTGGCTATAATCTGGGGCAAATGGTCGGGCAATCGGGGCAGTCGGGCAAAAATAGGCCACGAATCGAACGAATCCCCCCACTAAATTACAGAAAAAAATCCGTTTTAATCCGTCCCATCCGTCCAATCCGTGTTCTATTTGTTTGTCTTTTTCATCCTCATTTTGAAGGAAGTGTCTATGGCTCTGCTCGATGCTATTCTGCGCCCGGTGATCTTCTGGCTGGCCCGGGGATTTGCCCGGCTTGTGTTGCGTTTGCAGGTTGAGGGGTTGGACAATGTGCCCAAGGGCGAGGCGTTGCTGGTGATCGGCAACCATTTCAGCTTTTTCGAACCGCCGCTGATGGGGCTCTTTTTGCCGGAGATCCCCCGCTGTTTGGCGGCGACGGAGAGCCAGGGGAATTGGGCGCTGCGTCAGCTTATGCGCATCTATGGCCAGATCCCGATCTGGCGGGGGCAGGTGGACCGCACGGCCATGCGCACGGTGTTGGATGCCTTGGCCGCCGGCGAGTGGGTGGGCATCTTCCCCGAGGGCGGGGTGGACCCGGCGGTGCGGGAACGGGTGGCCCGGGGCGAACAGGTGACCACGGCAGATGGGCACACGTCCCGGCTGACCGCGGCGTTGATCCCGGCCCGGCCGGGGGCGGCGTTTTTGGCGGTGCAGAGCGGAGTGCGGGCGCTGCCCGTGGCCTTTGTGGGCACGGAGCAGATCATGGGCAATCTGAAACGGTGGCGGCGCACGGCGGTGACCATGCGGGTGGGGCCGCCCTTTGGCCCGCTGATCCTGGACAAGTCCCTGCGCGGCCAGGCCAAGCGGGAGGCGTTGGACGCCCTGGGCGATGAGATGATGCGGGAAATCGCGGCGCTGCTGCCGGTGGAGAACCGGGGGGTGTATGGTGAAGGGGGGAAGGGGGGAAGGGGTGAAGGGGTGAAAGGGTGAGGGGGGTGAAGCAGAGAGTCGGCATGGGGATGGTGGGTGATCCTGATGCCGACTCTTTTTGATTGGGGGGCGTGGGTTATTGGGGCAGGGTGTTGAGGGTGTCGTTGAGTTGTTGGCGATAGGCGTTGAAGGCGGTGCGGCCGGCTTCTTTCAAACGCAGCAGGGTGTAGGTGCGTTTGCCTCGGAACGACTTTTCGATCTCCACATAGCCAGCTTCTTCCAGCTTGGAGAGATGAAAGGAGAGGTTGCCCCGGGTCAAACCGGTTTCCCGCTCCAAGAAGAGGAAGTCGGCAGCGTCCAAACCGAAAAGCAGGGCCACGATGACCAGCCGGGCCGGTTCGTGGATCAGCTTGTCCGCGTCCAGCATGGTGCGAAAATCGGCCATCATTGCACCTCTGCCAGGTCGTCGTGGGGCGGCTGGCTGTGGGTCAGGTATCGCCACAGATTGACAGCGCCCGATAGAATCAGGCCCGATGCGGCCAGGAGCAGGGTGAGGGCGACGGCGGTCGTTTCGTCTGTGCCCAAAAAGACAACCAGCACACCGGCCGCCATGCACCAGATGGCCAGCAACTGGAAACGCAGGAGGCTCAGGCGGAAGCCGATCAGTAACAAAAAGAGGCCGATCCCACCGCCTATCAGCGCGGGGATCCAGGCATCTATGCGCAGTTGGGTGTTCATGAGGATGACGGCAAAGAGCGTACCGAAGATCCCCCCCAGCGCACCGAAGATCCCCCCCAGCAGACGGTTGCGCCGGCGTTGATTGCCGGGGATGTGTGGGTAGATGACATAGCCGGTGCGTGGGTAGACGAAACGCTCTTTCAGGATGCGCAACAGCCAGCCTATGCCAAACCCGCCCACCAGGATCACCAGGGGCATGGCGATGGCCACGACCCATCCGCCTGCACCCGTGGCGGCCTGCCACCAGAACAACCCCGACAGGGCGCCCAACAGCCCCCCCACCAGCAACTCGACAAGACCATCGTCGAACAAATACTGCTTTGAGCGAAGGGTGACTTTATCTAGCTTTTGCATGGGTTTGCTCCTTTCATATTATAACAGATCGGTTTGCTTTATAGTCCGGTTTGCAATACAAACCATTCAAATATATAATATCATGGTTCGTTTTCTCTGTCAATACCCAATTTTTGGCATGGTTCAGTCGTCGAGGAACGGGTGTTTACCAAAGCGTAGGTGCGGTTCACCGAAATTGGTACGCTGTGATAAACCATGCCTAATTTTTGATTTGGTGGAACCGGACGCAGATTTTCAG
>CAZKEX010000360.1:0-2158 GCA_964551895.1 uncultured Caldilineaceae bacterium | reverse complement strand
GATGCACGCAGATTTTCAGGATGCACGCAGATTTTCAGGATGCACGCAGATTTTCAGGATGCACGCAGATTTTCGCTGATTTTCGACAAGATCAGAAGAGATCTGCGTTGATCTGCGTGCATCCTGAAAATCTGCGTTCTATTTTATGGTCAAATTGCGAACTGCTGTGTCGCCAAGAAGTCGATGACAACCGGACAGTGGTCCGACCCCAACCGATCTCGCACGACATGCACATGAGTGGCGATGAGGGTGGGGGTGAGGAAGCAATAGTCCAGGCGCAGGAGGGGCGGGATGGGGATGTCGGCGAAGGGGTTGGCGGTGGTGGGCCAGGTGCCGGGCCAGCCGGATGGGCCGCGCCAGATGGGTTGACCGCCGGTGGTCCAGGCGTCGGTGAAGCGGCCGGCGGCTTCTCGATAGATGTCGCTGCCTTCGGCGCTGTTCCAGTCGCCCACGGCCAGGGCGGGATGGGGGGAGGCGTCTAGGGCATCGAAGACGCGGCGGGCTTGCTGGGTGCGCAGGCGGAGGAGGGGGGTGAGGCCCAGTCCGCGCACTTCGTTGGTGGGGGAGACGAGCTGGACGGTGTAGATCTGGAGGGGACCGGCGGGGGTGATCAGCAGCGCACCCAAGGCGAAGGGTTCCAGGCCGGGGTGGGCGAAGAGGTGGGTGATGGCGAAGGGCAGGCGGGCGGCCATGCCCAGGCCCATGCGGGTGGGGGCGTAGGGCTGCCAGTGGCGGAAGGGGTAGCGCTGGGCCAGCCCGGCTTCCAGGCGGGCGGCCAGGATGGGGGTGACTTCTTGGAAGCAGACGATGTCGGGATCTTCCCGGTCGAGCATGGCGAAGACGGGGGCGAGATCCCGGTCGGTTTTGAGGAGGTTGAAGGTGAGCAGGCGGAGGGATTTTGGATTTTGGATTGTTGATTTTGGATTGGGGAGCAGGATGCGGCGGTAGCGGGTGGTCAGACCGAGGAGGGAGAGGAGAGCGGCGAGGCGTGCCCAACCGCCCCCACGGTGTGGACCCGAAAAGATCGCACCGGGCAGGCTACTGAGTAGACCCCAGAAGGTGAAGGCGTTTAGCAAAGCCAGAAAGCCGGTGCGGTCGCCCAGGGTGAGCCAGAGCAGGGTCCAGGCGGCGAGGGCGGGGGTGAGCAGGCGGCGGGTGCGAGTGAGCATGGGGGTATTATAGGGGGTGGGCGGGTGGCGGGCCAAACGGATGGGGCGCAGGTTCGGCGACTTGGAAGGCGTATCCCTTTGAGTTAGGCGTTGGGCGTATCATCGGTCAACAAGGCGTTGACCTGCTCAACCGTCATGCCGAACAGGTGGGCGATGACATCGGGCGCATAGCCGTTGACGTGCATGGCGCGCATGAGGGCCTGTCGTTCACGCACGGCACCTTGCTCGATCCCCTGCTCGATCCCTTGCTCAATCCCCTGCTCGATCCCCTGCTCAAAACCCTCTTGGCGGAATGCCTCGCGCTCTTTTTGCAATGCAGTGAGTAACATTTCTCTTGCCTCCTCAGTTGAACGATAGGTCGTCTCGATTTTTGCATAATCTGCTGGGTCCACCCGTCCGTGTTCCCGCAACTGGCGAAACCAGTTCAGAAACAAGGAGATGGCTTGCCGGTCGTCTTCCCGTTCAAACAAGCCCAAAAACTCTGTGGACACCAAGTCAAAATCGTAGTGGGCCTCGGTCAGAAAGAGCGTAGACACGATGTTGCGGATACTCAGCAACTGTTCCCGACTGAAGTCACGCTCGACGATCTTGAAATACTCGAAGCTCAGTCCAAAGCGACCCAAGGGCGGTTCCAACTCGATCAATTCGGCGATATTGACCGGTGCATGCCAGGATCGATCCCCGTTGTAGAGCAACATGGGGAAAACCGCTGGCAGCTTGTCAATCTCCTTGTCTTTCCGGGCAGCGATATAATCCATGTAGAAGTCGGTGATGTAGTTCAACATGCGCACGGCCATCCACCGGTCCACGGTGGATTGGAACTCCAGCAGGATGTAGATGTAAAGGTCCTGCCCATGCAGACTCACCCGATAGATCAGGTCGCTCTCGGTCTCCTTGTAATGGTCGGAGACAAAGGACTTGTCCACGGTCTCCGCCTGCTCGAAGTCCAGATCCTTGACCCAGGGTTCGGTGACAAAGGTCTGCATGAG
>CAZKEX010000359.1:3331-5171 GCA_964551895.1 uncultured Caldilineaceae bacterium | reverse complement strand
ATAGGGTGGGCAATCCCGGAATGGGCCGGTTCTTCTTGGGTCGAGTGGATAGTCTTGGCCCATTCCAGGATTGATGGGTAGCTCGCCCGCATGCCGCGTCCATTCCGGGAATGGGCCAACGCTATTAACTCGACCCAAGATCGCCCGGCCCTTTCCCGGAATGCCCAAATGCGTCCAGCGCCAGCGTCCTGCACAAACATGCTCGTTTCCAAAAACTTGGCACAGACCCGTTAGCCGAATAACGTTTGACAGAAAGCTTGTTGTGGCAGAGAATACGAGAGTCGGTGAAGCAAACCGAGCAGACAGGCAAGATGTTGAGAGGCAGTTACGCAGGTGTACAATGGAATACGGATATAGATGCGAACAATGCGATGGTATCGTTCGACCGAAATTGGTCGAGCGAGAAGCCTTCAAACACAAGACAGGCCTTGTCACTCTCGAAAATGGAGTCGTTGGCGTTTGTGATGCGTGCGGCAACCGCTATACCAGCGCCGACATTCTGCATACCGTACACGAGACCGCCATCGGCGCCGAGGAATATCTCACCGAGCGGGCCAAGCGCGGCAGCCGGGAAAAATTCCTGGCCGCTATGGCCAAAGTCCCCGACGTCGAGCCGCCGGATCCCCGGGATCGGCTGGATTAGCGGGAGCGCAGCCGTCACGCCAGATGCCCGGTTTTTGCCAAAAACCGGGCATCTTCGATCCCCCATCACCGCAAGAAACGGGTGGAAAGAATATCGAACATCGAGTATCGTGGTTCAACGGCGAACCGCCCACGACCCAATTACTCATTACTCATTACTCGTTTCTAAAAGGACCCAACCATGCCCAACCCCAACCCATCCCAAACCCCCTCCCAAGCCACAATGGACTACGCTCTGATCGCCCGGGCCATCGCCTATTTGGAGGCCAACTACCAGGCCCAGCCGGATCTGGCCGCGGTGGCGGCCCAGGTGGGGTTGAGCGAGCATCACTTTCAGCGTCTCTTCAGCCGCTGGGCGGGGATCAGCCCCAAGCGCTTTGTGCAATACCTGACCGCATCCCACGCCAAGCGCCTGCTCCAGCGCACGGAAAACGTGCTGGACGCGGCCTACGCGGCCGGGCTCTCCGGGCCGGGACGGCTCCACGATCTGATGGTGACCCTGGACGCCATGACCCCGGGCCAGGTCAAACAGCGGGGGGCCGGCCTCACCATCCGCACAGGCGTCCACCCCTCCCCCTTCGGCCCGGCGCGGATCGGCGTGACCGAGCGTGGGGTGTGCTGGCTCTCTTTTGAGGAAGACAAGGAGAGGGGGAGACAGGGAGACAAGGAGAGGGGGAGACCGGGAGAGGGGGAGATGGGGAGACAGGGAGACAAGGAGACAAGGAGACAGGGAGAAGGGGGGAGGGGATTGGTGGCGTTGCGGGAGAGTTGGGCGGGGGCCAATGTGATAGAGGACCAAGCTGGCACCGCCCCCATCGCCGCTCAAATCTTCTCCCTGTCTCCTCCTCTCCCTGTCTCCTCTTCTCCTGGTCTCCCCGTCTCCTCTTCTCCCCCTCTCCCTGTCTCCCCGTCTCCCCTCCACCTCTACGTGCGGGGGACCAACTTCCAGATCAAAGTCTGGGAGGCGTTGCTGCGCATTCCGGCCGGAGGGGCGGTGAGCTATGGGGATGTGGCCCGGTGGATCGGCAAGCCGGGGGCCAGCCGGGCCGTGGGCAGCGCGGTGGGGGCCAATTTGATCAGCTATTTGATCCCCTGTCACCGGGTATTGCGCAGCAGCGGCGTGGTGGGCGACTATCGTTGGGGCCACACCCGCAAGCAAGCCATTCTGGCCTGGGAATCTGCCCATGCCGGGTGGGAT
>CAZKEX010000359.1:1849-3231 GCA_964551895.1 uncultured Caldilineaceae bacterium | reverse complement strand
CGAAATTTTCACCCCAAAGGCGCAGAGGGCGCAAAGAGATCAAAAGAAAAAAACCTTAGCGTCCTTGGCGACTTTGGGGTGAAAAGAAAACCCATGATCGGCGAACTTTCCTGGCGAGGCTGGGCCGCGGCTGGCCTGCTGATCTGGCTGGGCGGCGCGGCCCTGGCCGGGGTCCAACTCCTCCCCTTCATCGACTTTTTGCCCCGCACGGAGATCCTGGGCGGACGGGCCGGGGGCGGCCCAGGGCTGGCCGGGCTCCTGGGCAACTGGCAGGAATGGCCCGCCCTGGTCACCGCCCTGCTGCCCCGTTTCTGGGGATCCGCCCAGGACGGCAGCTATTGGTACCCCTTCAGCAACGGCCTGGAGCAGACCCTCTATGTGGGCGTCCTGCCCCTGCTTCTGGCCCTCACCGTCCTGGCCGACCGCTGGCGCAGCCGCCATCACTACCCCCAGCCCGGCAACCCCCACACCGCGTTTTGGGCCGGGGTCGGCCTGTTCAGCCTGGGGATGGCCCTGGCCCTGCCCTTGGTCGACGCCCTCAACCACCTGCCCGGCCTGGGCCTGCTGGCCAACGGACGTCTGCGACTCGTCTACACCCTGGCCATCGCCCTCCTGGCCGGCATGGGGCTGGATCGCCTGGCCGATTTTCCCGCCGTGCGCCCCCTCCTGGCCCGGCTCCTGGCCGCCACCGCCCTCCTCACCCTGGCCGCCAACGGAGCCGCCGCCATCGGTCTGCGCCTGCTCCAAGAGCGCATCCTCCACATGGGCCGCACCCAGGCCGCCGCGGCCATGGCCCAATCAAATCCCCTCTTTTGGCAGCCCTTGGCCTTCTATTTTGAAAGGGTGGAGTTGTTGTATGCCAAAATGATCGCCCTCTTTGCCCCCTCTGCGCTCCTGGCCTGGTGGCCCGCGGGGATCGCCCTGGGGCTGTGGCTTTTCCTGCCCGCGGCGACCAAACGGCGGGCCTGGCTTGCCCCTCTCCTGGTCGTCCTGGCCGCCGCCGACCTCTTTCTCTTCGGAGCCGCTCTCAACCCATCCACCCCCGTGGCCCAGATCTTCCCCACCCCGTCCGCCGTGGCCCAAGTCCAAGCCCATGCCGCCGCCGGGGATGCCCCCGTCCGCATCGTGGGCCAGGGCCTCGCCCTCATGCCCAACAGCCCCATGCTCTACGGCCTGGACGACATCCGCGGCTACGACGCCATGACCCCGGCCCGCTACGCGGCCATCCTGCGCCGCGTCCCCGGCAACGTGCGCCTCAGCCACTACATCCTCTTCGCCGACATCGGCTCGCCCCTGCTGGACCTGCTCAATGTGGAGTTCGCCCTCGTCCACGGCGACCTGCGGGCCACGGGCACGGACAAATGGCAGCCCATCGCCACCGC
>CAZKEX010000359.1:0-1749 GCA_964551895.1 uncultured Caldilineaceae bacterium | reverse complement strand
TCCACGGCGACCTGCGGGCCACGGGCACGGACAAATGGCAGCCCATCGCCACCGCGCCCGGCGACATCACGATTTATCGCAACCCGAACGCCCTGCCCAGGGCCTTCATCGTCCACCAAGCCGAGTTCGTCCCCGATGCCGCCGCCTCTTTGGCCCGGGTGATGGCCGGGGATCTCGATTTTCGCCAGGTTGTGGTGGTGGAAGGGGAGCAGGGATCGGGGATTGGCTTCGACGTGAGCTCAGCCGAACGGGATTTGGGGTTGGGGAGTGGGACTGGGTCGGTGGTGTGGGATGAAAGTGGGCCGGAGCGGGTGGCGCTGACCGCGTCCACGGACGCGCCGGGCTATCTCGTCCTCACCGACGGCTACGACCCCGGCTGGCGGGCCACGGTGAACGGCGCGCCCGCGCCCATCCTGATCGCCAACCACGCCTTCCGGGCCGTCCCCCTGCCCACCGGTGTCCACGAAGTGATCTTCGAATATCGTCCCCGCTCCTTCACCCTGGGCGCGGCCCTCAGCTTGGCCGCCCTGGGCCTCTGGCTGCTCGCCCTGATCTGGCAAAAATACGCCAAAGCGCGCATTGATCGACATGGAAAAGCGGGATAGGATCAAGGGCAAACAAATAGAACACGGATGGGACGGATCGAACGGATCAAAACGGATTTTTTACAGCGTTCAAAAAAGATCCGTTTTAATCCGTCAAATCCGTTCAATCCGTGTTCTATTTTGAATCTCATCCCAATCCAAAATCCCCAATCGAAAATCAAAAATCATGGAACCCCAGCGCGCCGCCAGCCTGACCGAATATACGCCCACTATCAAAGAGCTGCCCTCCACCCTGCGCCCCCGGGAGCGTATGATCTATGCCGGGGCCGGGGCGTTGAGCAGCGCGGAGCTGTTGGCCATCATCCTGCGCACCGGCGGACAGGGGGAGAATGTGATCCGCATGGCGGAGCGGCTGTTGATTCGCTTTGGTGGGGTGACCGGGTTGGCCCAGGCCAGCCACGAAGAGTTGTGTCTGGAACACGGGGTGGGGCCGGCCAAGGCGGTGCAGATCAAGGCCGCCCTGGAGTTGGGACGGCGGCTCCTGGCCGTCTCGCCCACAGAGCGGCCCCAGGTGCGCACACCGGGCGACGTGGCCAACCTGCTCATGCTGGAGATGGGCCTGCTGGAGCAGGAGCATCTGCGCACGGTGCTGCTGGACACCAAAAATTACGTGATCAAGGTGGTGACGGTCTACACCGGCAGCCTCAACACCGCGGTGGTGCGGGTGGCCGAACTCTTCCGGGAGGCCGTGCGCACCAACTGCGCCAGCCTGGTCATCGTCCACAACCACCCCAGCGGCGACCCCACCCCCTCCCCCGAAGACGTGCGGGTCACAGAAATGATCGTCGACGCCGGGCGGCTGCTGGACATCGACGTCATCGACCACATCATCATCGGCCGCAACCGCTTCATCAGCCTCAAAGAGCGGGGATTGGGCTTCAAATAAAAAATAGGCCACGGATTGAACGGATTTGACGGATAAAAAACGGATCTTTTTTTCAAAAGAAAAATCCGTTTTAATCCGTTCCATCCGTCAAATCCGTGGCCTATTTTTTTTATTCCTCTACTTTTTCTTCTTCCGCCTCACTGCCCTCGGCCTTGGCTGCCAGGAATTCGTTGAGCGCCCGCACCTGGCCGGACTTGAGCCGTACCTCTTTGGTCATGCGCCGCACGTACTCCTTCATCTGGTCCGCCCGCAGCACTT
>CAZKEX010000358.1:0-5189 GCA_964551895.1 uncultured Caldilineaceae bacterium | reverse complement strand
CTTTGCGTAGTCGAAGCGGTATTCGACTTGGCTTTCATTTTGGCCCCTACGGGTGGCTTTCCGCTGACCTGGCTTCACCTCCGTCTCGGAATTTGCGTCGAACTGCGAGATCGATGGTCATTTCGACCTCGACCATCTGGTCCGCATAGTCCGCCCCGCTATGGGTATCCCAAAACTCGGCGATCTCTTCGTATGTGGCGGCTTGGGAGATGGGGGTCAATTGGGTTGGGTGGATTGGGTCGTTTTCGGGTGGTTTCATGACGTGAGTATACCAGTCCATGGGGTGGGAATCAACCGGGAAAACGGGTCAGGGTGTGTGTTAGATTTTGGCAACGAGAGGGATGGGCGGGCGGATCTCCACCATTCCGGGAATGGGCCAACACTATTCACTCGACGCAAAATCGCCCCGGCCCTTTCCCGGAATGCCCACGTACATTCAACGCGCTGAAAATGCTAGGAACGGTCGCCGAACACGCAAGAAGCCCGGCTTTTCAAAAAAGCCGGGCCTCTGATCTATTCACCCATCCACCCAACCACCCAACCATCCAACTATCCAACCACCCACCCACCCCTACAACCGCTCGGCGATGATCTCCGCGATGTCCTTGATCGCCACGCCGTTCTCCGCGGCCTTGGAGGCGTCGGTCATCATGGTCAGGCAGTACCATCCGATTCTGGATATAACAGTGAACGCAAGCGGGCAGTATCTGTGCCGATCAACCCACTCCTTTCGTGGGAAAGCACGACAACGATGGCTCGTTCAGCCAGTGTTTGGATTTGTGGGGTTGGGGCAGTGAGTAAGTCGGCAGTGGTGAGCAGGTCGGATAGAGACATCCACGATAGATCCAATGCCAGGCGTACTCTTTGGTTGATTTCTGCCAAGTCAACCGCGCTCAAATGGCCGACCGTGTGAAGAATTAGTGAGGGTTCCAACGAAAACAGCAGTGGCTTGAAGGCAGAGGGGAAACGCAGGTTGGCCGCTTGCCAATCGGCCAGAGTGTAATCGACTGGGGCCGTTGCGGCATTCAAGTTGGTGGTGAGCGCGCCCAAAATCAGATCAGGTTCGGTGGCGTGATAACTATCGCTACTCAGGATTACGGCAGGACGCACCTTGCGCTTGGTCAAATCCGTGAATGGAAAAGGAACCAGAACAACATCACCCCTTTGGTACGCCATAGAGATCTCTCCAGTTGTCGTAGGCGGCGTCTTGATCGTTCTCCCATACGCGACTCAGCGCTGTTTCAGAAATTCCATGCCAATCCTGACGTTCAGTCTTGAAATCGAAGAAATCCGTCAATTGGAAATATAGGTCAAGCGCGCGCTCGATTACTTCATCTTCGCTGGCCAACTGGGTTTGGGCCATGCGCTGGAGATGTCTGCTGCGCTCCATTGTGAGGGCGACCTCTCGTATCACTTTATGGGGTACTTCGTTAATCAACGTGGCGGGCATTGTGTGGTTCTCCTCTGGCACGGACCGAAACGGACGATCATGAGCATTATGCGTCAAGTCGAGGCATTGTCCAATCGCTTTCAGAATCATTCATGAGAAGATTATACCAGCCCATGGGGTGTGAATCAACCGATGAATTCGTCGAACACGCGAGAAGCCCGGCTTTTCAAAAAAGCCGGGCTTCTGACCTTCCAACCATCCAACCACCCACCCCCTACAACCGCTCGGCGATGATCTCCGCGATGTCCTTGATCGCCACGCCGTTCTCCGCGGCCTTGGAGGCGTCGGTCATCATGGTCAGGCAGAAGGGGCAGCCGACGGCGATGGTGCTGGCCCCGGTGGCCGCGGCCTCTTCGTAGCGGGTGACGCTGACCGAGGCGTCGCCGTGTTCCTCTTCCTTCCACATCTGGGCGCCGCCGGCGCCGCAGCAGAAGGATTGTTTGCCGTGGCGGGGCATCTCCACCATGTTGACGTTGAGGCTGTCCAGCACATCCCGGGGGGCGTCCACTATGCCGTTGTGACGGCCCAGATAGCACGGGTCGTGGAAGGTGATGGTGTCGCTCTCGCCGTTGCCCTGGACGCTGATCTTGCGGGCCGCGGTCAGTTCAGAGAGCAGCTGGGTGTGGTGGATCACGTCGTAGTGGCCGCCCAGCGCGCCATATTCCTTGCCCAGGGCGTGCATGCAGTGGGGGCAGGTGGTGACGATGCGCTTGGGCGAGCCGTGGCCGACAAACTCGTTCAGCACCTCGATATTGCCCGTGGCCATCTCGAAGAAGAGGGCCTCGTTGCCCGAGCGCCGGGCCGAATCCCCGGTGCAGCGCTCCATTTCGCCCAAAATGGCGAAGTTGACCCCGGCCGCGCTCATCACCTTGGCGAAGGCCTTGGCCGTCTCTTGCGCACGGGGGTCATAGGAGGGCGCACAGCCCACCCACCACAGGACGTCGAAGTCCGGGTTGTCGTCCACGGTGGGAATTTCCAGATCCCCGGCCCAGTTCACACGGTCCCGGGCGCTGAGGTTCCAGGGGTTGCCGTTGCGCTCCATGCCCCGATAGGCGGTCTTCAGCTCGTTGGGGAAGCTGTTTTCCATCAGCATGAGATTGCGGCGGATGTACATGATGTCAAACATAGGCTCGTTGCCCACGGGGCAGATGTCCACACAGGCCCCACAGGCCGTACACGCCCACACGGCCGACTCGGTGATGGCAAAGTCCAGCAAGTTGAGTTCGGACGTCTCCCCCCTGGCCAGGGCCGCGCCGTGTTCGTTGAGATAGTAGCGTTTGTTCACTTCCAAGGCCGCGGGGGAGAGTTCCTTGCCTGTGGTGTAGGCCGGGCAGACATCTTGACAGCGGTTGCACATGATGCAGGAATAGGCGTCGACGATCAGGGTCCAGGGCAGATCCTCGATCTTGGCCACGCCGAACTCTTCGATGGTTTCGTCTTCAAAGTCGATCATCGCCAGTTCGCCCAGGCTGGTGCGCTCGGGCTTGGTCCAGAAGTTGAATCCCGCCATGATCAGGTGAAAATGCTTGGTGCGGGGGAAGTAGGGGATAAAGGCCAGGATCAAGCCCAGGGCCAGCCACCAGCTCAGGTGTTGGCCCACGGTCAGGGCGCCTTCGCCCAGGCCGCCCCAGATGTTGCTGACCAGGTTGGCGAAGGGCTGGGCGGCGTCCCCGTGGCCCAGTTCCAATCGTTCCAGGGCGATGGTGAAGGTTTCGCCCAAGAAACGGAAGCCCACATGGGCCAGGATAAAGAGACCCACGATCAACGAGTCCCGACGCACGGCCCCGGCCTTGACCTTGTCTATCAGCTTGATGTTCTCTCGGTAGGTGAGGACCGGGCTGTTGAAGACAAAGCGGCGCAGGAGAAAATAGGTCGTGCCCACCAGCACAGAGATGCTGAAGATGTCGGCCAGGAAGCGATAGGCTGAACCGACGGCCCCATGGCCCATGAATTTGATGGGGAAGTAGCCCTGGACCACATCGCCAAAGTTGACCAGGAAGTAGAAGATGAAACCCCAGGCGACCATGCCGTGGAAGATGCTGGCCACCGTGCGGGTCTTCCAGATGGGCTTCATGATGGCCCAGGTACCCAGGGCCCGCACGGCCCGTTCCACCACCACGCCCATGTCGAAGGGTTCCCCCCTGCCCCGGCGGATCACCAAGAAGACGGTGCGGAAGCCCAGATAGCCGTAATAGAGGGCTGCCCCGGCTACGATCAGAAAGAGGATTTTTTCAACAATGGTCAACATAGGGTTGCTCCCTTGGATGAGACGGATGGGACTGGCTGGGATGGAAGGAACTGGCCGGGGGTGCCGTTCCTGTGATTAAACGACGACGGGGTTGTGACCCCGTTGTCACTACGTTATATTCTTTCACCCTGATCATACGAAGTTTTGGGCAAAAGAAAAGGGGCAGACGACCCGATGGTACTGGGTCGTCTGCCCCTTGATTTCGAATGGTGATGGTCACATTGTATCGAGGGCGGCAGCAAAGAATGTGGGTGAAACAATTTGGGTAGTGCCAATTGTTTCCAAAACCAAGAGATCTTTGTCACCGGTCACCAAGTAATCGGCATGCCCGAGCAAGGCGCAGACAAGGAACTTCTCGTCAAAGGGATCTCGCAATGTCGAATGAGGCTCAAACGTTCTGTCACCCACATCAATCAGCTCACCCTTTCTGATGATCGTTTTTAACAAATCGGGGATCAAATTGGGGACATGGGCCATGCGGCGCTGAAGCCAAGAGCGGTTCAAAACCCCTTGTATTTCCTTCACGATTGGAACGGAATATATCAACGTGAATGAGCCACTCTCCCAAGCATCAAGAATCCGCCGGGGCGCGCCTTTGGAGGAAATCAAGCCGCTGACCACGACGTTGGTATCAATGATGATTCGCATGGCGCTATCTATGGGCTTGACGCGTGGCCTGTACGGCTTCTTCGATCATCTCCGCAATTTCCGCTTCAGGGATATCTGCGGTGGCGGCATAGATGACATCCCTGGCCTCCCGGAAACGTGCCCACACTTTATCTTCTGCGGCCTGGGTTAATTCTTGATAGCGCTTCATGCTTAACAATACCGCAGTTTCCCGCCCTTTCTCCTCGACGATCACATCCTGACCGTCAATGGTCGCTTTGATCATGGCCAGCGCAGGTTGTTGTTCAAATTCAACTGTTGACATTACGGTTGTCATTGGATTTCTCCTGTAAAGCAGGTGCGGTTTTCAACCGCACAGGTTCCATTCACTACGCATAATCATGGGAGTCGTGCGGTTGAAAACCGCACCTACGATTTATCAAGGACCCATTTCTCGACGGATGCACCATGCTGAAAAAGGGAAGCGTGTGCGTCAAATTTCTGGAAACGAGACGGACAATGAATGACTCACATTCGATGAATTCCTTGCCTGTCGAGAAGCTTGGATCGATTCTTGGATCATCTGATCCATCTCTTCCGCCGGGATATCGCTTGTCGCCTCATAGACCACATCCAGCGCCTCCCGCAAATGACGGCGCGTGCTGTCATTTGCAGCTTCAATCAATTCTTCTCGGTTGGTGACGGCCCGATTCAGTGCTTGGTTGAGCTGCTGTTCAAACTCAGCAATTGGGGTCATAGTCGTCATCATCTACCTCCATCCATCACGCACAAAGCGAAACGCACTTCATTGAGTGTAACGCTAAACAAATGGCGTGTCAACCAAAGCAAAAAAGGGGTGCCGGGGTTCACGTGAACCCCGGCACC
>CAZKEX010000357.1:0-5197 GCA_964551895.1 uncultured Caldilineaceae bacterium | reverse complement strand
GGTTTCGATACGACCGGAAACTGCCCCGGTCTACTCAACCTACGTGGTGTCCGATCCCCGATCCCTGGCCCCCAATCCCCGATCCCCAATCCCCGATCCCCGATCCCCCGCTTGTGAAAAACTGCACAAATGTGACAGATGTCCTGGGATGGTCGGGACATCTGCCCCGTGATGTGCAGCGGGAATGGGTGTAGACTGTGCATTAGGTGCATCTGATGCATCAGATGCACAGTAGAGGGTCAGCGGATAGGGCAATCAGGCAGATTTAGGGCAAACGAGGATATTGTGACCAGCTTTCTCACCACCCGACAACTTCAAGAGATTCTCCAGGTTGACCGCACCACCATCTATCGCATGGCGGACAGTGGGCGGATTCCGGGAATGAAGGTGGGCAACCAGTGGCGTTTCCCCCGCACCCAGATCGAGATCTGGCTGAAGGCGCAAAACCCGGCGGGCACGGTGGAGATGACCGGGATAGCCCAGGCCCAGGCCACCAACGGCACGGCCAAAGCGACCTTGGCCGACGTCCTCCCCGCGGACTGTGTGCAGTTGATCCAGGACACCTTTGCCGACACCCTGGGCGTGATGATTTTGGTCACGGACCTGGACGGCAACCCCATCACCGAGCCGAGCAACCCGTGTGGGCTGTTCACGGCCATGGAGACTTCGGCCCATGCCCACAAGCGCTGTTTGCAGTTGTGGGCCGACCTGGCCCGGGTGCCCAGCCTTCAGCCTACCTTCACCCGCAGCCATTTGGGGCTGATGTGTGCCCGTGGGTTGATCCGGGTGGGGCTGGAGTTGAAGGGGATGTTGGTGGTGGGCGGCATCGCCCCGGCGGACTGGCCGCCCAGCGAGGCGGAGTTGCAGCGCATCGCCCAGGATCTGGACATCGATCCGGATCTGATTCGCCACCAACTGGCCGAGGTCTTTGTGGTGGAGCCAGACGAGCAGAAGCGGATCTTGGGCACGGTGCAGCGCATCGCCGACATCATGGCCCACATCGCCAGCGAACGCAATGCGCTCTTTGCCCAGTTGCACAGCATGGCCAGCTTGCCCCACTAGACCCACCCCCCACAGGCGCAGCAGTCTGCGGGAATCTTTCTACCCTGTTCTTGTGATTTTCATCACAATCGCAAGGAATACAACATGCTAAAAATCCGGTATGAACCGGAAACGCCATAAATTTCCAAAGGAGACAAAGCCCGATGAAGCGCATTTTGATTTTGGGAGCCGGCACTGCCGGGACAATGGTCGCCAACCGGTTGGTCAAGGAGTTGGACCGCAGCGAGTGGAAGATCACCATTGTGGACCAGAACGAGACCCACTATTATCAGCCTGGTTTTCTGTTTATTCCCTTCGGTATCTATAACCTGAACGATGTGAAGAAACCGAAGCGGGACTATTTGCCCCCAGAGGTAGACGTCATTATCTCCCCGATTGAGCTGATCGAGCCTGAACAGAAGCGGGTCAAAATTGAAAAAGACAACCGCTATCTGACCTACGACTATCTGATTGTTGCCACGGGCTCCCGGATTGTGCCGGAGGAGCTGGAGGGGCTGTTGGGGGACGAGTGGCGCAAGAGCATTTTCGATTTCTACACACCGGACGGCGCGGTGGCCCTGCACAAGTTCCTGCGCACGTGGGAGGGGGGCAAGTTGGTGCTGAACATTGCCGAGATGCCCATCAAGTGCCCGGTGGCCCCCTTGGAGTTCCTCTTCCTGGCCGATTGGCACTTCCACGAGCGGGGGATGCGGGACGAGGTGGCGTTGACCCTGGTCACGCCTCTGCCCGGCGCCTTTACCAAGCCCAAGGCCGCGGCCATGTTGGGGGACATTATGGCCGAAAAGGGCATCAACGTGGTGACCGAGTTCAACGTTGGCCGGGTGGATGGCGAGGAGAAGGCCATCTATTCCTGGGACGACATGAGGGTTGAGTATGACCTGCTGGTCACCATCCCCACCAACATGGGCGACCCGGTGATCGAGCGCTCTGGCATGGGCGATGATCTGAACTTCATCCCCACGGACAAGCACACATTGAAGGCGCTGAACCACGAGGATGTCTTTGTGCTGGGGGATGCCACCAACCTGCCCAGTTCCAAGGCGGGCTCTGTGGCCCACTTCCAGGTGGATGTCTTTATCGAGAACTTTATGCGCCATGTGGACGGCCTGGAGATGGAGCCGACCTTTGACGGCCACGCCAACTGTTACATCGAATCTGGCTTTGGCAAGGGGATTTTGATCGACTTCAACTATGATGTGGAGCCCCTGCCCGGCAACTTCCCCCTGCCCGGAATCGGCCCCTTCCATTTGCTGAAGGAGTCCCGCTCCAACCATTGGGGCAAGGTGATGTTCCGCTGGATGTACTGGAACCTGCTGCTCAAGGGCAAAGAGCTGCCCATCCCGGCCCAGATGAGCATGGCCGGAAAGTGGAATTAGGGGGCTGAAATGACGACGATCACCATGGAAGTAGAGCAGTTGACGGCCCTCAACGCCAAACTGGATGCCCTGACCGGTCAGCTCTCTGGGTTGACCGAGCAGGTGACCTATCTGCGAGAAAAGGCGTACAAAGACAGCCGTCGACAGCAGAGCCTGGACGAGCTGATGGAGGACGCCACGCCCGTGGTCCAGGACATGTACAACATGACCGTGGAGCAGTTGGAGGAGATCCAGGGCTATGTGGACCTGGAGGACATCGGCTATCTGCTCAAGCGGTTGGCCCGCAACACCCGCACCTTCAACGGTATGTTGGACCAGTTGGAGAGCGCCCAGGACTTTGTCAAGGACGCCGCGCCCTTGGTCAACGACATGATGGAGCAGAGTGTGGAGACCCTGCAAGAGATGGAGCAGAAGGGCTACTTCGGCTTTGTGCGCCAGGCCGGGTATATCATGGACAACGTTGTCTCCTCCTTCAGCGAAGAAGATGTGCGTATGTTGGGGGACAATGTGGTATTGATTTTGAACACGGTCAAGGCCCTGACCCAGCCGGAGATCATGAATTTGGCGGGCAATCTGACCACTGCTTTCCAAGAGGCCGAGGCCCGTGCGGATGAACTGCCCACCTCCCTCTTTGGCATTGTGGGGCAGATGCGAGACCCGGATGTGCGTCGGGGGCTGGCCGTGACCATGCAGGCGCTGAAGACGATCTCCAAGCAGCAACCCCGCCCCGGCCTGGCGAGTGTGGCAAATGGCAAACAGACAAATGGCAAACAGGCGAATGGCAGGCAGGCCAACAACCGGCAGAACTGATCAAAGCAATTCAAATCTAAGCGCTCTGCCCTGATGCGGAGACCAAATTTCAACCGAAAGGGACCTAAACCATGACTACTGCAACCTTGAACGTCAAGATGGACGCCGAAGGCTTTATGACCGACCCGACCGAGTGGACCAAAGAGATCGCTGGCGTGTTGGCCGGGGAAGAGGGGATCGCCCCCCTGACCGAGCGCCATTGGGTCGTGATCGACTTTGTGCGGGACCAGTTCGCCAAGACCGGCGACTTCCCCTCTCTGCGCTCTATCGGCAAGCAGTCGGGCGTGGGCACCAAGGAGCTGTACGCCCTCTTCCCCAAAGGCCCGGCCAAGAAGGTGGCCCGGGTGGCTGGGTTCGGCAAGCCGAAGGGCTGTATCTAAGGAGTGATGAGTGATGGGTAATGAGCGTGGTGTTGGAAGTTTTGCCGCTTGATACACATTACTCGTTACGCATTACTCATTTCTAATGCTCGATACTCGATTCAAAGGAGAATTAAAATGTCTGACGAACGCACGCTGGCCATTATCGTTTCTAAGGGTAGCCTGGACATGGCGTATCCTGGCCTGGTGTTGGCAAATGCGGCCCGCATGATGGGGATTGAGGCCAAGTTGTTCTTCACCTTTTGGGGCATGGATGTGATCACCAAGAGCCGGGTGGATCACCTGAAGGTGACGCCCGTGGGCAACACGGCCATGCACATGCCCCAGTTTGTGGGCGGTCTGCCCGGCATGACCGACATGGCCACCACCATGATGAAGAAGGAAATTGCCAAGATCGACATGCCCCCTGTCCACGAGTTCTTGGAGATGATCCACGACGCCGGCGCGGAGATCTACGCCTGCCGCATGGCCATGGACATGATGCACATCGAGCCCGAAGAGCTGATCGACGAGGTTGACAGCGTCCTGGGCGCCATGGAATTCCTGGAAATGACCGAAGGCGCGCAGTTGCTCTTCATCTAGGATTGGGCAGCCAGAATCAAACGAGAAACAGATCGGGGATGTCCGGCGCAGGGTACGCCGGACATCCCCGATCTGTTTCTCGCTGCTTGCAATTTGCAAAAACAAACACTATACTGTATATTGATCACAGAAAAGCAACAGGTTTTACAACTATGTTGCTTATCCAAGACCTTCTCCGAGTTCTCTCCTCTCTTTGTGTTTGCTGGTTGTTTGGCCAAATGCCGTCGGTGTGGTTTTCTCCTCTCCCCCACACCGGCGGCATTTGTGTTTCAGATCAACCGCAGCCACCCCCGCCCTTGGTAACGAATCGAGCCTATACTGCATCCAAACCAGTGATTGAAGCAGCGCCTATCTACTAGATGCACCCAACGTGCAATTCGCTACAGGAGAAACCCAATGAAGTTTTCTAAGTCTCGTTTAACCCTGATCATGACCCTGTTGATCCTGGCCACAGTCGCTCTGGCCGGGTGCGGGGGCAGCAGCGCCCCAGCGGCCGTGGCCGCCGCCCCGGCCGCCCCCGCCGCCCAAGCGCAGGCCCAACTGGAGGCCCTCACCCTGCCCGTGGACATCAACGCGGCCAAGACCAACGAGATCCGCGGCCGGGATGATGTGGTGATCGTGGATGTGCGGGAAGATTGGGAATATGCCGAAGGCCATGTGCCCGGCGCGGTCTTGATCCCCCTGGGCGAACTGTCCGCCCGGCTCGACGAGATCCCCAAGGACAAGACCGTGGTGGCGGTCTGTCGCAGCGGCAACCGCAGCAACCAGGCCACCAGCTTCCTGCGCGGCCAGGGCTTCGACAACGTCCACAACATGACCGGCGGCATGAACGACTGGCAGCGGGCCGGGTATGAGGTGGAGAGGTAGAGGTGGAGAGGTAGAGGTGGAGAGATAGAGGTAGAGATAGAGGTAGAGGGGAAAATCTAACCGCAGAGGGCGCGGAGTAGACGCGGAGGGGCGCAGAGATCTTTCCTTTCTCTGCGCCCC
>CAZKEX010000356.1:0-5203 GCA_964551895.1 uncultured Caldilineaceae bacterium | reverse complement strand
TACGACCGGGCCAAGGCATTGCGCAGGGAGACCGGGCCGTGATATTGGCGGTCATAGTTTTCCGGCACATAGAAACTGCCGTCGGTCTGGATGAAAGGGGTGCGCACATCCATGATCATGCTGGCCGCGGTCATGCCCTGTTGCAGGGCAGTTAGGTAGACATAAGGCTTGAAGCTGGAACCGGGCTGTCGATCCGCCAGGGCCACGTTGACCTGGCCGTCGATGGCTTCGTTGTTGTAGTCCAGGGAGCCGACCATAGCCAGGATCTCGCCCGTGTCCGACTTGATGGCCACGACCGAGGCGTTGCTGGCGTTCTTATCGGTGTCCAACAGAATCTGGACCTGCTCTCGGGCCACCTGTTCTGCATGCTGTTGCAGATCTACATCCAGAGTCGTGTAGGCGGTCAACCCCCTTTTCCAGATAAAATAGGGATCGTCCACCGTGTTGAACTGTCTTTTCAACTGGTTCAAAGCATAGAGCGCAAAGTGGGGCGCGGTGAGGATGTCGAACCGTTCGTTGGCAGACGCCTGCAGGGCCAGGGGCTGGGCAAAGGCTGCGTCGGCCTCGGCTTGGGTTAGATACCCGGCCGCGGCCATGGTCTGCAAGGTGATGCCCTGACGCTCTTTGGCGATGTCCGGGTTGTCAAAGGGGTTGAAGGCGGGATAGTTGGGAATGGCCGCCAGCATGGCCGCCTCGGCCGCGTTCAGTTCCGCGCTGGTTTTGCCAAAATAGACCTGGCTGGCCGCCTCCACCCCATAGGCCAGGTTGCCATAGAAGTTGTAGTTCAAGTACCATTCCAGGATCTTCTCCTTGGGATACTTGCGGGTCACCTCCATGGAGAGGATCACCTCTTTGATCTTGCGGGCATAACTCTGCTGGGTGCGCTCCTCCACGGGGATCACCACATTTTTGATCAACTGCTGGGTGATGGACGATCCACCCTGCACCGAGCCGCCCTGGATATTTGAGTAAAAGGCGCGGAAAAGTCCCCGCACGTTGATGCCCGGGTTGTCCCAAAAGTTGCGATCTTCCAGGGCCACCGCCGCATTGATGATCCACGGAGAGATCTCATCCAAGGGCAAATAGGTGCGGTCTCCCCGGAAAGGCCGGGGGTCCACGCTCTCGTAGAGCAGATGTTGGCCCGTGCGATCATAGATGCGCACAGTCTGAAACTCTTCCTGCTGAAGCTCGATCACGCTGGCGTCGGGCAACTGCTGGGCATAGAAAGAATAGATGCCCAGGGCCGTACTCATGCCCGTGGCAATGGTTCCGCCCACCAACACAATGAATAGCAAGGTCACCACGGCCAGGGCCTGAAAGGTCCACAGCCACGGACGGGGCCGTCGTTCCATCGCCCGCTGTCGTCGCCGCCGCTTGATCAAGATCTGCTTCAAATTCTGATCGTGTCGATCCGTACGCTGCATAAAACACAACTCCCCAAAACAGGATAACGGGGAGACAGCCAAAGCCGTCTCCCCGGCAAAAACAGACTTATTTTATCACCTCGCCAAGGAAAGACCCAAGTTGCCAACGATTTAGGCAACGCCTGGGTTCCGGGATCGGGGATCGGGGATCGGGGATTGGGGATTAGGTGTATCACCCTTGTCACTCTGTCACCCTTGTCACCCTGTCACCCTGTCACCCTGTCACCTTGTCACCCCCTCACCCGCTCCGCCACCAAAAAATGGCTCAACCCCAACGCGGCCAGGGGTGTCTGTTCCAGGGCATAGGTGAGGCGGCGGATCCATTTGCCCAGGCCCGGGCGGCGGTGGACGATGTTGTCGTAGCCGGGGTAGATCTGGGTGTGGTGGAGGAGGCGCACGGGCTGGCCGCGGAAGAGGCGGCGCAGGCCAGGGCCGGTGTAGGCCCGCACGTGGGGGACCAGTCGATTGCGCAGGGGGTCTGGCAGATAGTTGATCAGGGGCGTGTTGCCAAAATGATAGACCCCCTGCCAATAGTGGCCGTGGGTCTCGAAGGGGTAGAGGCGGTTGGGCACAAAGATCACCGCCCGGCCGCCGGGCCGCAGCACCCGCACCATCTCGGCCACGGCCAGGGCGTCATCCTCCACATGCTCCAACACTTCGTGGCTCAGGACCAGGTCAAAGCTGGCGTCCGCATAGGGCAGGGCCTCGCAGACAGCCAGGCCCAGCCCGGCCCCGGGCGCGTTGTCAACGGCCAGACGCAGATGCTCCGGCTCGATGTCCATGCCGTGGACCTGGTCGAAGTGGGGCTGCAAGGCCCGCACATACATGCCCGTGCCGCAGCCGTCTACGAGGGCGCGTTCCCTGCGTTCCGGTCCCCAGGCCAGGATCATGGCCAGCCGCCGCTCTTGCCCGGCCCGCCACACAAAGCTGGGGTTGCCCCGCAGGGCCGCCCGCTCCCCGTGCAGATCCGCCACGGTCCCTGTCATTTCTCCCCCACATGGATGGCCACCGTGCCAAACATCTTTTTGACATAGTAGACGTTCTTCAGCCCCACAAATTCCATCCGTCGCTGCAACTCGTCCGGCGCGGCAAAGGCTACCGTGCTGTGGGGGAGATAGGTGTAGGCGTCTCTGGCCCCACTGACCAAACCGCCGATCAGGGGCACAATATTGAAAAAATAGAATTGGATAAACGGCCCCAGCAGGGTGGTGGCCGGCGGGGTGATCTCCAAACAGGCCACCTTGCCGCCGGGCACGGTCACCCGGCGCTGTTCGCTCAGGGCCAGGTTGAGGTCGGTGACGTTGCGCAGGAGGAAGCCGCTGGTCACGGCGTCGAAGGCGTTGTCCGCATAGGGCAGGGCCAGGGCGTCGGCCTGGGCAAAATGGACCGTGCGGCCCGGCGCCTTGCCCACCCCGTGGGCCATCATTTCATAGGTGAAATCGCTGCCCATGGCGGTCATCCCTGGGCGCAGGGCCAGGGCCTCGTAGGCGATGTCCCCGGTGCCCGTGCCCACATCCAGCAGGCGGCCACGGGGGGGCAGGGCACAATAGCCCAACATCTCCTTGCGCCAGCGCTGATCCTGCATTCCGGTCATCAACCGGTTCATCAGGTCATAGGTGGGCGCGATCTCGGCGAACATTTGGTTGACGTAGGTCGATTTTGTCTCAGGTGTGGGAAGCATAGGATTTTGAATGGCGAATGGCGAATGGCGAATGGCGAATGATGAATGGCGAATCTGCGGATGGCGAATGTGCGGATGGCTTTCAATGGCTCGCCATTTGCCATTTGCCATTCGCATATTCGATCCCCCGGGCCGTGGCGGCGGCGATGTCGGGGCCGTAGATGCGGTCCAGCACGTGCAGGGCCATGTCGATCCCGGCGCTGACCCCGGCGCTGGTGATGATCTCCCCGGCGTCCACCCAGCGTTGGTTTTCCCGCACATCCAGGCCCGGGAAGTCGTCCCGCAGCCGTTGGATGCTGGCCCAGTGGGTGGTTGCCGGCTTCCCGGCCAGCAGACCGGCCTGGGCCAGCAGAAAACTCCCTGTGCAGACGCTGACGGTGAGGCTCACTTCCCCGGCCCGCTGGCGGATCCAGGCGATCAGCCGCTGGTTGCCCATGGCCGTGCGGGCGCCCTGGCCGCCGGGGACCACCAGTATATCGGCCTGGGGACAACTCTCCAACGAATAGCTGGGCAACACCACCAGCCCATTGCGGCAGATGATGGGGTCGTCCTGCTCGGCCACGGTGAAGACCTCCATCAGCCGGTTGGGGCTGTCCGGGCTGGGCCGGGCGGCGCTAAAGACTTCAAAGGGGCCAGCAAAGTCCAACAGCTCCACGCCGTCGAAGAGCAAAATGGCCACCCGGTGGATGGTGGGTTTTTCTTCGGGTTCGGGTTGTTGCATGGGCATTGTTTTGTTCCTGATTTTGATCGTTTCGAGATTGGGAGATTAAGCGATTGGGAGATTGTGTTATGGCAATCTCCCAATCGCTTAATCTCCCAATCTCGCCTCAGATCACCGAATTCTCCGATCGTCACCCCTATGCTATCCCGTCCGCCGATTCAGCCAGGCCGCCAGATCCCCAAGGGGCTTTTCCCGGTCCAAGTCGTTGTGCAGCTCGTGGAAATGGTCTGGATAGAGATAGAGTGTCTTGTCCGCGGCCGGGAGATGGCGGAAGAATTTCTGGGCCAGAGAGGGAAGCACCAGGCGATCCTGCATTCCCTGCATCACCAAGATAGGCAGGGTGATGGCGGCCATCTCGTTTGGCCATTGGGCCTGGGCCGCCATCATCTCCGTGGCCCAGCGGGCGGTGACAAAGCGATTGCCCAATGGATCTGCATCAAATTCAGCGATGATCTCCGGGTCTCGAGAGACCGGCTCGCTGCCCCGGTTGTCAATGGTAAAGGCGGGGTAGAGCCTGGACATGACCTGGAGCAGGGCCACCAGCCCTCGCCCCACCCGTCCGCCGGGCACACCCAGGGCCGGAGAGCCGATGATGGCCAGATCCACGGTGTCGCCGTATTGCTGCAAATAGTGGATGGCGATCAGGCCGCCCATTGAATGGCCATACAGGGTCAGGGATCGATCCTCCCCCTCGGCCCGGGCCATAGCCACTGTGCGCTTGAGGTCCAACAAATAGTCCGCAAAGCGATTGATGTGGCCCCGCTTGCCCCCGGATCGGCCAAAGCCCCGGTGGTCCTGGGCATAGCAGGCATAGCCCTCGGCCAGCAGCCGGCGCACCAAGTGCAAATAGCGCCCCCCATGCTCGCCCAGCCCGTGGACGATCACCACCGTGCCCCGTCTGGGGGCTGTGGCGGGCAGCCAGCGCCGGTAGAAAATGGGCGTTCCGCCTTCTCCCACAAAAGAGCCGCCATGATAGTCGGCAAGCCCAGCCAAGGCATATTTGGGATCATCGATCTGGTGTGGGACTGAAGTTGAAGCCATCGTCGCTGCACGTCCTTCGGGAAATCACCGCAAGATCGCCTCTGGGACCCATTGCGGTTATACTGTTTCTGAATCTTTGGCTTTGCCCATCGTGAATATCAGCGTATCTTAACAGATTTGATCCCAATCGTCATATTCGAGGCAGGATATTCCCTGACGCATCTACCTCCCCCATCCCGGAATGGGCCAACAAATCTCCGCAAACGCAGCAAGAACCGGCCCTTTCCGGGATGATTTCCACTCCAGGATCTTCCGGGAAAGGGCCGGTTCGATCAACCCAGATCGTAGGTGCGGTTTTCAACCGCACGACTCCCATGATCATGGTTGGTGAATGGA
>CAZKEX010000355.1:0-5204 GCA_964551895.1 uncultured Caldilineaceae bacterium | reverse complement strand
GCAACACCCATTGTGTCCGCTCGCAGGCCGGAATCTGCCCGACCTGCCCTTGTATCGAAAGGGACCCCATGATGACCACGCAACCCGCCCGATGGGAACAATCCTTGCTCGTCAAGGCCAGGGCTGCCCTGGAGCAGCATGTCCGCGGCCATTTCGATCCGGTCTATGATGCCGCCCGGTTGCAAGCCGCCCATCTCCATTGCGGGCAGATCACGGCCCAAAACAGCCGTACCTTCTTCACCGCCACGGCCTTGATCCCCCACGCCAAGCGGGTGGCCATCCGCACCCTCTACGCCTTCTGCCGGGTCAGCGATGATGTGGTGGACGAGGGGGACGGCGACCGCAGCGCCCGCCTGGCAGCCTGGCGGGCCGCCATCCGCGCCGACGCGGCGCCGGCCCAGGATCTGGTCTTGACCGCCTGGCACGACACCCGCCACCGCTACCACATCCCGGTCCTCTACATGGAGCAACTCCTCGACGCCCTGGCCCAGGATCTGACGGTCAACCGTTACGACACCTTTGAACAGTTGACCGACTATTGCTACGGCGTGGCCTCCACGGTGGGGCTGATGTCCATGCATGTGACCGGCTATGACGGACCCATCGCCCTGCCCTATGCGGTCAAGCTGGGGGTGGCCCTGCAACTCACCAACATTCTGCGGGACGTGGGCGAGGATTGGGGCAAGGGGCGGCTCTATCTGCCCCAGGAAGAGCTGGCCGCCTATGGCCTCACCGAGGCGGACGTTGCCGCCGGGCGGATGGACAACCGCTGGCGGGCCTTCATGCGCTTCCAGATCGAGCGCGCCCGGCGGCTCTATCAAGAATCATTGCCCGGCGTGGCCTATCTGCACCCGGATGGCCGCTTCGCCGTGGCCGCGGCCGCCGAACTCTATCGGGCCATCCTGGATGACATCGAAGCCCACGATTACGATGTCTTTACCCGCCGCGCCCATGTCAAGGATCTGCACAAGATCGCCCGCCTCCCCGGCATCTGGTGGCGCGCCCGGCGCAATCACTATCGACGGGAATTGGAATCACAACAAAAGGAACCTATTTCATGACAAACCAAAATGCAATCGTCATCGGCAGCGGCTTTGGCGGCCTGGCCGTGGCGGCCCGACTGGCGGCTCGGGGAATCCAGGTCGACATCTTTGAAAAGATGGACAAGCCCGGCGGCCGGGCCTATGTTTTTGAGAAAAACGGCTTCCAGTTTGACGGCGGCCCCACGGTGATCACCGCCCCCTTCCTCTTCGATGAACTGTTCGAAGTGGCCGGACGGCGGCGGGAAGAGTATGTGGAATTCATCCCGGTCGATCCCTTTTACCGCATCTTTGACCACGAGAAGCGCTATTTTGAATACAACGGGGATCTGGACTTTGTGCTGGGCCAGATCGAGAAGTGGAACCCGGCGGACAAAGACGGATATCGGCGTTTTTTGAACACGACCAAGGCCATTTTCCAAAAGGGCTTTATTGAGTTGGCCGACGAACCCTTTCTGAGCGTGGGAGACATGCTCAAGGTGGCGCCGGATCTGATCAAGCTGCAATCCTATCGCTCGGTCTACGGCTATGTCTCCCAATTTATCGAAAACGAGTTTTTGCGCCGCTGCTTCACCTTCCATCCCCTGTTGATCGGCGGCAATCCGTTCAACGCCTCGTCGATCTATGCCATGATCCACTATTTGGAGCGGGAGTGGGGGGTCTGGTATGCCCGGGGCGGCACAGGCGCGCTGGTGCAAGCCCTGGTGCGGCTGATCGAAGAGCAGGGCGGACGCTTTCACCTCAACGCCGAGGTGGACGAAATCCTGGTGGAGAACCGGCGGGCCATGGGTGTGCGCCTGGTGGACGGCAGCGTGCATCAGGCCGACCACGTCATCTCCAACGCGGATGTGCCCTTCACCTACATGAACATGATCGACGCCCGCCATCGCAGCGTGCGCAACTCGGACCTGCGCTACAAAAAGCTGACCCAGTACAGCATGTCCCTGGTGGTGATCTACTTTGGCACGGACCGCCAATACCGAGACACGGAGTTGGGCCATCACAACATCATCCTCAGCGAGCGCTACAAGGGGCTGTTGCATGATATTTTCAAGGGCCAAACCCTGCCCGAAGACTTCTCCCTCTATCTGCACATGCCCAGCCTGACCGACCCATCTATGGCCCCGGAGGGCCACGAAGCCTTCTACGTCCTGGCCCCCGTGCCCCACCTGGGCGCGGACATCGACTGGGCCGACGTGGGCGGCGCCTATCGGGACACCATCATGAACTTCCTGGAAGAGAACTATCTGCCGGATCTGCAAAAACACATCGTGGCCGAGGAGATGATCGACCCCCGCCACTTCCAGGACAAGCTGAACACCTATCTGGGCACGGGCTTCTCTATCCAGCCCACCCTGCCCCAATCGGCCTGGTTCCGCCCCCACAACCGGTCGGAAGATATCGACAACCTCTACTTTGTGGGCGCCGGCACCCACCCCGGCGCGGGGCTGCCGGGGGTGGTTTCGTCCGCCACCATTGTGGACAAGCTGGTGGCCGGCCCATGATCTACACATTGCACCGGGAACAGCAGATTCCGGCCCCCCTGGACCGGGTGTGGGACTACTTTGCCACCCCGCGCAACCTGAACGAAATGACCCCGCCGGACATGGCCTTCGCCATCGTCGCTGGCGGCGACGGCCCCATGGTCGCCGGGCAGACCATCGAATACAAGGTCGCCATCCTGCCAGGGGTGCGGGTGAGTTGGTTGACCCAGATCACCCATGTGCAGGACCAGGTCAGCTTTATCGACGAGCAGCGCATGGGCCCCTATCGCCTGTGGATTCACGAACACCGCTTCCGGCCCGTGGATGGGGGCGTCCACATGACCGACCACATCACCTACGCCCTGCCCTTTGGTCCCCTGGGCGATGTGGTCCATGCGCTCTTCATCCGGCGTCGTCTGCACGGCATCTTTGAGTTTCGCCGGGCCAAAGTGGCGGCATTGTTTGGCAATTAGTCCCTTATCAACAAAATCCTTGTTTTTGGGCATGGATTTTTACCACGAAAGCACAAAGGCACGAAGATCCACGAAGAGAAGAAAATTTGTGTTCTTTTGTGCCTTCGTGTCTTTGTGGTAAATCTTTTTGGCTCTGGCCAGGCTTAAGTTAGGACATTATGAACACAACCATTTGGTGGATTCGCCGAGACCTGCGGCTGACCGATAACCCCGCCCTCAGCGCGGCCGTGGCCGCGGGGGATCAGGTGATCCCTTGCTTCATCATCGATCCCCGGCTGATGGATGGGCCGAGGACGGCGCAGAAACGCCGGGATTTCCTGCTGGGCGGGTTGGGCGCGCTGGACGGTGAACTGCGCGCCCTGGGCAGCCGGTTGATCCTGCGCCGGGGCGACCCTGTGGCCGAGCTGACCCGGCTGTGCCAGGAGAGCGGGGCCGCGGCCATCTTCGCCCAGACGGACTTTTCGCCCTATGCCCGGCGGCGGGATGAGCGGGTGGCGGCGACGTTGCCCGTACACTGGCACGGCGGCCCCACCCTGCGCCATCCCGACGAGGTGCGCAAGGCGGATGGCACGCCGTATACGGTCTTCACCCCGTTCAAGCGCGCTTGGTTGACCCAGCCCTTGCCTACGGGTGGGGATCTGCTGGCCGCCCCCACGGCGCTGAACACGCCAAGCCACATGCAAAGCCTGACGCTGCCTGATCCCACAAGATCCCCCCTTTTCCCACCGGGGGCCAAGGAGGCTCGGCGGCGGTTGGCCCACTTTGGCGGCGATGGCATGGCCGGCTATGCCCAGGACCGGGATCTGCTTGACCGTGACGGCACCTCCCAGCTTTCGCCCTATCTGCGCTTTGGCATGATTTCGGCCCGGCAGGCTATGGTGGCCGCCCTGGCCGCGGGCAATGCGGGGGCCGATGTCTGGCTGAACGAGCTGATCTGGCGGGAATTTTATACGGCCATCCTCTATCATTTCCCAGGGGTGGCCAAGGGCAATTTCCGCGCCAAATATGACGCCATCCCGTGGCAGAACGACCGCCGGGATTTTGCGGCCTGGCAAGCCGGGCGCACGGGCTACCCGGTGGTGGACGCGGCCATGCGCCAGCTTTTGGCCACGGGCTGGATGCACAACCGGGCGCGCATGATCGTGGCCTCGTTTTTGGTCAAGGATCTGCTCATCGACTGGCGCTGGGGCGAGGCGTGGTTTATGCAAAACTTGATCGATGGGGACCCGGCGGCCAACAATGGCGGCTGGCAGTGGACGGCCGGGGTGGGCACGGATGCCGCCCCCTATTTCCGCATCTTCAACCCCATCACCCAGGGCAAGAAGTACGATCCCGACGGCCGGTTCATCCGCGGCTGGTTGCCCGAACTGGCCAACGTGCCCGATAATCAGATCCACACGCCTTGGCAGATGTCCGCGGCGATGCAGAAAGAAAGCGGCTGTCGCATGGGCCACGACTATCCCGCCCCCATCATCGACCACAGCTTTGCCCGCCAGCGCACGTTGGACGCGTATGGGCAGGCTCGGACCACAGGATAATTGCCATGATCACACCCACAACCACCCTGCCCGCGCCGCCTACGGTGGCCCAGATGGGGCCAAAGGCCGGTCTCTCCGCGCTCAAGGCCCTGGGCAGTGGCTTCGGCGGCATTTTGCCGATTCTGGAGACCGTGCAGCGGGAGATAGGCGACGTTTTTCAGCTCACCCTGCCCGGTTTCCGCCCGGTCTTTGTGGCCCACCCGGACGCCATGCGCCAGGTGTTGGTGGAGGATCGGGACGCCTATCTGTGGCGGCCCGGCGACGACCCGGTGGCCCGACTGCTGGGTCACGGTCTGCTGGTGACGGATGGGGATGAACACACAGATCTGCGCACGGTGATGGACCCCAGCAGCCACCGCAAGCACTTCGTCTCCCGCTGCGAGCTGATCTGGCAGGAGAGCGACCGGGTGTTGGACAGTTGGCAGCCGGGCCAGTCGATCAACATGCTGGTGGAGATGCGCAAACTGGCCCTGCTGATCTTCGAGCAGGTCTATTTCAGCCACGATTTGGGGCCGGAGCTGGAGACCATCTGGCGGCCTATGCTCAAGGCCTTGGCCTATATCGGGCCGGGGCTGTGGGTGGTGACCGGGGCAGGTGCGCCGCCCAAGCAGGTGGCCGTGCTGGACGCCCACCTTCACGCCCTGATCCGCCAGCGCCGGGCCGACCCCA
>CAZKEX010000354.1:0-5220 GCA_964551895.1 uncultured Caldilineaceae bacterium | reverse complement strand
AACGGATGCGACGGATTAAAAACGGATCTTTCTTTGGATCAAAAAGATCCGTTTTTAATCCGTCGCATCCGTCAAATCCGCGTTCTATTTGTTGTTCTTACTCCGGCAAGATTAGCGATCCATGCGCCGGTTCAAGATGGGCGCTGAAGTGGCGCAGGACGGGGGGGGCGTCCACAATGCGCACGCCGCGGATGCGCGCCCGCAGGTTGTTGACATGGGTCAGCACTTCGGCCAGATAGTCCACGTGGCTTTGGGTGTAGACCCGGCGGGGGAAGGCCAGGCGCACCAGCTCCTTCTCCGCCGCCTTCTCTGTGCCGTCGGGCTGCATGCCAAACATCACCGAGCCGATCTCCACCGAGCGGATGCCCCCCTCCAAATAGAGTACCAAAGAGAGCGCCCAGGCCGGATACTCGCGCTGGGGGATGTGGGGGAGCAGGGCCTTGGCGTCCAAATAGATGGCGTGGCCGCCGGGAGGCTGCACAATGGGCACCTTCTCTTCGGTCAATTTGCGGCCCAAATAGCCCACGGAGCTGATGCGATAGTGGAGATAGTCCGGGTCCAGCGCCTCGTGCAGCCCTGTGGCGATGGCCTCCAGGTCATAGCCGGCCAAGCCGCCATAGGTGGGGAAGCCCTCGGTCAGGATCAGCACATTCTTGCAGCTTTGGGCCAGCCCGTCGTCGTTGAGGGCCAGAAAGCCGCCGATATTGGCCAGGCCGTCCTTCTTGGCGGACATGGTGGCCCCGTCCACATAGCTGAACATCTCCTCGGCGATCTCCTTGGGCGACTTGTCCGCATAGCCCTCTTCCCGCAGGCGGATAAACCAGGCGTTTTCGGCAAAGCGGCAGGCGTCCAAATAGAGGGGAACCCCATGCCGACGGCAGATCTCGCTGGCCGCCCGAATGTTGGCCATGCTCACCGGCTGGCCGCCGCCGGAGTTGTTGGTGACGGTGATCATGGCCAGGGGCACCTTGCCGGGGTTGTCGGCCAGCGCCTTTTCCAGGGCGTCGAGATCGATGTTGCCCTTGAAGGGGAAGAGGCTCTGGGCTTCCCGTCCTTCGGCACAGGGGATGTCCAAGGCCGTGGCCCCCCGATATTCCACGTTGGCCCGGGTGGTGTCAAAATGGGTGTTGTTGGGCACAATGTCCCCAGGGTTGAGGGTGGCCCCAAAGAGAATGCGCTCCGCGGCCCGGCCCTGGTGGGTGGGGATCACATGCTTGAGATGGGTGATCTCCTGCACCGCGGCCTCGAAGCGATAGAAGCTGCGCGCCCCGGCATAGGACTCGTCCCCCATCATCATCCCCGCCCATTGGGCCGAGGACATGGCCCCGGTCCCCGAATCCGTGAGCAGATCGATCAGCACATCCTCGGCCCTAAGCAGGAACAGATTGTAGCCAGCGGCCTTCAGCGCCGCCTCCCGTTGCTCTCGCGTGGTGCGACGGATGGGTTCAACCGTCTTGATGCGGAAAGGTTCAATGATGGTACGAAATGGCATGGGAAACCTCTCTGTTTCCAGTGATAAAGGGTGGAATAGCGTTGACTTGATCTCCCTGATTATACTGTAAGCCCCAAGGGATGCCCAATGGGGGGCCAGGGATTCTCTCGCCCCAATCCGTCCTACCAAACTTGCCGAAACAGGGGGATCTGGGTTATTTTACCGGTTTAGTCAACTGATTATCGAGTATCGTGTATCGAGTATTTTGTGGTTCTTAACCCAACCAAGGGTCAATATCCAGATCCCTTACTCGACACACAATACTCGATACGCATTACTCGATACACGATACGCATTACTCGACAAACACTGACAGGACCCACCCATGTACCGCAAACCGTCACCCAGCCCTGTGCTGGTCCCCAACATTGCCGCCTCGCCCCTCAACGTGGAGCGGGGGCTGCATGTGACCAAGCTCTACTATTTTCTCTTTTTTGGGGCCATCGGGGCCATGGCGCCCTTTTTTAACGTCTATCTGGAGCAGATCGGGTTGAGCGGCACCCAGATCGGGCTGATCGGCAGCATCGCCCCGCTGATCGCCCTCACCTCCAACCCCCTGTGGGGCACGGTGGCGGATCGGTGGCAGATCCACCGCCAACTGCTGGCCGGGCTGGCCCTGGCCTCCGGGCTGATCAGCCTCTTCTTCCTGGCCGCGCAGACCTTTTGGATGATCCTGCTGGTGGTGATCGGGCTTTCCTTCTTCCGCACCCCCATCCCCGCCCTGGTGGACAGCACGGTGATGAGCTTGGTCAAGCAGGGTGGGTCGTCCTATGGGCGGCAGCGGCTGTGGGGCAGTTTGGGCTTTGTGCTGGCCACCTATGGCCTGGGCCAACTGGTGGGCCTGGAAGATCTGCGCCTGATCTTCTGGCTCCACGCCGGGCTGTTGGCCGTGGGCTGCGCCCTGCTCAGCCTCTATGTCCCCATCCAGGGCGGGCTGCTGGGCCGGGTCAACATTTGGGCCGGGCTGCGCACCCTGGCGGCTCGCCCCGGCTTTCCCAGCTATCTGGCGGGGATGACTCTGCTGGGCGTGGGCGCATCGGGCTTTGCCAACTTCCTGGGGCTGCACATTTTGGAGCTGGGGGGAAACGAATCCCAGGTGGGGTTGGCCTGGGCGCTCAACGCCATCACAGAGATCCCCATCATGTTTATGGGCGCCCGTTGGTTTGGGCGGATACGCTACAGCCGCCAGATTTTGATAGGATTCTTCGGCTTTGCCCTGACCTGGTTTGCCCTGGCCCTGGCCCAAACCCCGGCCCAACTGCTCATGGTGATCCCCCTGACCGGGGTCTGCTATGGCTTCTTCTGGGTGGCCGCGGTGGGCTACGCGGCCGAGTCCGCGCCCACGGGGTTGGAGGCCACGGCCCAATCCCTGGCCGGCGCCGCCCAAAGCGGCCTGGGCTGGGGAATCGGCTCCCTGGTCGCCGGCGCCCTGTGGGACGCGGCCGGCGGCCACATCATCCTCTTCACCAGCGCCGGGGTCATGCTCGTGGCCGCGGCGATCTTCTGGATGGGGAATCGCAAGACATTGTAGGGGTTTGGGCGGGCGGAAACAGCTCCATAGATCCCCGCTCTAGCCCGGTCCGTGACTGGGCGGGTATGCGGCAGAAGATCGTGTAGACCCGCCGGGCATTCTGGACTACCTTCCGCCGACCCGTTCGCACCAGGGGGTGCGAACTCCGCAAACGCATGACCAAACACACATGAGGAGTTCGCACCCCCTGGTGCGAACGGGTCGACAAGACTTTGACGTGAGTTCAACGGTTCGACTGAGTTTGCCGGGGTACTTTTCAGCCTACTCAACCGGCGTTGACTTTGGCCATTTTAGCTGATTTCTATTGAGGAGAAAAAACATGGCAACCGATACGAAAAAGCTCGCCCCCGTCCATCCCGGCGAAGTATTGTTGAACGAATACCTCAAACCGATGGGCATGAGTCAGAAAAAACTGGCTCTTGCCTTGAACGTCCCGGCGCGCCGCATCAACGAGATCGTGCATGGAAAGCGGCGTGTCACCGCGGACACGGCTTTGCGTCTCTCCCGCTACTTTGGGGTATCGCCCCAATTCTGGCTGGGGCTGCAATTGGACTACGATCTGGACGTGGCCGAGGACGAAATGGGCGAACGCATCCACCGGGAAGTTGTGTCGATGGCGGGTTGATTGTGGTTTTGCAGCAACCGCCCCACCCTGAAAGGGATGGGGCTACAACAGCTACGCCTAGTGAACTAGGCTTGTGGGTGATCCAGCCCCCTTTAGGGGGCGTTGCCGTTGTAGCCCTGTGGCTTTCAGCCCAGGGCGGCCCCCCATCCTCCGCCCCCAGGCGTTTCGATTCGAAGGCGATCCCCTGGTTGCAGACGGCGTGTAAATTTTGAAAGCAAAACCTCCTCTCGCAGCTCCCCATCTTTGTCCCGAAAAACCAGCACGTTGCGGCCCAGGCCGCCGTCCGCGCCCCCGGCCAGGCCCCAGGGGGCCACGGCCCGCCGCTCGGAGAGCATGGTGACCGTGACCGGGACCAGGGCTTCGTATTCCCGCACCACGCCGTCGCCGCCCCGGTGTACACCGGCGCCGCCGCTGCCCGGACGCAGGCTGTACTGGGTCACCCGCAGGGGATAGGCCACCTCCAGGGCTTCCACCGGGGTGTTGAGGGTGTTGGTCATGTGGACATGGGCGCCGCTGAGTCCATCGCCCATGGCCGACGCGCCCATGCCCCCGGCGAGGGTCTCGTAGTAGGCGAAAGGCGTGCCGTCCGTCCGCAGCCCGCCCATGGTGACGTTGTTCATGGTGCCCTGGCTGGCGGCCGCGGCCCGGTCCGGGATGGCCATGGCCAGCGCCCCCAGCGCCAGATCCACGATGCGCTGGGAGGTCTCCACATTGCCCCCGGCCACCGCGGCCGGCGAGACGGCGTTGACCATGCAGCCCAGGGGCGCGGTCACGGTGATGGGCGCAAAGGCCCCGGCGTTCATGGGCGCGGCCCCGGCATCTCTTTCTCCGGCCTCCTCCATCATGCAGCGCACACCGTAATAACAGGCCGACTCGGTGACGCCCATGACGGTGTTGAGCGAGCCGTGGATCATGCCCGCGGTGCCGGTGAAATCGAAGGTGATGCCATCCCCGGCGATGATGGCGGCTACACGCAGTGGCGCCAAGCTCGCCTCGTCCCCGGCTTTGGACTCGATGACCAGTTCGATCACATCCTCAAATTCATAGCGGCCGTCGGGCCAAGCGGCGATGGCGGAGCGGGTGAGCTGCTCGGTGTAGCGCTGCAGATGGCCTGCATAGGCCAACACTTCGTCCGCGCCGTGACGGGCCACCAACTCCAACAGCCGCCGCTCGCCGATGGCGTGGGCGGCGCGCTGGGCGGCGATATCGCCCCGGCGTTCGTCCGGCGTGCGCACGTTGCGCAGGATCAGGCGCAGGAGATCCGCGTTCATCACCCCGCCCCGCATCAACCGCACGGGCGGAATGATGATCCCCTCCTGATAGATCTCCGTGGACAGGGGCAGCGACCCCGGGGTCATCCCCCCCACATCCGCATGGTGGGCCCGGGAGGCGACAAAGAAGGCGGGGGGGATTGGGGATTGGGGATTGGGGATTGGTTGATTTGTTGATTTGTTGATTTTTGGGGGAATAGCAGGGTGAGGAAGTGGGCGGCGGCGACGGCGGCGAGGATGATGGGAAAGCTGTAGTGGGTCCAGAGTCCCACTGCCCCAAAGAAAAAATATCCAACCATCC
>CAZKEX010000353.1:0-5228 GCA_964551895.1 uncultured Caldilineaceae bacterium | reverse complement strand
CTTGCTTTTCTTTGCGTTCTTGGCGTCTTTGGGGTGAATTTTTAGTTTTCGCAGCGGAGTCACAGTTGGATTAGTATAGCCGTGGAGTAGGCGCTCTCAGATGTCGGGTTGTTCGACAA
The DNA here is from genome assembly GCA_964551895.1 of uncultured Caldilineaceae bacterium. Lineage (GTDB taxonomy): Bacteria > Chloroflexota > Anaerolineae > Caldilineales > Caldilineaceae > JAGNDO01. The sequence goes on along the minus strand of CAZKEX010000353.1, from coordinate 5,109 downwards.
AACCGCATCTGAGAATGCCCACTCCGCTTATTTGAATGGTACTGGGGGGTAGCCAATCACCCCCACCCCTTTAATTCGCGCCACAAAAACTGCTGCCCTGAAATCGGTCGTTGCCTGCGTCCCCCGTCCAAACCCCCACCACCGCCCCAATCCTCCACTCCCGCCCCTCTCGTGGTAAAATACCTCTTCAATCTATCGACCCTCACCACCGTTCATGGAGGAGCTGTGCTATGCGTATAAGACCGTTTACCCCCCAATCTGCCGCGCCGTTGTTGGAGAAGCTGGGTCTGAGCCCGGTCAATTCTGGGGCGTGCATCGGCCCTGGCGGCTGGATCGACCAACCCGGCGGCGAGGCGCTGGTCTCGGTCAACCCGACGACCAACGAACCCATCGCCAGGGTGATCCAGGCCAACGCCGCCACCTATGACCGGGTGGTGGACGCCGCGTCCGCCGCCTTTTTGGACTGGCGCACGGTCCCCGCACCCAAGCGGGGGCTGGTGGTCCGGGATCTGGGCGACGCCTTGCGAGAATTCCGGGAGCCCCTGGGCGAACTGGTCACCCTGGAGATGGGCAAGATCCGGGCCGAGGGGCTGGGCGAGGTGCAGGAGATGATCGACATCTGCGACTTTGCCGTGGGTCTCTCCCGCCAGCTCTACGGGCTGACCATGCACTCCGAGCGGCCCGGCCATCGCATGTACGAGCAGTACCATCCCCTGGGACCCGTGGGCATCATCAGCGCCTTCAACTTTCCCGTGGCCGTCTGGGCCTGGAACGCCGCCATCGCCGCGGTGGCCGGGGACACCATGATCTGGAAGCCCTCCCCCTCCGGCCCCCTGACCGCCATCGCCGTGCAGCACATCGCCAACCGGGTGATGGCCGACCACGGGCTGTCGGGCATCTTCACCCTGGCCATCGGGGCCAACGAGGTGGTGGGCGAGGCCATGTTGAACGACCCCCGCCTGCCCCTGATCAGCTTCACCGGCTCGATCAAGGTGGGGCGGCATGTGGCCCGCACCGTGGCCGGCCGCCTGGGCAAGAGCATTTTGGAGCTGGGGGGCAACAACGCCATCATCGTGGACAAGGCGGCCAATCTGGACATGGCCGTGCGGGGCATCGTCTTTGGGGCCGTGGGCACGGCCGGCCAGCGCTGCACCAGCACCCGACGTATCATCGCCCACAAAGAGATCGCCCCGGCCCTCACCCAGCGGCTGATCCGGGCCTACGAGCAGGTGGCCATCGGCGATCCCATGCAGGAGGGGGTGTTGATGGGTCCCCTCTCCAGCGAGCGGTCGGTCCAGGCCATGATGGACGCCCTGGAGGCCGCCACCTCCGACGGGGGCGAAATTCTGGTGGGCGGCAAGCGCATCCCCGAACTGGGCGTCAACTTTGTGGAGCCGACCATCGTGCGCATGCCCGCCCAGACCGCCATCGTCAAGGAAGAGACCTTTGCCCCTATCCTCTACCTGATGGAGGCGGCGGACATGGACGAGGCCATGCGTCTGCACAACGGCGTCACCCAGGGCCTCTCCAGCGCCATCTTCACCGGGGATCTGAGTACCAGCGAGCGCTTTCTCTCGCCGGCCGGGTCGGACTGCGGCATCGCCAACGTCAACATCGGCACCAGCGGCGCAGAGATCGGCGGCGCCTTCGGTGGCGAAAAGGACACCGGCGGCGGTCGGGAGTCGGGGTCGGACGCGTGGAAAGCCTACATGCGGCGGCAGACGAACACGATCAACTATTCGGACAGTCTGCCCTTGGCGCAGGGGATTGAGTTTGGGGATTGAGGGGCGAGGGGCGAATTGCGAGGGGCGGGGCTACGCCTGTTCCGTTGCCATCACCTTGCGGAGGGCGGCGTTGATCTGCGCTTCGTAGGGGATGGCATCGGGTCTGGCTGCCTGGGCTTGAAAGTAGGCCAAGACATCGCTGTCCAGATTGATGGCAACGCGTACCGTGTCGGGGGTCTGGCGATGGCGGGCCAGGAATCCCCCGCGCCGAAAGCGGTGTTGCCCAGGGTGCAACACTTCGTCTTCCGCCAGCCCGCGCACCAAGTCGGCCTGGAATTCTTCTTCTGAAATTTCTACGATGATCTCTTTTTGTTCAGTTTTGATATTCATAGATTCTTTGGTGTTTTCCTTCGGCTTTGCGAGCCGAGACAATGCGGACAGTGCCTTCTTCCGGTTCTGTGTAGACAACAAACAGCAATCTCCGGCTTGATAATCCGATCAGATTAAAACGGGTTTCTTCGTCCGAATGCGTGGCGTCATAATCGTCAACAGCGTTCCGATTAAAGAATGCTTCCATCGCTTCTTCAAAAGAAACCTTGTGGCGACGGCTGTTTCTGGCGGCTTTGCTCGCATCCCAGATGAACCTCATGATGGTATTGTAGTGAATCTATTGGCTGATGTCAACACCGTGAAAATAGTCAAAAATGAGTAAGGAGTGACGAGTAATTTGTGTCCACACAAATTACTCGTCACTCCTTACTCATTTTACCCCTTGCCCCCATCTGCCGCCACGGGGCCGGGTATGGTAAAATGGGCCAAAGAGAGTCTGTTTAGCGCTTTGGGTTTTGGAACAATTGGAGCAAGTTGGGCGTATGTTGGGGCTGATTGGAAACACAATCGAATTTGCCCAAAGTGGCGCCGGAGACGACGGTTTTCCGTCCCTGGCCCAGATCGCCGCGTCCATGGACCCTGTGGCCTGGATCTTGGTGGGGTTGCTGGGGGCGGCGGTGGTGGTGGGGATTGTCTTCAACATCACCACCCGCTATTCGTTTCTGCGCACGGACGAGGAGGAGACCACCCCGGAGATCCTGCTGGACCGGCTGAAGGCCAACCCCACCTATCTGCCGGCGGCCAATGTGGTCAACCGCCTGGGCGCGGAGGCCACGTTGGAGCTGCTGGTCTACGGCGACCGGGTGACGGCCAAACGGTGGCGCTACAATTGGAGCGGTCCCCGGGAGGAACTTTTGGCCCTGCTCAGCCAGCAAAACGCCTTTGCCCCCATATATGCCCTGGCCCGCTACTATGACAGCGACAACCTGGACGAACCGGCCACAGTGCGCATCCGCCGCACGGCCTTGATCCACAAACTGGGCCAGCGTCGCCACCTGGAGCCAGGGGCCGACGGCGCCCCGGCCCGGCTACGCATCATCGCCGATGCCCGGGAAGAACACGGCGAGCTGGGCTTTGACGGTCAGACCTATTGGGTGCTTGAAGGGGAACCCCTCCCCCCGGTGGACGGCCCGGTGGTGGAGATGGAGCCCATCGAGTTTGCCACATTGGACGATGCCAAACTTCGCATCCGCATCCGGCGCACACCGACCTTGGGCGGGGGCTTTGTCCTCACCTTCAAGCGGCGGGCCAAGATGTGGGTGGTGGTGAGCGAGGAGATCGAGTGGGTGAGCTAGGGTTCGGCTGGATCGAATTGCTGGCCACCATCAACGTGCTGGTCTCTTCGACAGTGGTGATCCTGGCCTTTTCGCTCCTTGCCTACAACTTTACCTATAATTTCCGCAGCCCTGTGGCCCGGCGCTTTGCCCTGCTCTTGGCCTGTGTGGTGGTCACCTTTGCCGCGGATGTCTCCCTGACCCGGGTGTTGACCGCGGAGTCGGCCAATCGCTGGCTGCGTTTTCAATGGCTGGGCATTGCCATGCTGCCGGCCGCCTACTATACCTTTTCCAACGCGGTCCTGCGCACCACCAACTACCGCACCACCCGGCGCAGCCGCATCAGCTTGCTCTTCTATGCCGTCTCCCTGGCCAGCGCCGGACTTGCCCTCTTTGGCCACCAATTGGTGGGCAAGGTACACTTTGACCCCCTGATCAGCTTCTTGGAGCCAGGCCCGCTTTTCTGGCCCTTCACCGCCTACTTCGCCCTGGCCGTGCTGTTGGCCTTTAACAATGTGTGGCTGGCCCGGCAACGTTGTCTGACCGAAAACAGCCGCAAACGTATGGGGTATCTGCTCTTAGGGCTGCCCGCGCCGGCCCTGGGCATCTTCCCCTATCTGATCGCCCTCAACTGGGGAGCGGTTGCCCAAGGTGGTCAGAGTATCACCGCCGGAGGCCAGGACGGCGGTGTGCTGATCTTGCTGCTCTCCTTTGTGGGCAACGGCGCGGTGGCCACCCTCCTGGTGATCCTGGCCTACACCGTGGCCTATTTTGGCGTCCTCACCCCGGATCGGGTGGTGCGCTATCGGCTGATCCGCTACTTTATGCGGGGACCGATCGTGGCCGTGCTGGTGATCGCCGCGGTGCAGACCCTGCCCACGGTGGAGCGCATCCTGGGCCTGCCCAGGGACATCATCCTCTTCAGCGTCATCACCGGGATGATCATCGTCAGCCAACTGGTCCTGAGCGTGACCAAGAGTGTGGTGGATCGGCTGATCTATCGGGAGGACCGGGACGAGATCGCCTGGCTGCGGGAGTTGGACCGGCGGCTGTTGACAAGCAGCGATCTGCGCCAGTTTTTGGACAACAACCTCACCGCCCTGTGCGAGTTGCTGCGCACCCCCTCGGGCTTTGTGGCCGCCATCGTGGGCGCGGACCTGATCCTGGAATCCGTGGTAGGGCCGACGGGCACCCGGCAACAGGTCACGGCCATCGATGACTGGTCCGACGCCCTCAGCCATCTTCTGCGCCAGCGACGAGATAACCACAACCACGAGAGCGGGGGCGATGAGACACGGCCTGTGCAGCGGGCCCACAATCTGCCGGTCAACCACCGGGGCTATTGGGTGTGGCCCCTGATGGAGCCGGTGGCCGTGGGCGACGAAGAGCGGGTCCTGGGCATTTTGGGGGTGCAGGCCCGCACAGAGGCCCCCCTCTTCAGCCAGGAGGAGCTGGCCGTGCTGGCCCAGATGTTGGATCGGGTGGCCCTGGCCCTGGCCGACCGCCGCTTGCAGCAGCAGGTCTTCGTGGCCCTGCGCTCCATCATCCCCGGCATCGACCGCATCCAGCGCTTGCGGGGGATTGTGCCCTATGCCAACGCCGAAAACGGGGATCGCTCCGCCGCCCTGCTGGACCCCAGCCCCATCCACGACCCGGAGTTTGAAGCCTGGGTCAAGGATGCGTTGAGCCACTATTGGGGCGGTCCCAAGCTGACCAGCAGC
>CAZKEX010000352.1:0-5253 GCA_964551895.1 uncultured Caldilineaceae bacterium | reverse complement strand
GTCACCCTGTCACCTTGTCACCTTGTCACCTTGTCACCCTGTCACCCTGTCACCCTGTCACCCTGTCACCCTGTCACCCTGTCACCTTGTCACCCTGTCACCCTGTCACCCTGTCACCTTGTCACCTTGTCACCTTGTCACCTTGTCACCCTGTCACCCTGTCACCAATTTCCGCAGATGTGGTAGAATGGGGGACGTGGAAATTGACCCGGCTAAAATTAACTAACTCAGGCAGGAAAACGAATGGTTGACTATATGGACTACCTCGACGATTACGACGACGAGTTCGAGGATGAAGTACTCTACGAATCCGACGAATTCACCGAGTTTGACCTGGGCGGGATGCCCGAATTGGACAGCATCGAGCGCTTTCTTGACGATGACCTGGCCGTGCTGCCCTTGCGCGGCCTGGTGGTCTATCCCATGATGTGGCTGCCCCTGACCATCGGCCAGGCCCGCAGTCTGCGGCTGGTGGAGGGCGCCCTGCCCACCAGCCGCATCATCGCCCTGGTGACCAGCCTGGACGAGGGGCTGGACGAACCAGGGCCAGACCAGCTTCACCCCATCGGCACGGTGGCCCAGGTGCATCGCATCCTGCGCGCGCCGGACGGGGTGATCCGGTTGGCGGTGCAGGGGTTGGAGCGCATCCGCATCAAGGAATTTATCCAGGAAGAGCCCTATTTGCGGGCCCGGGTCGAGCCCCTGCCCGAGAGCATGGAGCAGAACCTGGAGCTGGAGGCCCTGTCCCGGGCCGTGCAAGATCTCTTCCACCGCTTTGTGGAGTTGGACCATCAGACGCCAAACGAGCTGGCCATGATGGCCCTCAACGTGGAAGACTCCCGCCAGTTGGCCTATCTTGTGGCCGGCAGCATCCGCCTGAAGGCAGGGGTGGCCCAGGAAATCCTGGTCATGGACCCTGTGCGGGAGAAGCTCCTGCGCCTGATCACCCTGCTCAACAAAGAGGTGGAGGTGATGGAACTGGGCCGCAAGATCCAATCCGAGGCCCAGGGCGAGATGGAGCGTATGCAGCGGGACTTCTTCCTGCGGGAACAGCTCAAGGCCATCCAAAAAGAGCTGGGCGAAGAGGACGAACAGGCCGCGGACATCCGCGAGCTGGAGGAGCGCATTGAGGCCACGGGCATGCCCGAAGAGGCGGCCAAGGAGGCCCGGCGGGAGCTGGACCGCATGCGCCGTATGCCCATCCAGGCCGCCGAATATAGCGTGATCAAGACCTATCTGGACCTCATGGTCAGCCTGCCCTGGCAGAAGGTCACCCCGGACAACCTGGGCATTCAACATGCCCGCCAGGTCTTGGACGAAGACCACTATGGCCTGGACGAGATCAAGGATCGGATTCTGGAATATCTGGCCGTGCGCAAGCTGCGGGCCGACCGTAAGGCCGAGGCCGAGGCAGAGACCGCCACCCAAAACGCCGCAGCGCTCCAGGAACTGACCGCCCTGGCCGAGACCGAAGGGGGAAACGGGGCATCCATCCCCCTGGTCGTCCCGGTGCAGCCCGATGTCGAGGAAGATGTGCGGGACAAGATCCGCCGGGAGCGGGAGGGCGTGGTCCTCTGTTTTGTGGGGCCGCCAGGCGTGGGCAAGACCAGCCTGGGCATCAGCATTGCCCGGGCCATGGGGCGCAAATTTGTGCGTCTGGCCCTGGGCGGCATCCGGGACGAAGCCGAGATCCGGGGCTTCCGCCGCACCTATATCGGCTCCATGCCCGGTCGCATCATCCAGAGCCTGCGCCGGGTGGAGTCCAAAAACCCGGTCTTCATGTTGGACGAGGTGGACAAGCTGGGCCGGGACTTTCGGGGCGACCCCAGCAGCGCCCTCTTGGAGGTGCTGGACCCAGAGCAGAACCGCGAGTTCCGGGACCACTATCTGGACGTGCCCTTTGACCTGAGCCAGGTCATGTTCATCACCACGGCCAATGTGCTGGACACCATTCCCGGCCCCCTGCGGGACCGCATGGAGATCATCCAACTCAGCAGCTACACCGAGAGCGAGAAGGTCAAGATCGCCCAGGGCTATCTGGCCCCCCGGCAGATCAAGGAAAATGGTCTGCGCCCAAGCGAGGTGATCTTCCCCGAAGAGACCCTGCGGGCGATTGTGGAGGGCTATACCCGAGAGGCCGGTGTGCGGGCCATGGAGCGGGAGATCGGCAAGATCTGCCGCAAAATTGCCTCCAAGGTGGCCGCCGGCGAGAGCCTGCCCAGCCCGGAGATCCAGCCGGACCAACTGGTCCCCTATCTGGGCAAGGTCAAGATCCACAGCGAAGAGATCGCCGAGCGCACCCAACTGCCCGGCGTGGCCATCGGCCTGGCCTGGACCATGACCGGCGGGGACATCCTCTTCTTCGAAGCCACCCAATCCCAGGGCAAGAAGGGCTTCATGATCACCGGCCAGCTTGGGGATGTGATGAAGGAGAGCGCCCAGGCCGCCCTCAGCTATGTGCGCAGCCGGGCCGAACATCTGGGCATTGACCCTGGATTTTTCGAGAACATGGACATCCATCTGCATATCCCGGCCGGCTCTATCCCCAAGGATGGCCCCAGCGCCGGCATCACCATTGCCACGGCCCTGGCCGGCCTGCTCACAGGCCGCTCCGTGCGCCCCAACCTGGGCATGACCGGGGAGATCACCCTGCGGGGCAAGGTGCTGCCCATCGGCGGTATCAAAGAAAAGGTCCTGGCCGCCACCCGCTTCGGCCTGGACACGGTGATCCTGCCCAAGCGCAACGGCGCAGACCTGGACGACGTCCCCGAAACCGTGCGCGACCGCATGACCTTCATCCTCGTCGACACCGTGGACGAGGTGCTGGACGCGGCTCTGTTGCCGAAGGGGTGAGGGGGTGAGGGGGTGACAGGGTGACAAGGTGACAGGGTGAGTCACGCCCAATCTCCCAATCACCCTGTCACCTTGTCACCCTGTCACCTTGTCACCCTGTCACCTTGTCACCCTGTCACCTTTTGACATAAGCTGATAAGTGTGGCAAACTGTCATGCGGGTGCCACTTGGCGCCTATGTTTGCGATGGCGATCTAACCTCAAACCGCCCAGTTTTCGGGCAAACCGAACCCGTCCATCAATTTGCCAACATATTTTTTAACCGTAACGGTTCAGGCTTTTTTCGTAGAAATACGGCGGCCATCCGTTACATTTTACCACCATAGATCCGGCGGATCAGCGATTTTGCCGGGCGTGCAGTGGAAAGGACAGTGAATTTTAGTGAGTAACCGACGAAAATCGAATAGAGGAACCGCGAGCAGCGCCAGCCCCCCCAATGGCGCCGGCAGCACAGGAAAACGGTCTTGGTACAAGATGGATCTCCATCTTCACACCCCCGCATCCGGCGATTATGAGCAGCCCAAGGCAACATATTTGGAGTGGCTGCAGGCCGCAGATGCCAAGGGGCTGGACATTGTGGCCATCACCGACCACAACACCGTGGCCGGCGTAGGGGCCATGCGCCGAGAGATCGAATGGCTGGCCCGGTTGGAAGCGCAGAAACGCTTGACCGACACCGAGCGCACCCAGTTGGCCGAGTGGCGCAGGCTGGCCGACAAGATCTTGGTCCTGCCGGGCTTTGAGTTTACCGCCACCTTTGGCTTTCACATTTTGGGCATCTTCCCGCCGGAGACCTCTGTTCGCCAACTCGAACATATCCTGCTCTCCCTCAATGTGCCGGCGGACAAATTGGACGCCGGCAGCACAGAGACCGGCTCGTCCGCCGATGTGATCACCGCGTATCGCACCATCAGCGAGGCCGGGGGGATGGCGATTGCCGCCCATGCCAACAGCACCCACGGCGTGGCCATGCGCAACTTCCCCTTTGGCGGCCAGACCAAGATCTCCTATACCCAGGACGAAAACCTGATCGCCATCGAGGTGACGGATCTGGAGAGCCGCAGCTATCGGGCCACCCGCCGCTTCTTCAACGGCAGCAAGCCCGAATATCCCCGCAAGATGCACTGCATCCAAGGCAGTGACGCCCACCGCATCACCTTTGACCCCAAAAACCCCAAGCGACTTGGCATCGGCGACCGGGTAACCGAGGTCTTGTTGGCCGAGCCGACCTATGAAGAGCTGGAAGCGGTCTTTACAAGCAATCACTTTGATCGGGTGCGGCCCTTGCAGCGCAAGGAAGAGGTGGTGGACGAGCTGGAACACGCCTGGAAAGAGGGCAATACCCTGGTCCAGAGCTTCCACGAATCCACCAGCCAGCGGGGGGGACGCATCATGGCCATCTTGGCCGATGTATGCGCCTTTGCCAACACCAGCGGCGGCACCATCTATCTGGGGGCCAGCGCCCGCAAAGGCAGGCCCAAGGGGCTGCCCAAGCCCAGCCTGGTTCTGCAAGAGGTGCAGGACGCCATGGAGGCCCGGCTGACCCCGCCTTTGGATGTGAAGATCGAGGGGCTGAAGAGCCACGGGGTCAACCTGTTGCGGGTCTCTGTGCCCCGGGGGGATGAACGCCCCTACTGCTTGGACGGCTCCAAGTTCTATGTGCGGGACGATGGGGACACCAACCTGGCCGTGCGGGACGAGATCGTGGCCTTGGTGATGGAGACCCTGGCCGGGGACCCGGACTTCGTTCCCAAGGGCGGGCCGACCTCCGGTTCGACCCAAGGCGAAAAGGCCAGCGAGAGCAAGGATGCCAAGGAGAGCGCGGCCAACAAGAAACGCCGCCCCTCCCGGCGCAAACGCTCCAGCAAGGACGAGAGCAGACCCCAATCCGAGAGCGAGAGCCCCAAGGAGACATCCTCCCCGGCCCAAACGTCTGCCAAGGCAACCGATGCCGGTGATGCCTCCCCCCACACCATCACCCCTGGCGATGCGTTCTATCTGCCCCAGATCGGGGTGGAGATTGTGGAGGTGGCAGACCGCAAGGGTGTCAACTACTACGGCATTCAGGACCTGCGCAACGGCCGGGTGGTGAAGAATGTCACCCGCAAGAGCGCCCGCCGCCTGTGGGAATATGCCATCTCCCAGTACGAAGACCACCCGGTGGCCAAGGCCAAGGTGGAGTGGAAGGGCGACGTCGGGCTGATCGTGGCCAGCAAACGGGCAGGCAAGATCCGCTATGACCTGGCCCTGCGAGAGAACGGCCAAGTCCGCGTCTTCTACGGCGTCACCGATGACGGCATGGAAGGGGCGTGGGCGCAGTTTGTGCAAGAGTAGAGAACGAGTAATGAGTAATGAGTAAAAGTGTGGGGCATGTGACACCAATCGTCACATGCCCCACACT
>CAZKEX010000351.1:0-5257 GCA_964551895.1 uncultured Caldilineaceae bacterium | reverse complement strand
AAACTGGGCGGTGATCGGCGGCGAAGGGCCGACGCCCCGATTGATCGATCTGGACAGCGGGGCGGTTTTGGCCGAGTATGTGGGGCATGAGGATTGGATTTTGGGATTGGGGATCGGGGATCAGGGCAAGGTGCTGGTCACCGGGGCGGATGATAGGACCTTGCGTCTGTGGGACGTGGTCTCCGGTGCCGAGATGGGCCGGGAAGACCTGCCCCGTCCGCTGGCCGCCCTGGTTGTCGACCCAATGGGTAGTCTGATTTATTGCGGAGACATTGACGGACGAGTGACTTGTTTTTCCATCAAAAAATAACTGATTTCACCGCAAAGGCGCGAAGGGCGCAAAGAGAAAAAAGAAAGGAAGAAAAGAAGAAAAAAGCTTTTCTTTGTTTTTCTTTGCGTTCTTCGCGCCTTTGCGGTGAATTTTTTGAATTCCACTATCCAAACGGAGACTTCCCATGAAGACGATTGTGCAGGAGAAGGTTGAGCAGGCGGTGGGGTTGTTGGGCGAGGCGGGGATCGATGTGTGGCTGACGTTGGCCCGGGAGAGTTCGGAGAACCCGGACCCGGTGATGCCCTTGATCTATGGCCATGATGTGACGTGGACGAGTGCGTTCATTTTGGCCCGGCCCCAGAAGAAGCGGGGATGGCGGAAGGGCAAGCGCATCGCCATCCTGGGCCGCTTTGACGCGGAGACGGCCCGGCGCACGGGCGCGTATGACGAGGTGATCGCCTACGATGCGTCCATGGCCGAGGCGTTGCGGGGGGCGCTGGAGCGGCTGGACCCCCAGCAGATCGCCCTCAACTATTCGGAGAACGATGTGCTGGCCGATGGGTTGAGCCACGGGTTGTTTTTGTTTTTGCAGAAGGCGTTGGCGGGCACGCCCTATCCGGCCCGCTTTGTCTCGGCCCAGGAGGTGGCGGGCGCCCTGCGGGGGCGCAAGACTATGGCCGAGGTGGAGCGCATCCGGGCGGCCATCGCCACCACCTTTGAGATCTATCAGCGCACCTTTGACTTTGCCCAGGTGGGCGTGACGGAGAAGCAGATCGCCGACTTCATGCACGCCCAGGTGGCGGCCCGGGGGCTGACCACGTCCTGGGAGGCCCACGCCTGCCCCACGGTGACAGCCGGGCCGGACTCGCCCGTGGGCCACACCGGGCCGACGGAGACGCCCATCCGACCGGGGCAACTGCTGCATCTGGATTTTGGCGTGCGCCAGGACGACTATTGCGCGGACATCCAGCGGGTGGTCTACTTTTTGGCCCAGGGGGAGACCGCGCCGCCGGAGCCGGTGCAGCGGGGCTTCGACACGGTGATCCGGGCCATCCGGGCCGCGGTGGAGGCGATGGTCCCCGGCGCCCCCGGCGTGGTGGTGGACGCGGCGGCCCGCAAAGTGATCACCGAGGCGGGCTACCCGGAATATCTGTATGCCACGGGCCATCAACTGGGCCGGGCCACCCATGACGGCGGCGCACTGCTCGGCCCCCTGTGGCCCCGCTATGGCGACCTGCCCAACCGGCTGCTGGAGGTGGGCCAGGTCTACACCGTGGAGCCGGGTCTGGCCGTCCCCGGCTATGGCTATCTGGGCCTGGAAGAGGACGTGCTGATCACCGAGGACGGGGCGATCTTTTTGGGCAGTCCGCAGGTGGGGTTGGTGGTGAAGTAGGGTGAAGGGGTGAGCGGGTGGTGATCTGCGTGGCGGATGGGGTAACGGGCGAGAGGAACCGGCAACGGGTGATGACCGTTTATATTGAAGGTGTTTACGAGTGGGATGTTGTCATTCGCAAACTGATTCTCGCAAACAAAATCGGTTCAGGCTGATGGAGAAAGGAGATCATGATGCGCAGAGCGATTTGCCTAATGTTCTTGGGGGCGTCGGTGTTCTTGTTGTGCAGTTGCGCCCAACCACCGATTCGACACGCCTGTCCGCCGGAATCTCTCATAATCAATGAAACAGTGCTTCCTGAAGGAATGATAGCCGATACTCCGATGTCTCCATTGCCGGATGGAGGTGGTACATCAATCGGAAATGATTATGGAAACGGACTAATTGACGTTTCCCATGCTGTCTATCCATACAAGATCCCCAGGGGAGCCGAGAAAAAGTATGAGAGCGAACTAAACCGTCCTGACGACTACGATATGTCGCTATATGATTTATCTACCTTGCAGATACGCGCGGACCAGTACGCTTTCTTGTGCAGCCAAACGGAAACGTATCCCCGATGCAAGTATATTGCTCAATACGATAATTATTACGTACTACTCATACTGCGAACAGCCTATTTGGATACGCCGGTGGATGTGATCCTCCCTGCCATTCAGGATATCGACAATCGGATGATGCAGTGCCTTGAGGAGTATCCTGTGCAGCAGTAGTGCTGCGCGCTCTTGGGAGTAGAGCCAAATCTGAAACAAGGAAACCGACAATGGACAGACTCACGGGCAAGACCGTGCTGGTCACCGGAGCCAGCAGTGGATCGGCAGGGCCGTCGTCTGCGTGGCGGATGGGACAACCGGCTGAGGCGAACCGGCAACGGTGATGGCCGTTTATATTTAGTTCAAGAAAGTTTGGATAGCCATGAAATCGGAAAAAGGTTTGGTGAAATTTGGTTTCCCGTTGGTTGCAATTCTATTTGTCTTGTTGCTGTCGGCGGGGTGTACTTCTGACAGAAGTGAATCGATGCTATCAAAAGCTGAAATTGAATCTACTCTGTCGGTGTCGCTTCCGCAGGATTCGTCTGACTATAACTTCAAGCGAATAGAACCAAGTTCCGATCTGGCATTGGCCTACACTTACATCAAATTCACGTGCTCTGAAGCGTCGTACATGTCAATAATGCAACAAATGGGCCTACAATTCGACACATCTAGCAACAGCTCAACTTACCCAGCTTCTGCTGGTGATTGGATAATAGCACTTGGTGACTGGCGAGAGGCACCAAACCCTCCGGTGGTGACATGGTGGGATGCCGAACTTGCTTCACCATCGAATACGGCATCTCAATACTTGAGTGATGGGTATATCGTGATGAAGTATGAAAATGGATCTGTTTATGTTGTCAAAGTCACTGGTGTGAGAAAGTGACTGTGTCGCCATCACTCGGTCCTGTGCCCAAGCGGGGGCGGATGTAGCGTTGGTGGTAAAGGCTACGCTAAGGCTACGCTGCGATGCTGATCTTCACGCCCAGACTGTTTAGCACCGCCAGAATCGTTTCGTAGCGGGGTTTTGCGCCGGGGGCCAGGGCTTTGTACAGACTGGCCCGCCCCAGCCCTGTCTCCTTGGCAATGGCGCTCATGCCCCGGGCTTTGGCCACGTCGGCGAGGGCGGCCAGAAAGACGTCCGGGTTACTGTCTTCCAGCGCGGCGGTCAGGTATTCGGCGATCATTTCTTCGCCGTCCAGATAGTCGGATGCATCGAATTTTGTGAACGGTTTCATGCTTTTTTCCCTCCTTGCGGTTAATTGTTGACGCTACTGCGAAAAGGCCGGATTGACCACAAAGAACACAAAGAACACAAAGAAAAACAAAGCCAGTCGTTCACAATTTGATCACAGAATCGGACGCAGATTCTCCTGATGCACGCAGATCAACGCAGATTTTTTTCTGATCTTGTCGAAAATCAGCGAAAATCTGCGTGCATCTTGAAAATCTGCGTCCGATTCCACCAAATTGTGAACGACTGAAAGCTTTTCCTCTACGCATCCTCTGCGGCTCTCTGCGACCTCTGCGGTTAATGGTTAGCCCTTCGGCAAAAGACCCAGGGTGCTGGTGAGAACGCCGGGTTTTTGCGGCTGATGGATGTAGATCAGGATCCCCTGCATGGGGCTGCCCAAGGAGGTGTTGAGGTCGCTGTCCATGCGCACTTTGAAGAGGCGGGGGACGGTGGTGACGTCAAAACGGCCCTCAGTCTGAAAATCGGTCATCTCCTCGCCGTTGAACTGGGCCGAGTAGTTGAAGACCGAGCCGTCCGGGTAGTAGACCAACACGGCCACGTCCCGGGTGTTGGCGGCGTTGACCTGGCTCAGAAGCGTTTTGACCATGCCCATCAGGTCTGGCACATCTTCGTCGGCGATGGTCGCCATTACAAATGGGCCGCCGGCATAGATGGAGAAATTGTGCGGGTTCTCCGTATCTTCCAACACATACCCCACCTTGGCATCCCAGGTCAGGATGACCGCGCCGTTGCGGGTCACCCGTCGCCGCTTCATGCGTGTCTTGGCAAGGAGGGCCATGCTGCGAAACTGCTGGGATTGGGGAGAAAGGGGCAATTCCTGGGGCGGCGGACCGGCGTTGACCTCGTGCAGGCGATGCTGGGCCGGGTAGTTGCTGGGGTCAATTTCAAGCGCTTTCCGCCACCATGCGATGGCCCGTTGACGGTGGCCCAACTGTTCGTTGGCTATGCCCAGATAGAGGCAGGCCCCGGACATTTTTCGATCCTGGTCCAAAGTGCGTTCCAGCCAGGGGATGGCCTCCTCCGGTCGGTCCAGCTTCACCAGGGTGTAGCCGATGTCGTAGAGGGTGGGCGGGTTGTCGGGGGCCAGGGCATGGGCGGCCATGAACGCGGCCAGGGCGTCCTCGTATTTCCCCTTTTCGTTCAGCGCGTTCCCCAAGTTGAAGTGCCCTTCCGGGCGGGTGGGGTCCAGCTCGATCATGCGCCGGGCCTTGGCCTCGATTCGATCCAGATCCCCCAGTTCTGTGTTGGTCTGGATCTGTTCCTGCAAGAGATCCACATGCGCGGTGCGGGGCGAGCGTCCGGACCGGTGCAGTTCTTGCAGATCTTTCAGAAACTGGGGGGCCAGGGGATGCCGGGGGCGTTTCCGCCGACCGGGAACCAGGGGCTTCAGCGCGGCGATGGCCTCTGGGATACGACCTGCCGAGGCCAGGACCGTGGCCCGGCCAAAGCCCAGGTGGGGATCGTTGGGCGTCCACTGCTCCGCCTGGTCCAGGACGGCCAGGGCCTCATCAAAGCGTTCCAACGCTCGATAGCAGGCGGATATGTTCAGGCAGGTATTGCGCCTGTTCTCGGCATCTGGGGTCACGTCCAACATGCGTTGAAAGATGCCGATGGCCTCCTGCCAGCGCTCGTCGCCCAGGGCGGCCAGGCCATGGATTTGGATGGCGACCGGATCGTTCTCGCGATCTAGCTTCATGGTCGGAAGGGTGTTGCGTTTCACCGGTTTCTCCTCTGCCCAAAGGTGTGGACTCGCACATGTGAACTCCGTCGTTGTTGTTTCTGTAAACGTACCTCAAACAGGC
>CAZKEX010000350.1:0-5263 GCA_964551895.1 uncultured Caldilineaceae bacterium | reverse complement strand
AGGGTTTTGGCCCTTACGCCCTGGTTGTCGCCAGAACTGAGTTGAACAAGGAGTCCCAAAGGGCCTCGTTTTCAAGCCAGTTATCCCGAGACCATGTCCAAGTGGTCCGAAAATCCGGGTGAGACCACATTTCCGAGCGGAAGGCCCGATACAGGGTGTTGAAGGACCAGCGACGTGGAGCCGCCCGCCACAATCCTGGTGGCTTGGCTCCACAATCATTGCCCCAAACACGGTAGCCGGTCATCATCATCAAGGCATATATCCAGACCGACCATTGAACCGAGGTGACGGTGGCGGTGTCATTCCAGCATTGTTTTTCACCCAGACCCAAGCCGCTTTTCATGGCCCGATGGGCAACTTCCAACTCCCAGCGCTGCCACAACCAGGCCAGCAGGTCGGCAAGCGGGAGGGGTAAGGACCAGACGCCATCCACCAGGACGGCTGACACCAGAAAGAAACAGGGCAGATAGTTCTTGCGTCGAGAGCCTTTCGGTCGTTTGCCGCCGCCAACCACGATCAGCATCAGAGGCACATCGGGCAACTCATCTCGAACAAAGGGACCTTCTACCCGGTAGCGCATACGACGTGTCTTGCCCCGTACCACCACATCTGGGTGGGTGAAGCCTTTGCGTTTTTGCAGCCAGATGTGAGGGGCCGGTGCCTTGTCCCCATACTTGCGATTGCCATGAGCGCCCTCCGCTGGCAGGCCAAAGAGACAGCGATTGCGGGCGGTACGCACGATACCCACGGTGCGTTCCGGCAGTTCAGACCAGAATTTGATCGTGTCGTAACGACCGTCGTTCAATGTGACCAATAACTGTTTCTGGCGACCCGCCTCATCCATCCCCTGGCGTGTCCAGGTCAAGGCAGTCAGTGCCGCCTCTACTTCTGTCTGTGGCTCTGTTTCCTCACAGGCAACGGATTTTTGGGTAAAGGCGGGCAGGCAGCGCAGGGGAATCGCACGACTGTAGCCGTTGACTATGGGCGTGAACCACGATGCTTCCACAAAGCGTTGCCCGCGTTGGATGCCAGGTTTGAATTTAGCTGTGAGTAGCCCTCGCATCCAGCCAGAACCGGGCATGGTCAGGCTACATCTCGGTATATGAAAGCCATCTTGACCGGTCACAAATGGGTCTGTTTCGGGCACTTCACTGAGTGCCTCGCCCAGCATGACCGCACCGTGCTTCTCTTCGCTAAACCGGCCTTCACTGAAGATCCGGTAAAAGGCGCTCCAATCTTCGTTGACGATGCCCAGTGTCAGCAACAGTTGGGTGATCGTATGTCGGCCAAAGGCAAAAATTTCTGCCATCACCAGGGCCAAAACCCGATTGAAGACCCGTTTCTGTCCGTAGAGCGGTTCGTGTTTTTCTATCAAACTCATCAACTCTGTGAGCAGGGCTGGCTTTTCTGGGGCGTCTTTGGTATTGTTCATTTGGGATGTCCTTTCGTGAATAAGTGTCTTTGCCGCTACAAATACACTTTACACCAAAGGCGTCCCTTTTTCTACCCCCCTCGCCAAAAAGCCAAACTCAAGCGAGCCATCGAACCGTGGAATAACAAACAACCCATCGACCCATCCACCCACAAAAACTGACTATGATTGACAAACAGCCCCACTTTCAAAGCCGCTCCCGATCAAATTTTGTTAAATTACTGTTGATCTTGGCCGTTGGGGCCACGATTTTGGCCCTGGCTGGGTGTGCGGGCGCGCCGTCCACGGCGGCGGTGAAGCAGGCCGTGCCCGCGCTCAACCTGGGGGTGCCGGCGCTGCCCGGTTCCCTGGTGGACATGGCGGCGGCGGAGCCTGTGGTCTCGCTGCAGGATGCGGCGGCCTGTCTCTCCACGGGCCAGTCGGCCTATGGGGTGGTGGTGAAGGCCGGGCGGGTGGACGCGGCCCTGGGCGCGGAGGCCTGCCAGGTGGGCACGGTGAGCCCCGGGGATGTGGTGCGCATCGACACCATTTTGGGCGTCAGCGAGTTGGCCGATGAGGTGCAGCTTTTGGCCTCTTTGGGCGACAGCGATGGCATAGCTGGGGCGAATTGGCCCTTGGGCTATGAGGAGGATGTCCAGCCAATCTTTGAGACCGTCTGCACCAACTGCCACGGGCCAGCCTTGCAGAACGCCGACCTGAAGGTGACCGACTACGACTCCCTGATGGCGGGCGGGGTGAACGGGCCGGTGGTGATCCCCGGCGCGCCGGAGGCGTCCAAGCTGTGGAGCCAGATCCACCGCAAGATCATGCCCCTGGTGGGGGAGTTGACCCCCATGCAGAAGGCCACGGTCAACGGCTGGATTGCCGGGGGCGCGCTGGAGACCCGGGCCGAGGCGGACAAAGACCGTCAGCTTTGGCTGGCAGTGGATGCCGGGGACTATAAGGCCCAGGCCAATTCGTGCGCCGCAGCCCACGGCCCAAGCAACCTGATCAGCGCGGATCTGGTCGCCTTTGCCACCTGTGGCGCGGCCCCGACATCGGTTCAAGTGGCGGAACTGCTCCCCAAGCCCCCTGTTCCGGTTGCGGCCAAACCCCCTGGCAACGAGACGACTTCCGCACCGGCGACAGGCCCTTCTTCTCCCAAACCCCAAGCCGCCACCCTGCCTGCCGGGCAGTTGGGGATCAGCGCAACACCCCTTGGCATCTCTGCCCCCAGCGAGGCGGATGGGTGGATGCAGGCCCAGGGCGGCTTCTGTGTGGAGCAGCGTATGCCCCAGCTTCAGGACCAGCAGGGCATCACCTCCCTGGCCTTTGCCCCGGACGGGCGGCTCTTTGTGGGGCTGGATTCGCCCACCACGGGCACGCCGGACCCCCTTGTACTCTTTGACGCCTATCACCCCAGCCGCTCGATCCAGGTCTATGACGCGGTGGGGGACAGCGGCAGCAGCCAGATCTTGGCCGGTTCCAGCCGGGTGACGGGGATGGCCTATGCCAACGGCGCCCTCTATCTGAACCGGGCCGGGGAGGTGGGGCGGATTGTGGATGGGGGCGGCTATGAGAAGCTGGCCGGGGGCTTTGCCGTGCAGGGGCGGCTCTTCCACGCCAACAATGGGATTGTGATCCTCAATGGCTGGCTCTATGTCTCTGCCGGCGGGGTGAGGGACGGCTATTCCGACGGCATTGTCAACCCTGGGGATGAAAGCATTGCCCTGGACATGGTGACCGGGGGCAATAAACTGGCCGCCAGGTTGGTGCGGGCCCCGGTGGATCAACTGGTGGCGCAGCGCACGACCGCGGTCTTTCAGACCGCGGCACGGGGGCTCCGCAACCCCTATGGGCTGGCCAAGGATCCCTATGGCCGTCTGTGGGTGACGGACAACGGGGCCACCAACATGCCCGGCGATTTCTCCGCTGGGGATGAGGTCAATTTGTTTGAACCGGCCAAGCTCTCCGGCGCGGCCGCGGCGGGGGACGAGACCGCCACGCCCTTTTATGGCTTTCCCATCGCCCTGGCCGGGAATCCGCCGGGCTGGTACACGCCGCCGGTGCTGCCCCTCTACAACGCATCGGCCCCCACGGGCATCACCTGGGCCTATAACACGATCTTCTTCGCCCAATATGGCCGGGACCCAGGGGTCTATCGCCTCTCGGTCAGCGGCGGGCGGGCAATTGCGGAGCGTATCCTCTTTGTGTGGCCGGTGCAGGCCTTGACCACAGCCCCGGACGGCGCACTCTGGATCGGCACGGGCAGCGGTGAGCTTTATCGCATCACACCTGGGTGTAATTAACGTTGGCGGCGGGTGTTTTGGCTGCGCCGAGATTAAGCGATTGGGAGATTGGGTGATTTGCCCGCCAAATCACCCAATCTCCCAATAACCCAATCGCCCAATCGCCCAATTTCCCATTTTTCCAAAAAGGCACTTAACCATGCGCTTCCTCTTCACATCGGCCCAAATCCCCGGCCATCTGGATTGGGGCGGCTATCTGGCCACGGCGTCCGCGCTGGTGAGCCAGGGCCACGAGGTGTTGTGGGCCACGGGCGCGGCCATGCTGCCCACCCTGGCCCGCTTCAACGTCCCCGGCCATGCGTTGGCGGAGACCGGCTGGCTCTGGCCGCCGCCGCCCCCCTTGCAGCCGGCGCCGGACATCGACAACGCCGCCCTGCAACGCATGCGCATGGCCCGGGCTTTGGACCAATGGCTGGAAGAGGATCGGGTGGCCGGGGCGGTGGACGAACTCCTGCCCGTGGCCACAGCCTTCCGCCCGGACCTGATCGTGGGCGAGATGTTCATGAGCGCCGCGCCCATTTTGGCCGAGATATTGGATGTGCCCTTTGTGGTGGCAGGCTGGCCCGCCACCCGCAACACGGTCCATCCCAGCGCCCAGGCCGTGGCCGAGATGGCCCAAGCCCGGCTGGCCCGGCTCTGCGCCCGCTATGGCATCCACGGCGCCAACTGGGCCGCGGACGGTCCCCCGGCCATCAACTCCCCCCATATGCACCTCACCTTTTGGAGCGAACGCTGGTATCAGGGCATGCCCCTGTTGGATCAAAACCGCTATGTGGGCGGCGCGGCCCCGGCCCCCCGGCCCTGGCGCACCCCCTGGCTGACCCAACTGCCCATGGACCGGCCCTGGGTCTTCATCACCCTGGGCACCAGCTTCACCAACGACCCCAACTTCTTCATCAACAGCGCCCACGCCGTGGTCAAAGTGGGCGGTCTGCCCATCCTGGCCGTGGGTCAGGGCTTCCCCAAAGAGAGCCTGGACCAACTGCAAACCAAACTGCCCAGCCCCCGGGTCGTCACCACGGAGATCGACTTCAGCGAAGTCCTCCCCTACGCCGCGGTGGCCATCCACCACGGCGGCGCGGGGACCACCCACGCCCTTGTTACCCACGCCGTGCCCCAGATCGTCGTCCCCCACGCCGCGGACCAGGGCCGCCAGGCCGAGGGCGTGGCCCGCACCGGCGTGGGCGTGCGTCTGCATCCCCGCCAGGTGGTGCCGGACAACCTGGCCAAGATCCTCCAGGCCATGCTGCCCACCGACGCGCCCTTCCGGGCCAACGCCCGGCGGCTGCAACAGGAATTTGCGGAGTTGGGTGGCGTGGCGAAGGCGGCGGCGTTGTTGGTGGAGGCGGCGGGCGACGGCGTGAAGAGGTGAAGGGGCGAAGGGGTGAAGGGGTGAAAGTTTCCTCGTTCCAACGCTCTGCGTTGGAATGAGGGGGGACGCTCCGGCGTCCAGTGGCGGGGCGGCGTCCACCGGGGGATGAATCCCCCAGCTGGTCGGGGAAACCCGATGAATCGGGTTGGGGGTGGGGTGGATCCGTGTGAT
>CAZKEX010000349.1:0-5282 GCA_964551895.1 uncultured Caldilineaceae bacterium | reverse complement strand
GACACCGAAGGCGCCGGGGGCGCGGGCGATGCGGATGAAGCCGGTGTCGTGGAGGCGGCGGATGGCCCCGGCGGTGGTGATCTTGCCGCTGGGGCTCTCCGGGTTGCCGATGTAGTGGAACAGTTTGCCCTTGGGCCGCAGGATGCGCAAGAGATGGGCGTAGAATTCCCCGCCGTAGAGGTGGCCGGCCAGGCTGAACATGGGCGGATCGTGGACCACGTGGGCGAAGGCGGCGTCGGGCAGAGCGGCCACCACCTCCCCGGCGTCGCCCACACGCTGGGTGATGGCCGGGTTGTCGAAGAGGGCGGCGGACCAGGGATTGAGGCGGCAGATCTCCAGCACGGTGGGGTCCAGCTCGATGGTGGTGACGGGGACGCCCTGTGCGGCCGCGGCGGTGGCGGTGTAGCCCAGGCCGGTGGCCGTGTCCAGCACCGGGCCGTGGAAGGGGCCGGCGGCCTTGACCTTGGCCGCGGTGTCCCGGCCGGGGTCGGTCTCTTTGATGCGGTGCATGGGGATGCCGGAGATCAACATGGTGGGCGGGCCGGGGGTGGGATAGAGGGTGTAGACCCGGTTGAGGGCCTGGGAGAAGCGCTGGATCTTCTCGACCCAGACCCCTTCATCGTCCTGGTCCATGAGATAGCAGGATTGGGTGTCGTCGGCGATTTCTTCCACCAGGCCCCAGCGCAGCTCGTTCCCCGCCGGATCGACGAGACCGGTATCCGTCAAGGCAGCCACGGTGGTCGTCGCCCCCAGGTCCCAGCTGAAAGGGGTTGCAGGGAGCCGAACTTTTTGGGCATCCAAAGCGGTGCGGGCTTGAAAATGAGAAAGCACGTTGGGCATGGCGGAAGCTTTCAAAGCTTAAAAATAGAACACGGATTTGACGGATCGAACGGATAAAAGCGGATTTTTCTTGGATTGTACTATACCTTACCCCGACGCATCTTTGCCAGAACCGACCATCGCGGCTATACTTGGGCGTTGTGTCCGAAGAGTGAGGGCACGCCAGACGTTTTAGTTTTTTGAATTTGCAGGGCTGAGAGTGCGACTTGGCTCCGTGAGTCACCAAGCCAAGGAGCATTTTTATGAAGTTTAGTGAGTTTTCCCTGGATGCGCGCATAAATTCGGCCATCAACGCGGCCGGGTACAGCGCCCCCACCCCGATCCAAGAGCAGGCGATGCCCCATGTGTTGGCCGGAAAAGATGTGATGGGCCTGGCCCAGACCGGCACGGGCAAGACGGCGGCGTTCATGCTGCCCATTTTGCAACATCTGACCAAGAGCCAATCCCGCAAGGTGCGGGCGTTGGTTGTGGCCCCGACCCGGGAGCTGGCCGAGCAGATCAACGAGACCGCGGTGCAGTTTGGCGCCATGACCCGGGCCCGCAGCATCACGGTCTATGGCGGGGTGAGCAAGGTGCGCCAGGTGCAGCAGTTGCGTCGGGGGGCCGATATTGTGGTGGCCTGCCCTGGGCGGCTGTTGGACATCATGGGCGACAAGGCGATTGACCTCTCCGGCATCGAGATTTTGGTGTTGGACGAGGCGGACCGCATGTGCGACATGGGTTTTTTGCCCGACATTCGGCGCATCCTCAAGGCCCTGCCCACCAAACGCCAGACCCTCTTCTTCTCCGCCACCATGCCGGATGATATCCGCAACCTGTCCGCGGAATTTTTGACCGATCCGGTGACGGTGCAGATCGGCATCATCGCCCCGGCGGAGACGGTCTCCCACGCCATCTATCCGGTGACGGACGGGTTGAAGAAGCCCTTGTTGCTGGAGATGTTGCAGAAGACGGCCACGGGCCGGGTGTTGATCTTTACCCGCACCAAGCGGCGTGCCCGCAACTTGGCCGGGGATCTGCTCAAGCAAGGCTACAACGCCACGGCGTTGCAGGGCAACATGGCCCAGAATCGCCGCCAGGAGTCGATCAACGGCTTCCGAGATGGCAAATATGATATTTTGGTGGCCACGGACATTGCGGCTCGGGGCATCGATGTGACCGAGATCAGCCATGTGATCAACTATGACATGCCCGACACCGTGGACGCCTATACCCACCGCATTGGGCGCACAGGCCGGGCCGAGCAGACGGGCAAGGCCTTCACCTTCTCGGTCCACGACGACGAGGCCATGGTGCGGGACATAGAAAAGACCCTGGGCGAACCCTTGGAACGCCGGGCCTTGGATGGCTTCAACTATAGCGGATTCTCGATCAATAGCCAGAACCCGGACGTGTGGGCCGTGGCCCGAGGCGGTGGGGGCGGCTCCAGCCGCAACAGCCGTAATCAATCTCGATCCAACAAAGCCCGCAACAGTCGGCTAAACGGCGCCCAAGGCGGACCGGCCAGCGGCAGCAGCACCAAACATCGTCGCCCCCGCCGTCGCCCCTACGCCAACCCGGGCAGTCGGGGGTGACAAGGTGACAGGGTGACAAGGTGACAGGGTGACAGGGTGACAGGGTGACAGGGTGACAGGGTGACAGGGTGACAAGGTGACAGGGTGACAGGGTGACAGGGTGACAGGGTGATTTGCACCCCCTCACCTTGTCACCTTGTCACCTGCTCAACCAACTCCCGCAGCACCTCTGCCGCGTCGGCCTGGTTGCGCCAGGGGCGGCTGAAGACGAAGAGGGCGAGGGCGGTGACGCTGACCAGGGCGAAGGCGATGGCCTGGCCCGTGTTGTTGGTGATGAGGGCGGCGAAGAGGGCCACCATAAAGGCGGTGATGGCGATGGTCACCAGCGCGGCGTAGGCCCAGACGGCCATGCGCACGGAGCGGTGCAGGGCCTGCACGGTTTGCAGGATCATCTCCTGGGTGGCGGCATTCAATTCTGCCTCGGTCAGGATTTCCTCGATTGATTCCTCTTGCATGTTGTCTTCCGCTTTCACCAGATTTTCCCTTCTCAATCAAAACCGAATCGATGCTAGGCCCCTGCCCCACGGTTTTCCCCCTATCTTTCAACCCATCTTGTCCACCCAACCGGGAATCCAGTCGACAAAACCGCTGCGAGCGGGCGCATTGCTCATCCACGAGGTGTCCGGCGCGGGGAGTTGGAAGCACTCGCTGACCGTCATCAGCTTGTTGGCCCGAACCGACTGGCGTTTGCCCCGGTTGCTGAGCCAGCGAATGGCGCGGGTGCGCTGAACGACGTCGGCCAGGGCCAAAAGCTGGGCCACGTCGCCCTTCAAATAGGCCAGCACCGCCTCGTGTTCCCCGGCTTTCCACAGGGCCGGGGCCTGGGCGCCGCTCATGTCGGCCAGGATCGTGCCGTCGCCCAGGGCCACGTTCTTGACCTTGCCTTTCAGCCCAGCCCCGGCCAACGCCTTGTCCAGGCCAAGATACCAGCCCTTGGTGAAGGTGACCAGTAACATCAGGTCCACATGGCCCAGGGCGAGTTCGCCGCAATCCTCGGTGCGGCCCGATTCCTGGGCCAGGACGGAGAAGTCGAAGCTGGCCCCATTCCACGTGACCAGGGTGTAGCCGGCGGCCACCAGGGCTTGGAGGCGATCCACGAGCTGGCCGCACTCGTCCACGGTCAACTGGGGCGAGCCGGACCAGATTTCCGGCTCCTCGGCATCGGAGAGGGCGATGGCCGCGCAGGAGATGCCCAAGGGGGTGTGCTGTTTCAGGTCATCCACATTGGGCGGGAGGATCTTGGCGGTTTCGAGATCAAAGGCGGCGAAGGGCATGGTGGGGCGGCTCCTTTTTGGATGGGGTGTGGCGGACTAGAAAAATACGGCGGAGGAGACGCCAAAGCGCTGGGAGAGGGCGTGGATCTGGCGCACGTTCAACTACAGATCCAAAACTAACCCTACTCGATATCGATTGATTGAGCAATATGTCGTAACTGGTCAATGTTGGCCTGTGTGTCAGCGTCGATCAGCCCCGATTTCATCCTCTCAATAAGTGCCTTAACGCTATCATCAAAAACTGTTTGGCTTGCGCTGTCACATTTGGACTCTCCGGCTTTGAGCGTACCCAGTATCTCTTGGGTTCTGTTGCGGAACATTTCCGTCTCTTGTTCCGACAGGACCGGTGACACAAATCGGAATCCGTTGATGGTGGGGTTGTCTGGCAAGTCAATGTCTATGAACGCTAGGGGGACGTCAAATGAGCCGGGGCCAGGATCACAGATGTATTTTGCTTGTGGAAACAGCATGAACATGGCAACTTGAGGTTTTATGACATCACAAATAGGCGGCGTTCCCGATCCAGACTGGCAGGGGTTGCGACTCGAAGCGCCACCATATCCAGCAAAATCCGTCCACATCCCCCCGCGTCCCATTGTGAAGTCGTGGCTAAGACCACCCGTTGCTACAGTCATTGTCAACTGCGATGCCAGTTCGCTGAAGACATACCTGTAGCTAAAACCTGTATCACCCGCCAAAAGCACACCCTCGGCTTCGCCCCAAGTGGCTGGATATTCAAAGGAAATACGGAGTATAGTGTCCTCACATTTCAGGAAATCACCCAGCGATGAACAGAACAGCTTTGTCTGTGAGATGAGATTGGATGGCATCGGCGATGGAGTCGGGACCAGAGTTGGGATCGAAGTCGGCACGACCAAGGAAGAAATCGACGGAGCCGGATAAGACGTTGCTTCGGGGGCAGGCTGTGCCGTGTCAGGATACGGGTAAGCGGCGGGGTAGGGGTTGGGGTAGGGGATCACTGTGGCAGGTTGCGGATCAGGTGAACTTACTGACGTTGAGGCCGAATTACGCGTGCAGGCTGTTGGCAATATCACCATCGCCGTAATGAGCAACAAGAGAGACATTCTCATTTTTCCTGCCCTTTCGTATGTCGGCGGACTGCTCGCAGAATTGAATCGTAGCCACGATTTGCAGTTTCGTCAAATGAGGGCCAATCGATTCAGGAAAGTTCCCAAGAAGTGGCAGGAACAAGGACGATGGGCACACATGCGAAACTCAAGAGGAGCAAACCGCTTGACATCCCCTACCGCCGCGCAGTATGATCCAGACAGCCCCACGTCACACCCTCCACACCCCAAATGCCGACAAGGAGAAACCAATGGTCAAGCCACCTCTTGAATCCGACTGGAAGGTCTACCGCAGCCGGACCGCCGCATGGCGAGACCGCTATCTGGCCCGCAAGAACGCCGAGATCCTCGCTATCCTCACCGACCAAGATCGCACACCCACAGCACAATTTTGGGACACCAAAGAGGAAATGGCGCAAGTGGCGCGCCAACTACAGGACTGCCTGGACCCCCACGCCCGCTCACAGATGTCGATACATCTGTTGACCATGGTCCAGTACGGCATG
>CAZKEX010000348.1:0-5292 GCA_964551895.1 uncultured Caldilineaceae bacterium | reverse complement strand
GACATGCCCAGCAGGATGATGCCCAGGGCGATGGCCAGGTCGAAGTTGCCCTTCCGGGTCTCCAGGACGATGGCCGTGGTGAGGACACGGGTGCTGTGTTCGATGTTGCCCCCCACCAGCATCACCGCGCCCACCTCGGAGATGATGCCGCCAAAGCCCGCCACCACCGCCACGATCACCCCGGTGCGGGCCTCGGCCAGGACGGCCCAGGTGCTCTGCCAAGGCGTGGCCCCCAGGGCGGTGACCTGTTGGCGCAGATTGGGGTCCACACCCATCACCGCGGCCATGGTGAAGCCGGCCACCAAGGGGAAGGCGATGATACTCTGGGCGATGATCATGGCCGCCGGGGTGAAGAGGGCCGGGATCAGGGCCGAGTTCAGCCCGCCCAGGGGCCCGCTACGGGAGAGCATCAGATAGACAAAGAGCCCCACCACCACAGGCGGAAAGCCCATGCCCGTGTACATCAGGGCGATCATCACCCGCCGCCCGACAAAACGGCGCAGCCCCATCACCGTGCCCAGGGGAATGCCGACCAGCGTGCTGATCACCAGCGCCACGCCGGAGACCTGCAGGGACAACCCCACAATCTCCCCCAGGGCCGCGTCCCCAGTAAATATCAAACGCATGGCCTCTAAAAAGCCGCGGAATAGTTCGTTAATGGGAAGAGCCTTTCTTCAATGCACAATGGACAATGCACAATGCACAATGCACAATGGACAATGCACAATGTCTGGTGTTCCAAGCACGCTCATTGTGCATTGTGCATTGTGCATTGTGCATTGTCCATTGTGCATTCCTAAATCTCCGCCAACACCTTCCCCATCCCCTCTGTGCCGTAGCCGCCCAGGGCGTGGACCCGGTCCAAAAAGGCGGCGGGGGGCGTTTGCAGCAGGGCGAGGAGGGGGGCGAGCAGGGCGTTGTGATAGTGGGTCACGGGAATCACCAGATCGAAGCGCTCTTGGAAGAGGGGCACAAAGGCCAACTGGTGGGCCTGGGCCGCGGCCTGGATGCCCAACCCGCAGTCGGCCCGGCCATCGGCCACGGCCTGGGCCACGGCGGAGTGGGACGACTCTGCCGTGGTGTAGCCTTGGATCTGCCGCGGTTCCAGCCCCTGACGGTCTAGCTCATAGTCCAGCAGCAGCCGGGTGCCGGCCCCGGCCTGACGGTTGACAAAACGCACCTCTTTGCGCAACAGGTCGGCCAGGCTGTGGATCTGCTTGGGGTTGCCCGGCGCGGTCAACAGCCCCTGGGTGCGGGTGACAAAACCGATCACCTTCACCCGGCAGCCGTGGGGGGCGAGCATGCGCCGGATGTGGGCCGTGTTGAACTCGCCGCTCGCCGGGTCAAAAAGATGGGCCCCGGCCACGTGGGCCTGGTTGCGGCGCAGGGCGGCCAGACCGGCCAGACTCCCCACCTGGGCCGAGACCATGGTCACTTCCGGGTGGGCGGCGTGCAGGGTGTCGATCAATAGATCCAAGGTGAGATCGTGGCTGCCCATCACCACGATGGTGTGGCCCTGGTCCGTGCCCACATCCAGGGCCGCGGAAAGCAGGGCCGGGGTGATAGATCGAGTGGGGGAGATGGGCCGCAACAAAGATCTAGCCGTCTCTGGGTTGACCCGCAGACCGGGCAGAATCGGGTACTGCTCTGGGCGGCGGGTGATCACACCGGCGTCCAGGCGCAGGGCGTGGGCAGCCAGAAGCAGGGCATGGGTGTTGGCCGTGGGCACGGTCTCGGCCCAGCGGGCGGAGATTCGGCCCAGGATATTGGCGCATTCGCCGTCAAAGTCGGCCACGTCCAAGGGCAGCAGAAATTGGGCCAGGGCCTCCCCATTGCCCTGGGGATCCGCGCTGGCCTGGACCTGGGCCTGCAGGGCCGCCACGGTGATGGACGAAACACCCAGATCCCCGGGCGCAAAGGGGGCCAGGGCCGCGGCCAGGTTGGGCGGCTTCTCGGTGATCAGATAGAGGCAGAATGAGGTGTCGAGTAGGTGGCGCATGGGTTGATTTTGAAAGGAGGTTAAAAAATAGAACACGGATTTGACGGGTTTGACGGATAAAAACGGATCTTTTTTGGATCAGTAAAAATCCGTTCGATCCGTTTAATCCGTGGTCTATTTCGTCCGTGTTCTATTTCGTCCCCATCTGGCCGAAATCTTCGCTGAAGCGATCCAGACTGTCGATCAACGTCTGCCACGGCGCGGCGAAGGGCAGGAGCATCACCCCGCTGCCCACCCGCTTGATGAAGACCTGATCCCCGTCAAAACGGAATTCTTTGGGCAGACGCACGGCCTGGCTGCTGCCGTTTGGGAAAAGCTTGGCGGTTTGCATGGCGGAATTCCTGGGTGAAACGCAAAATATAAGGTATATATAAATAGTCTATACGATCTTGGCGAAAAATAAAAGTCGGGGGTTGGGTGGCAAAATTACGTTCGCCACTCAACCCCCGACCCATCACCCGCCGCCCCGCAGGGTTTTCCAGTGCAGCTTTTCGAACATCTCGTTCAAGGCCGAAGGCGCGCCGGTGAAAGTGACCGTGGAGCCGCCGACCTTGAGGGAGCCGATGCCCTTGACTTTGGCCTGGCGGATCACGGCTCGCCAGTCGTCGGCCTCGATCACAAAGGGGCTGGTCTGGCGGCCGCCCAGGTCTTCCAGATACTCCACCATCAGCCAGTCGGGGACGCCGTAGTAGTCGTGGATTTGAGGGCCAGGTTTGCTGGCCTCGGGCGGCTTGACCAACGCGCCGCCGCCCACCGGGGGAAAGATGCGGATCTGGGCGTCTTCGGGGATGGCCATGTCCAGCCCGTCCAAATAGCGCACATCCCGGCCATTGATGAAGACGTGGATGTTGGTGTGAAGCTGGCCCCCGGCATCGAACAGCTCCCGCTTCAGGTCCGGCCAGGTGGCGATCAGCTCGTCCAACAGGGCGCGCACAGAGTCGCCGGGACCGGCGTTCAGCTCCACAGAGGGGCCACCGACGATAGGGCGGAGGGTGGCGAAGAGGCGGACTTGCATGAATAACTCCTTTATCGAGTATAGAGGCAATGAGTGATGAGTAACGAGTAATGGGTGTGGGGGGAGCGGATCGGCATTTTGGGGAGGGTGTCGAGTCCACACATTACTCGATACTCATTACTCCTTACGCACTCCCCCCTACATTTCCCTCAACACCACGCCCATCTGGTCGGTTTCGTAGCCGCCAAGGGCTTGGACGGCGCGCACGAACGCGCCGTCTTTTTCGCCGATGATGGCGAGGAGGGGGGCGAGGAGGTCGCTGTCGTAGTGCTCGGCCGGGATGATCAGGTCGTAGCGTTCGTTGAAGAGGGGGACAAAGTCCAGGTCCAGGGCCTTGGCCGCGCCCAGGATGCCCAGTCCGCAGTCGGCCGCGCCGCTTTTGACCGCGGCGGCCACGGCCAGATGGGTGTATTCCGTGCGCTCGTAGCCCTGGA
Source organism: uncultured Caldilineaceae bacterium (assembly GCA_964551895.1). GTDB lineage: Bacteria > Chloroflexota > Anaerolineae > Caldilineales > Caldilineaceae > JAGNDO01. The sequence goes on along the minus strand of CAZKEX010000348.1, from coordinate 1,844 downwards.
TCTGTCGGGGGTTGAGGCCCAGTTGGCCCAGTTTGTAGTCAAGCAGCACCCGTGTCCCCGCGCCCCGCTGCCGGTTGACGAATTGCACATCGTCCCGCAGCAGGTCCTCTAGGCCCCCAAGGGATTTCGGATTGCCCTTCTCTGTGATGAGACCCTGAACTCTATTTACAAAGCCCACAATTTTCACCTTCACCCCGTGGGCGGTCAAATAGCGCTGCACCGAGCCAAAGTTGTACTCGCCGCTCTCTTCGTCCAGCAGATGGGAGCCGGCCAAGTGGGCCTCGCCCCGCTGCAAGGTGAGCAGACCGCTGAGGCTGCCCACGTGGGCCGAGGCCAGGGTGAGCCGGGGATGGCGGCGGCGCAGCTCGTCGGCCAGCACGTCCAGGGTGAGGTCGTGGCTGCCGATGGCCAGGATGGTCTGGCGGATGGAGCGGGGGGAGCGCAGAAGCTGGACCTGGACCGGCTCGCCGGGGTGGACCCCTTCGGAGAAACGGGGGATGGTGACGATGCCGTCGGCCTTGACCAGGGACATGATCACCCCGGCTCCGCGGGAGAGGGGGGTGGCGACGATGCGGTCGCCCACCTGGCCCAGGGTGACCCGCATGAACTCGTCCTCGCCCATGGGGGAGAGGACTTTGCGGGTCATGGTGGCGGTGAGGGTGGGGCGCTCCGGGGGCAGTTGGCCCTGCCAGGCGTGGAGGAGCGGCGTGACGATGATGTCAAAGGTCATGGCCGCGGAGACGGGGTAGCCGGGGATGCCGACCAAGGCCCGGAACTCTTTGCCGGTCTGGCCCACGCCCAAGATCACCGGGTGGCCGGGGCGCATGGCGATGCCGTGGACCAGCAGTTGGCCCAATTCCTGCACGATGGCCGAGGTATAGTCCTCGGAGCCAGCGGAGGAGCCAGCGTTGACCACCACCAGATCGTGGTCGACCAGGGCTGCGGCCACGGCGTCCCGGATGGTGTTGTAGTCGTCGGCCACAATGGGCCAGCGATGGACCAGACAGCCGGCCTCCTCGGCTTGCGCGCCCAGCATGAGGGCGTTGTACTCGATGATGTCCCCAGGCTTGAGTTCGCTGCCCGGCATCACCAACTCCGTGCCCGTGGGGATGATGGCGACCCGTGGGCGGCGATAGACGGCCACCTCCCGGTGGCCGCAGCCGGCGATGGCCCCCAGATCCTGGGGGCGCAATTTGTGGTTGGCGGGCAGGACCAGCTCCGTGGCCACCATGTCCTCGCCCATGGCCCGCACATGCTGCCACGGGGCCACCGCTGCCATGATCTCGATGTGGGGCGAGCCGTCCGGGCCGGGCAAGGTCTGGGTCTCCTCGATCATGATCACCGCGTTGGTGTCCGGCGGCATGGGGTCGCCCGTGTCCACGGGGATGGCCCGACGGTCAATGGGCAGAGCCTTGGGGCTGGTCTCGGACGCGCCCCGGGTCTCCTCGGCCCGGACCGCATAGCCGTCCATGGCCGAGGCGTGATAGTGGGGGGACGAAATCCGCGCCCACACGGGCTGGGCTGTTACCCGGCCCAGGGCCTCGGTCAAGGGGACAACCTCGGACGACAAAGGGCGGCGCAGACCGTGGGCGTCCAAGGCCGTATGCCAGGCGTCCAGGGCCTGGTCCAGGGATACGTCGTGAAGGTAGATGTTGCGTTCAATCATAGGATTTTGGATTGGTGATTTTGGATTTTGGATTGGGTGGACGGGAAAAAATGGGCCACAGATTGGACGGATGAGACGGATTTGAACGGATTTTTTGTTTGATCCGTGAAAATCCGTTCGATCCGTGCGATCCGTGTTCTATTTCTTCGTATTATACCTGGGGATGGGGGCCAGGGCG
>CAZKEX010000347.1:0-5297 GCA_964551895.1 uncultured Caldilineaceae bacterium | reverse complement strand
TCACCTTGTCATCGCACATCCGTTCCAAATCGCTCCCCCTGCCTTTAGGGATATTTGGCAAAATGGGGTATAATTCTTGGGATTATGGACCAGTGCTGAAATGGCATTTTCGACCGTTTTAGCCTCTGTTTTGAGCTTTTCACAGGGTCAAGAAACCAGGAGTTGTGTGCATGGATAACAGCAGCGAATTGCAGGATCTGCCGGAGAACGGCGCTGCCAATCATGGTGAAATCGCCCCGGTGGTAGCCGCGGGGGGTGGCACGGTCAACGCGGATGGGGTGATCGACAACGGTTATTTTGCCGGGCATATTGCCCCCATTTCGATTGAAGACGAGATGCGGGCCAGCTATCTCGAATACGCCATGAGCGTGATCGTGGCCCGGGCCTTGCCCGATGCCCGTGACGGTTTGAAGCCCGTCCATCGGCGTATTTTGTACGCCATGTATTCGGATCTGGGTCTGCGGGCCGGGTCATCCTATAAAAAGAGCGCCCGTATCGTGGGTGAAGTGTTGGGCAAGTACCATCCCCACGGCGACACGGCCGTCTATGACGCCATGGCCCGCATGGCCCAGGACTTTAGCCTGCGCTATCCTTTGGTGGACGGCCAGGGCAACTTCGGCTCTGTGGACGGTGACAGCCCCGCGGCCATGCGCTATACCGAGGCCAAACTCTCCAAGATCGCCGAAGGGCTGCTCCAAGACCTGGACATGGACACGGTGGATTGGGGTCCCAACTTTGACGACAGCCTGAAAGAGCCCCTGGTTCTGCCCGCCCTGCTGCCCAACATGCTGGTCAACGGCACCAGCGGCATCGCCGTGGGCATGGCGACCAACATCCCGCCCCACAACCTCACCGAGGTGACCGACGCCCTGATGTACCTGATCGACAACTGGGAACGCCGGAACGAGATCGGGCTGGACGAGTTGATGACCTTTATGAAGGGGCCGGACTTCCCCACAGGCGGGCTGATCTTGGGCAGCGAAGGCGTCCGCCAAGCCTTTGCCACGGGCCGGGGCCGGGTCCTGGTGCGCGCCCGCACCCGTATCGAAGAGATGCGCAACGGCAACTTCCGCATCATCGTCACCGAAATCCCCTATCAGCTCAACAAGACCACCCTGTTGGAACGCATCGCCGAGCTGGCCCGCAGCGGCAAGCTGGATCAGATCCGGGATCTGCGGGACGAGAGCGACCGCAAGGGCATGCGGGTGGTGATCGAGTTGAAGCGAGGGGCCGCGCCCAAAAAAGAGCTAAACCGGCTCTTCAAATATACACCGTTGCAGGGCACCTTTGGCGTCAACAACCTGGCCTTGGTCAACGGCGAACCCCAGACCCTCAGCCTGCGCAAGAGCTTGATCATCCACGTGGACCACCGCTTCGATGTGATCACCCGGCGCACCCAGTTCCAGTTGAGCAAGGCCCGAGAGCGGGCCCACATCCTGGAGGGGCTGCGTATTGCCCTGGAATTCTTGGACGAGGTGATCGCCACCATCCGGGCCAGTGACAGCACGGAGGAGGCCCGGGTCGAACTGATGGCCCGCTTTGGCCTCAGCGAAGTCCAGGCCCAGGCCATTTTGGAGCTGCAACTGCGTCGGCTGGCCGCTTTGGAACGGCAGAAGATCGAAGACGAGTACCAAGAACTGATGGCCCGCATTGCCTATCTGCTGGATCTGCTGGCCCATCCTCAAAAGATCCGCGACCTGATCCGCCAGGATCTTCTGGAGCTGAAGGAGAAGTTTGGCGACGAGCGGCGCACCACCATTGTGCCCCACGCCAGCGGCGACTTCAGCGAAGAAGATCTGATTGTGCAGGAAAATGTGCTGATCAGTGTCAGCGCCAGCGCCTACATCAAGCGCACGGCTGCCTCGGCTTTCAAGTCTCAGGGCCGCGGCGGGCGGGGGGTGAAGGGCATGGCCACCCGGAGCGAGGACGAGGTGGCGGATCTGCGCTTTGCCCGCACCTTGGACCACATCCTCTTCTTCACGGACAAGGGCCGGGTCTACAGCAGCCGGGTCTTTGAACTTCCCGAAGGCAGCCGCACCTCCAAGGGGGTGCATATTGCCAATGTACTCAGCCTGCAAGCCGATGAGATGGTGACCACCATGCTCACCGTGCCGGACTTTGAGAATTCCGAGTACATCACATTGCTCACAAAGAAGGGGCGTATCAAGCGGGTGGCCGTAGATGCCTTCAGCAACGTGCGCTCCACCGGCGTCATCGCCATGGGGCTGGACGACGACGACAGCCTGAATTGGGCCCTCAGCACCACGGGGAACCAGGACTTTATCATCGTCACCAAGCGGGGCAAGTCCCTGCGCATTGAAGAAGAGCAGGTGCGGGCAATGGGCCGCACAGCCGCTGGTGTCTGGGCCATCCGCCTCTTGGGGGATGACGAAGTCACCGGCTTTGATGTGGTGATCCCCGGCTATGACATGCTGGTGGTCCACGAAAATGGCTGGGGCAAGCGCACGCCGGAGAGCGGCTTTCCCCGCAAGGGACGCTATACCCAGGGCGTGTGGGCCACGGACCATACCCGGCTGGACGAGACCGGCCCTATCATCTCTGCCCGCATGGTCCACGAGGACGACGAGATCACCCTGATCACCAGCGGCGGCATCATGCTGCGGGTCAAGGTGGCGGACATCAGCCAGATGGGGCGCAGCACCCGGGGCGTGCGTCTGGTCAACCTGGCCAAGGGGGACACAGTGGCCGCCCTGGCCGTCCTCAACCACGAAGACCTGGGCCGCAAAGTCGAGGGCGAAGACGAAGCCCATCCCGATTCGGACGGGGAAGGGGTGGCAGCCGTTGAGGCTGTTGAAGCGTAATTGAGAGAGTAGGAGATTGGGGGATTGGGAGATTGGGAGATTGTCGTTGACACCCAATCTCTCAATCTCCCAATCTCAAATCCAAAATCCCAATGCCAAATCTAAAATCGCTCATCCAACAGAATCCCAGCCAGCGGTTGGCCTTTGTGGCCGATGCGGACCCGGACGCCATTGCCGAGATGTTGGTGGCCTTTGCCAACAGCGAGGGTGGCTCTTTGGTGCTGGGGATCGATGCCACGGGGCGGCCCGGCAACATCCTGGTGGACGAGGACGCGGCCGGCGCGTTGCAGACCGCGGGAACCCTGTGCAATCCGCCCATCATCACCGAGTGGAGCCAGGAGGAGACGCCAGAGGGCATTGTGGTGCTGCTGCGGGTGGAGCGCAGCGAGCGGCTGCACACCCTGGACGATGGCCGGGTGGTGGTGCGCAGCGGACGGGAGAACCGCACCCTCACCGGCCCGGAGATCCACGCCCTGGCCGCCACCAAAGTCAGCGGCGACTACGAAGCGGAGCTTGTCCCCGGTTCGGATCGCAGCGATCTGGACGACGATCTGATCGAGTATTACCTGGAGCAGCGTCGGGGCCGCAACCCTCGGGAGGTGATCTCCAAAGAGAAGTTGCTGCAACAGATCTTGGCCATCACCCCGGATGGCACGCCCACGGTCAGCGGCGTCCTCCTCTTTGGTCAGAATCCCCAGGCATTTCTGCCCCACAGCCGCTGTGTCTTTGTCAATTTCAAGCACGAGCAGGTGGCCGACGCCAGATCTGGGGCCATCAGCTATGGGCGGCGGGAGGAGATCGGCGGCCCCTTGGCCAAGATCATCGGGCGCACCTATGATGTGATCCTGCAAGAGATGGAGAAATCCGCCGTGGTGCGGGGGCTGAAGCGGGACGAGCAGCACGAATATCCCCCGTCTGTGGTGCGTGAGGTGCTGGTCAACGCCGTCTGCCATCGGGACTATAAACTGTCCGGCCGGGCCATCGAAGTGCGCATGTACGACGATCGCCTGGAGGTCACCAGCCCCGGTGGACTGCCGGCCTATATCACCGTGGAAAACATTGTGGACGAGCATTACAGCCGCAATCCCCGGCTGGTGAACGGTCTCTTCCAGTGGCAATATATCGAAGAGCTGGGCCTGGGCGTGGATCACATGTTCGCCGAAATGGCCGCCAACGGTCTGCCCCCGCCCAGCTTCGAGGCCAAACCCCACAGCTTCAAGGTGATCCTCTTCAACAACCGGGACCCCATGAAGGCAATGGCCTACGGTCGTCAAAACCAGGATCTGGACATGAACGAGCGCCAGATCAAGGCCATGCAATATATCCACAGCAACGGCAGCATCAGCAACGGTGAATATCAGACCCTCTGCCCCTACGTGGGGGCCGAAAGCCTGCGCCTGGACCTGGTGGATCTGGTCAACAAGGGACTGCTGCTCAAGATCGGCGACAAGCGGGGTACCCGGTATATTTTGAAATAGGTTCGCCCAAAGATCTTCCCGGAAGAGGCCAAAAAATATTGGTTAAACTAAGATCTACTGGCCTCTTCCGGGAAGGTTTAGAGACGAATTTGGGTTACTTGGGAAAACTTTTGGGATACTTGGGTTAAAATTTGGGATAACCAACGGTTTTGGGAAACCCAACTATCCCAAGTTATCCCAATTGGGATAGTTGGGATAACCCTAACCTTGCCTGACCAGAGCCAATAAAGGCTTACCACAAAGCCACGAAGCCACAAAAGAACACAAAATTCTTCCCTTCGTGGACTTTCGTGTTTTTGTGGCTTCGTGGTAAAAAATCTTTGCACAAAAACAAGAATTTCGTTGGTTAGGGACCCCAGAGGCAAATTGGCTTGAACGAACACGTTGACGATCTGCTGGATCTCACCCCCGGCGCAGGGCTTGAACCGCCCACACTCATCGAACACGAGGAACCGGCCCCCACCCGCGAGGTGGCTGCGCCGGGTTTGCCTGTTGACCCTGCCCCAGAGGCCAATCCCTCCCCCAATATGGGGATGATCTTCCTGCGGGAGGCGCTGGAGACCCTGGTGTTGACCGTGATCCTCTTCATGTTGATCCGCACCGGGGTGCAGAACTACAAGATCGAGGGCCAGTCCATGCAGCCCAACTTCCAGCATGGGGAGTATCTCCTGGTCAACAAGCTGGCCTATGTGCTCAACGAACCAGCCCGGGGGGATGTCGTGGTCTTCCACTATCCCAATGACCCGGAGCGGGACTTTATCAAGCGAGTGGTGGGGCTGCCCGGGGACACGGTTGAGGTGCAGAACGGCCAGGTCTACGTCAACGGCATCCAGATGCAGGAACCCTACGCCACCAAACCCATCAACTACTCCGCCCCGTTGACCGTGGTGGAGCCGAGGACGGTCTATGTGCTGGGGGACAACCGGGGCAATTCCGAGGACAGCCACCGCTGGGGGCTGCTCAACCAGGATCTGATCATCGGCACGGCCTGGGTGGT
>CAZKEX010000346.1:0-5306 GCA_964551895.1 uncultured Caldilineaceae bacterium | reverse complement strand
TGATTGTGGATCAAGAGGTTACGGGTTCAAGCCCCGTTGAGCGCCCCAGATGAGGATAAGACGCCGTCCGGTTTGCCGGGCGGCGTCTTTTTGCGTTGCGTGGAATAGGGTTTCGGGGTATGATGCTGGTATCTGCTCATCCCGACACAATAGACGGCTCCCTAGACCTCATGGACTCAACCCGCCGACCCAGAACAAGCCCCATCACCCACATGCCGGACCCACCATGCGCCGCGCCATCCCATCGGAGAGGGGCGGTGTTTTTCGTGTCTCTAACTTTCCCCCCGAAGGGACGATCAACATGCTCTCACTAAACGATCTCCAACCCGGCGCAGTGGTACAGGGTATTTTGGCCGGACAGACGGTGACCCTGGTCAGTGTCAAGTGGTATGGGAATGATACGGTGGAGGCTGTCTTCAAAGATGGGGCGGGCAAGGCGGGGACGCAGTTGCTCTTTCGGGCCAACGAGCCGGATTTGGCGACGGTGACCGAGGGCCGCCCGTGGAGTTTCGATGCGGATGGCGGTCTGCTGCGCCTGGTTTCAGAGGCCCGACGCATTCGGTTGGCCCATCTCTTTGATCCTTTTCTGGCTGTGCATGCCTCGGTGGTGGACCCCCTGCCCCATCAGATCACGGCGGTCTACGACCACATGCTAACCCGGCAGCCCCTGCGCTTTCTGCTGGCGGACGACCCCGGCGCGGGCAAGACGATTATGGCCGGGCTGTTGATCAAGGAGTTGATGATCCGGGGGGATGTGCGCCGCTGTTTGGTGGTCTGCCCTGGCAGCTTGGTGGAGCAGTGGCAGGACGAACTCTATCGCCGCTTCAATCTGCCCTTCGAGATTCTCTCCCGGGAGCGCATTGACAATGCCCGCACCGGCAACATTTTTGATGAGGTGCCCCTGCTCATCACCCGGCTGGATCGGCTGGCCCGCAACGATGACTATTTGGCCAAGCTGGCCCGCACGGAATGGGATCTGGTGATCGTCGATGAGGCCCACAAGATGTCGGCCAGCTATTACGGCAACGAGATCAAGTACACCAAGCGCTATCGCCTGGGCCAGCAGCTTTCGGAGAACGCCCGGCACTTTCTGCTCATGACCGCTACGCCCCACAACGGCAAGGAGGAGGACTTTCAGCTCTTCATGGCCCTGTTGGACGGGGACCGATTCGAGGGCAAGTTTCGGGACGGCGTCCACGCCTCGGACCCGTCGGACCTGATGCGGCGCATGGTCAAGGAGAAGCTGGTCAAGTTTGACGGCACGCCCCTCTTCCCGGAGCGCATCGCCTACACTGTGCCCTATCGGCTGTCGGATCTGGAGGCCAAGCTCTACGAGGCGGTGACCACCTACGTCAAGGAGGAGTTCAACCGGGCCGAGGCGTTGCAGGAAAATGGACGCAAGGGGACCGTGGGCTTTGCCCTCACCGTGTTGCAGCGGCGGCTGGCCTCTTCGCCAGAGGCCATCTACCAATCCTTGAAGCGGCGGCGGGAACGGTTGGAGCGGCGGTTGGCCGAGGCCCAGCTTTTGGGACGAGGCCAGCAGATCGATCTACCGGACCTGGCGGAGATGACGGACCTGTGGGAGAGCCTGGACGATGACGACGATCTGCCCGCGGACGAGTGGGAGCAGGCGGAAGAGGCGTTGATGGACCGGGCCACGGCGGCCCGCACCGCGGAGGAACTGCGCACAGAGATCCGCATGTTGGCCCATTTGGAGGCTCTGGCCCTGACCGTGCGCAACAGCGGCACGGACCGCAAATGGGAGGAGCTATCCGGCCTGCTCCAACACCAGGACCGTATGTTCGACGCCCAGGGCAGCCGGCGCAAACTGGTCATCTTCACCGAACACCGGGACACGCTTACCTATTTGATGGAGAAGATCCGCTCGTTGATCGGACGCCCCGAAGCCGTGGTGACCATCCACGGCGGCATCGGTCGGGAGGCCCGCCGCCATACCCAGGAAGCCTTTACCCAGGACCCGACGGTGCTGGTTCTGGTGGCCACGGACGCGGCGGGGGAAGGGATCAACCTGCAACGGGCGCATCTGATGATCAACTACGATCTGCCCTGGAATCCCAACCGGCTGGAGCAGCGCTTTGGCCGCATCCACCGCATCGGCCAGAGCGAGGTCTGCCATCTGTGGAACTTGGTGGCCGAGGAGACCCGGGAGGGCGATGTCTATTTGACCCTGCTGCGCAAGTTGGAGCGGGAGCGGGCCTCGTTGGGCGGGGCGGTCTTTGATGTGCTGGGCATGGCCATCGACGGCAAGCGGCTGCGGGATCTGCTGATCGAAGCCATTCGTTATGGGGATCGGCCGGATGTGCGGGCACGCCTGGGCATGGTGGTGGAGGATGCCCTGGATGGCGAGCGGCTGCGCAGCCTGATCGAGGAGCAAGCCCTGGCCCGAGACAGCCTGGACACCAGCCAGGTGCAGCGCATCCGCCAGACCATGGAGCGCATGGAGGCCCGGCGGCTGCAACCTCACTACATTTCGGCCTTTTTCAAGGCAGCCTTTCAACGATTGGGCGGCAGTATGCAGGAGCGGGAGAGCGAGCGCTACGAGATCACCCATGTGCCCCATGCCATCCGGGAACGGGACCGGCAGATCGGCCTGGGTGGGGCCGGGGTGTTGCGCCAGTACGAGCGGGTCTGCTTCGAGAAGCGCCTGATCCGCCAGCCGGGCAAGCCAGAAGCGGCCTTCATCTGCCCCGGCCATCCCTTGTTGGATGCGGTGTTGGACCTGACGTTGGAGCGACACCAGGGGTTGCTGCGCCAGGGGGCGATCCTGGTGGACCCCAGCGACCGGGGCGAGACCTTGCGGGCGCTCTTCTATTTGGAGCATACGATCCAGGATGGGCGCGCTCTCGATGGGCGTGCTGGGGCGGATGGCAGCCGTCGGGCCATCTCCAAACGCATGCAATTTGTGGAAGTGCCCTTGGTCCAGGGTGATGATCACCTCGGCCCGGGCCAGGCGGTCAATGCCGGGCCTGCCCCCTATTTGGACTACGAACCCCTGGCCCCGACGGACCAACCCCTGGTGCGGCCTTTGGTCGAACAGTTGACCGCCGGGCAGGATCTGGAAGGCTGGGCCGTGGCCCATGCCATCGCCACCCTGGTGCCCCGGCATGTGGACGAGGTGAGCCGAGAGCGGCGGCCCCTGATCGCCAAGACCGTGGCCGCGGTCAAGGAGCGGCTGACCCGGGAGATCCTCTATTGGGACCATCGGGCCGCGGATCTGCGGGAGCAGGAGTTGGCGGGCAAGGTCAACGCCAAGCTGAACTCGCAGAAGGCCCGGCAGCGGGCCGAGGAGCTGGAGGGGCGGCTGCATACCCGCATGGCCGAATTGGCCGAGGAGGACAAGTTGGCCCCCCTGGCCCCGGTGGTGACCGGCGGCGCGCTGATCATCCCCGGCGGGCTGCTGGCCCGGCTGCGGGGGGAGCGGGATCAGACCCCGGCCCTCTTTGCCAGGGAGACCAAGCGGGTGGAAGAGGCGGCTATGATGGCGGTGATGGCCGCGGAGCGGGGGTTGGGCTATAATCCAGTGGACGTGAGCGCGCAGAAGGTGGGCTACGACGTGGAATCCAGCGACCCGGATCAACCGGACGCCCGTCTGCGCTTTATCGAGGTCAAGGGGCGCATCTTGGGGGCGGATACCGTGACCGTCAGCCGCAACGAGATCGTCTCGTCCTTCAACCAGCCGGAACAGTGGATCTTGGCCCTGGTCAAAGTGCCGCCGTCGCCGGAGATGCCCGACGATGTCTATGTGCGGGAGGCACGGGTGGGCTACGGCCCGCCCCCCGGCTGCCAGGTGCGCTATGTGCGCCGCCCTTTCAGCACCCAGCCGGATTTCGATGCGGTCAGCGTCAACTATAATCTGGATAGGTTGTGGCAAAAGGGGAGTGAGCCGAGTTAGCCCCACACACCGAGTTTATGCCAAAAACTCGGTGTGTCCGCCGCAAAGAGTTGAGGGCAAAAAAATGACCGCTGGTTGATATTGGCCCAGCGGTCAAAGCCTTTGAAGAACCCAAACTGTGAGGTAAGATCGTCTTCACTGTACATTCCCCTTCATGCCATGTCAATACCGTAATTATTGGAAAAAGATGGTATGTTGATACAACGCCATCGTTGAACAGAATCGCTAAATAAAGTTGTGTGCCAAATGTCCACCAAAAAAGACCGCAGCGCCAAACGCAAAGCCAAACGCAGCGCAGAACAGCCCAGGAGTGGCCAGATTGTCTCCGGCCCGCTCAAGGACGAGTTGCAAAGTATGTCACGCGTCTCCCGCAGGGTGGAACAGCAACGCCACAACATCAAGGTGATTCGGGACGTGCCTGGCCAGGAAAAGATGTCGGTCGTGCTGGAGCGTTTCATCCATCCCTATGTTGTCGAATTTGGTGATACGCGTGATGCCTATCATAGATTGGTGGCCGTGGCGGTGGTGGCCTGGAACGCAACCATCATGGCCCCAGAGCGACGCGAGCAGATGTTGGAGAAAGTGGCACAGACCTTCCCAGCTGACCTGCGCCAGGATTATCGCATTATTGTTGGGGATCTGATGCAGCGGAAGACACGCCATTTCGCCCGCAATCGCCGTCTGATTGTCGACTATGAAATCATTGATCAGGCGGATCAATACCATCTCGCCGTCGTCTCCACCCTAAACCCGGAAGCTGCGACGTCACCCGACATAGTAGTCCGGTTGGCGGGTGAAAAACCCTCCCTCTGGGCGCGCATCCGCCGTTTTTTCAAGGTGTGACCCATGTCCAAAAAGAAACGCAAGGCCAAAGCGAAGACCCGCCGCACCCAGCCCCAGAAACGGACCGGATCGGCGATGGATGCTGTCAATCCGGAGGACGGCGAGGCGGAATCATTGCGCCGGATTGCCCAGCGGGCTGCGGAACGCTTTCCAGACATGGAAGCGATGCCCAGTCAGCCCGGCGAGGAGCGCATGTCCCAGGTGTTGACCCGCTTTGCCGAGCCATATGTGCGTCATGCCCATAGCGACAAAACCTATCGCACGCTGATGACCCTGGCCGTGGGGGCGTGGAATGTCTCTCTGTTGGAACCGGAGAAGCAGGCCGACTTCCTGGCCTCTTTGACCGGCATTCTGCCCTTACCCACGCGCCAGAAAGATCTGCATGACATTCTGTTGGAGATGATCGAACGCAGAAAGCGCTTCTTCGCCGACAACCACCGCTTTATTCTGGAACACCAACTCACGCTTGTGGACGGCGAATTCCACTTGGCCGTCATCTCCACCCCGCCGCCCGACTCGACCGAAGAGGACGCTTGACCCTATGTCTCAC
>CAZKEX010000345.1:0-5310 GCA_964551895.1 uncultured Caldilineaceae bacterium | reverse complement strand
TTCGTGAAGATTCGTGGATCAAAAATAGAACGCGGATGACGCGGATTGGACGGATCAAAACGGATCTTTTTCTTGATCATAGAAAAATCCGTTTTTATCCGTCCAATCCGTCAAATCCGTGTTCTATTTTTTGATCCCGCCCCCACTGCCTATCTTGCCCGGCCCGTGGTATAATTGGGAGACTTCAACCATCTGCCCTCCCAGGAACGCCCAGGATCGCCCATGTTTCGCGCTGTCTCGTTGCCATCGGCCCTGCCCGGCCACCTCTATTTGCACAGCATGCCCGGACGCCATGAAAGCATGGCGGAGATCGAGGCCGAACTGACCGCCCAGGCCGTGGATCGAATCATCAGCCTGACCGGGCTGGCGGAGATTCGGGCCAAGTCCCCGGCCTTTGCCCAGGCCATCGGCGCCGGGTTTGCCTGGCCTCGCACCGAGTTTGCCATCGAAGATTTTGGCGTGCCCGCGGATCGGGCCGCTTTTCTCGCCTTGGCCCAAGAGCTGGCCGCAGACCTGCGCCGGGGAAAAAGCCTCCTCGTCCACTGCGGGGCCGGGATCGGGCGCACGGGCGCCTTGGCCGCCAGCGCCCTGATCTGCCTGGGGATGGACGAAGCCGCGGCGTTGGATGCCATCCGCCAAGTCGGGGCCGGGCCAGAGACCCCGGCACAGAGCGAGTTGGTGGGCTGGGTGGCGGTGGCCGGGCAAGCGCCAAAGGAGATCCCATGACCCACATCATGATCCCCAGCCGCCCCCACATGCCCGGCTATGGCATCCAGGACGCCCAGGACGGGGCCGGGCTGCTGCCCTGGTCCCATGTGGACGAGCGCATGGTCGCGGCCCGCAACTACTGGATCAGCACCACCCGCCCGGATGGGCGTCCCCACGCCTCGCCGGTTTGGGGGGTGTGGATCGACGGCGCCCTCTATTTCGGTGTGGGCGGCGGCTCCCGCAAGGGGCGCAACATGGTGCATCAGCCGTGGATCGTGGCCCATTTGGAGAGCGGAGACGACGCGGTGATCATCGAGGGAAGCGTGGAGCGGGTGGCCGAGCGGGCCATGTTGGAAACCATCAACCGAGTCTATGGCCCCAAGTATGCCTACTATCCCCTGGGCGAGGCCGGGGATCAGCCCTACGACGAACCCTTTTACTGCCTGCGCCCCCAGGTTGCCTTTGCCTGGCTGGAGAGCGACTTCCCCAACACGGCCACCCGGTGGACAGCAGCAAAAAGCATTTAACCGCAGAGAGCGCTGAGATTTCGCAGAGAACGCAGAGGAAAAGCCTTGTTTTTCTTGGCGTCCTCTGCACACCCTCTGCGCCCTCGGCGGTTAAACGTCTTTTCCATTTTCCTTCCCCCCACATTCATAACGAGGTGACCTATGACCGAAGCCATTGACCACCGCCTGGCCGACACCATCGCCCAGGCCTATGCCAACACCCCGGCGCTGAAAGCCCGCTTCGACGCCGCCAATCTCTCGCCCGACGATGTGCGCAGCGTGGCGGATCTCCACAAAGTGCCCATCCTGCCCAAGGACGACGTGGTCAAGCTCCAGCAGGCCGACCCGCCCTTTGGCGGCATGTTGGGCGTGCCCATGAGCCAGGTGCGCCATATCTTCTTCTCCCCCGGCCCCATCTACGAAGTGGACGCCGGGGACGACGGCAGCATGACCCGTATGGCCCAGGCCGCCCTGGCCCGCAGCCGCTTTTCCCCAGGGGATGTGGTCCTCAACACCCTCTCCTATCACCTGGTCCCCGCCGGGCTGCTGCTGGACCGGGCCTTGGTGGAGATGGGCTGCACGGTGATCCCCGGCGGGGTGGGCAACAGCGATTTGCAGGTCAAGATGATGGCCGACCTGGGCGTCACCGGCTATGTGGGTACCCCCAGTTTTTTGATGGCCCTGCTCACCAGGGCCGAGGAGTTGGGTCTGGCCCCCCTAAAAGTGACCAAATCCCTGGTCACCGCGGAGCCGTTGCCCCCTAGCCTGAGACGCATTATTGTTGAAAAGTATGGGATCAGCGTAGGCAATGCCTATGCCACCGCCGAACTGGGTTTCCTGGCGTTGAACAGTGGGGGCGGTCTGCCAATGGCCCTGTTGCCAGAGCCGATCGTGCAGGTGGTGGATCCCCACACCGGCCTCTCCGTGGGACCTGGGGAAGCCGGCGAAGTGGTGGTGACCACCCTGGACCCGGCCTATCCCCTGATCCGCCTGGGCACCGGGGACATGGCGGTCAACCTGGACCCGAATCCCGGCCAGAGCAGCCAAAACCAGCGGTCCATCATCCTGGTGGGGCGCAGCGGCGAGGCCGTGAAGGTGCGGGGCATGTTTGTGCATCCCAACCAGTTGCGTTTTGCCGTCGCACAGTTCGCCCCCATCCAGGCCATCCAAGGCGTGGTCACCCGTCCAGAGCCCAGCCAGGATCACTTTGTCGTGAGCGTGGTGCTGGAGGACCCCAGCGCGGCCGGGCCGGGGCTGGCCGAGATCATGCAGGACGCCATCCGCCAAAGCTGCCGGGTGCGGGCCGACGAAATCATCTTCACCACCGCCGACGTCCTCCCCCAAGACGCGCCGGGCATGGTGGACGAACGAACGTGGGAGTAAGATTTTGGATTTTAGATTTTCGATTTTGGATTGAGACGCTATGGGCTTTCAACCACAAATCGAAAATCCAAAATCCAAAATCCAAAATCTGAAAGGCATAGTGTGTGAACGATACATTGGGAAGAGTCCTGGCGGAGACCGCGGCGCGCTGTCCGAACCAGGAGGCCACGGTCTTCGAGGATCAGCGGCTGACGTGGCGAGAGATCGATGAGCGGACCGACCATTTGGCCCTGGCTCTGTTGGAGATGAAGGTGCAGCCCGGCGACCGGGTGGGGATCTTGAGCAACAATCGGCCCGAATATCTGATCGTCTATCTGGCCGTGGCCCGGATTGGGGCCATCATGGTGGGCTTCAACATCAACTACACGGTCCGAGAGATCAAACAATATGCCCAGTTGGTGCAGCCCGTGGCCATGATCGTCCAGGGGGACATGGATGTGGCCGTGCAGCTCGAACCCACGGTGGAATCCCTGCCCAGCGTGCGCCACTTCCTCAGCATCGGTCCCCGGGTGCCGTTCACCGCCCAGGATCTCCACCAAGTCATGGCCACCCCCCGCCCCCACCTGGACGGGGACCTGGCCCAGCGGGCCGCGTCCGTCCAGCCCGACGACGGCGCGCTGATCGTCTTCACCGGCGGCACCACGGGCATCCCCAAACCCGCCCTGCTCACCCACCGCAACATCATCGCCAACATCGGCGCCCAGAACCGACATGTGGACTTCCGCCAAGGGGACCGCATCATGTCCCACATGCCCATGAACCATGTCAGCGGCCTGCTGCTCATCACCACAGGCGCGCTGATGGCCGGGGCCGCCCTGATCCAGACCCAGCGCTTTCACCCGGAAGAGACGCTGCGACTGGTGCAGGCGGAGCAGATCACCATTCTGGGCCAGGTGCCCACCATGTGGATCATGGAATTCCTGCTACCCACCTTCGCCGACTTTGACCTCTCCACCCTGCGCACGGCCATTGTGGCCGGCGCGCCCACCCCAGCCCGGGTGATGCGCCAGATCGCCGCGGTGGCCCCCCACGCCGTCCACGGCTATGGGCTGACCGAGGTGGGGGGCATGGTGACCTACAATCGGGCCGGCGAAGGGGCTGATGTGATGTTGCGCGGGGTAGGTCAGGCCGCCCACGAGTTTGACCTGCGGATTGCGGACGAGACGGGCGAGGACATGCCTGTGGGGGAGATCGGGGAAATCCTGGTGCGGGGTGATTGTGTCATGCCCGGCTATTTTGGGGAAAGCCCGGATGGGGCCACCCAGATCAGCCCGGACGGCTGGCTGCACACCGGGGACCTGGGCGCCCTTGACGCCGCCGGCTACCTCACCATCACCGGGCGCAGCAAGGACATGTTCATCAGCGGCGGCTACAACGTCTATCCCTGGGAGGTGGAGGCCTACGTCAACACCCACCCGGATGTGGCCCTGTGCGCCTGTGTGGGGGTGGAGGATGGGGTGATGGGCGAGGTGGGCGCGCTCTTCGTGCAGCCCGCCCCGGGCATCACCCCCAGCGCTCGCACCCTGCGCAACTTCTGCCGCCAGGGCCTGGCCCGCTACAAAGTCCCCCGCGCCATCCATTTCATGGATGCCCTCCCCCTCACCGAGATGGGGAAGGTGGACAAACCAAAGCTATTGTCGATTTTGGATTTGTGATTTTGGATTGCGTGTCGCATTCAATCCAAAAATAGGCCACGGATCGGACGGATGCAACGGATCAAAAACGGATTTTCTTCTAAAAATCAGTGAAAATCCGTTTTATCCGTACAATCCGTGTTCTATTTTTTTCTTGGCTGAACGGTTACATCCAAAATCACAAATCCAAAATCACTCCGTGGCTGTGGCCAGGGCGAATGAATCTGTAACCGTGCGCCAGAGGGCTTCGGCGGCGGCGGTGGAGTTGGGCAGGGCGATGGGGTCGATGGGCTGGACGTTGAGGGTGAAGATAGTGCCGTTGGCCAGGAAGTAGGCCTGACGGCTGCCCACGATGTCCGGCGGATTCTGCACGATCAGGGCTGGGAAACCGGCCACGCTGCCCTGGGTATAGGTCGTGTTCGTGCTGGTCGATGCGCTGCGCACGGACGCCTCCACCTGGGCCATGTCGCTCACCCCGGCTCGGTCAAAGGTGAGGGTGAACATGATCCGCTCGGCGCTGCCGTCCAAGCGGGCCGGGGCGGCCACGCTGATGATGGTGGCCGCGGCCTCGAAGAGTTCGTACTCCGCCGGATAGAGGAAGCAGAAGGGCCCCAAACCGCTGCGATAGCGTTTCAGCCCCGCCGTCTCAACCGGGCAGCCATCCCCATCCACCGAGAACGCCGATACAGGGGAGACGGACCCGGCCAGCACCCCGTTCACGCTGACCGCCAGCGTGCCAGCGCTCAACGCCGCCAGGGCTTGGGGCACATCGGGCAGATCGACTGTCAGCACGGTGTCGAAGGGAACCAGGGCCTGGGTACACATCAGGTTGGGGTCACGGCTGGTGTAGAGGGTGACGGCCAACTGGTCCTCCGTCACCGTCGAGTCGTGACCGGCCAACTCCGTGCAGCCATCGGCCAGATTGCCCAGAACCCGCAGCTTGGCCGTCCCTTTGGGGGTGCCGGGCAGGACGGTGACAGCATCCACATAGGCCATGCCCTGGCCCATGTTCTCACCAATGGCGAGTTTGGCCGGCAGGGGACCCCGGACCGGGGCCGCTTCTGGGGTGAGGGTCGGGT
>CAZKEX010000344.1:0-5350 GCA_964551895.1 uncultured Caldilineaceae bacterium | reverse complement strand
TCACCATGTCACCTTGTCACCCCCTCACCTTGTCACCCTCTCAGCGACAACTATGAGCGATACACACACCACACCCACTATCGGTGTTCTGGCCCTGCAGGGCGCGTTCCGCGAACATGGGGCGATGCTGGCGCGGGCGGGGGCGCGGGTGGTGGAGGTACGCAAACCGGAACAGTTGGCCGGGCTGGATGGCCTGGTGATCCCCGGCGGGGAGAGCACGGCCATGGGGCTGATCGCCGAGCGCTGGGGGCTGGTGGAGCCCTTGCGGGCCTGGGTCCACAGGGGACGTCCCACCTGGGGCACCTGCGCGGGCATGATCATGCTGGCCGAGCGGGCCTCCGGCCAGAAAGAGGGCGGCCAGACCCTGTTGGGCGGGCTGGATGTGACGGTCAACCGCAACCACTTTGGCCGCCAACTTCAGAGCTTCGAGACCCAGTTGGCCGTGTCCGTACTGGGCGGCGAACCGGTCCACGCCGTCTTCATCCGCGCCCCGGGCATCGTCTCTGTGGGGGAAGGGGTGGAGATCCTGGCCCGCTTTGAAGCTGCCGAGGACGACAACGTGATCGTGGCCGTGCGCCAAGGGCCGTTGTTGGCCACCGCCTTTCACCCCGAATTGACCGACGACCTGCGCTGGCACGCCTATTTTGTAGGCATGGTCAGCCAGGCGATTGCCGAAACCGTGGCGTTGCCCATGTCAGTGTGAGGTTGAGTGATTGGGAGAGTGTGTCGAGAAAATCTCCCAATCGCTCAATTTCACAAAACCCTTCCCCCATCAAACCTTAAATCTACACCACAAAGGACTTCAACTTATGCGTTTTGTTCCTCGTAAACTTTTTCTGACCCGGGGTGTCGGCGTCCACAAGGAAAAGCTGACCAGCTTCGAGATGGCCCTGCGGGATGCGGGGATCGCCTACTTCAACCTGGTGCGGGTGTCGTCCATCTTCCCCCCCAACTGCCGCATTGTGGAGCGGGAAGAGGGGCTAAAATTGCTCCAGCCCGGCGAGATCGTCTTCGCCGTGATCGCCGAAATGGCCACCAACGAGCCGGGTCGCCGTATCGCTGCCTCCATTGGCGTGGCCCGCCCCAACGATCCCGATAAGTACGGCTATCTGTCCGAACACCACACCTTTGGCCAGACCGAAGAGGAAGCTGGCGACTACGCCGAGGACCTGGCCGCCACCATGTTGGCCACCACCCTTGGCATCTCCTTTGACGCCGACAAGGACTACAACGAGCGCAAAGAGCAGTACGCCATGGGCGGCGAGATCGTCGAGACCACCAGCATCACCATGGCCGTCACCGCCGAGCCAGGCGGGGTGTGGACCACCGTGGTCTCCGCCGCCATTTTGATCTAGCCATGAGCGACGAAACTTTTCTCGATCTGCCCCCGGCCCAAAACGACTTTGACTGGGCTGGGGTGTTGGTCCTGCCCATGCCCCTGGAGGCCACGGTCAGCTACAGCGGCGGCGCCGCGGATGGCCCAGCAGCCATCATCGCCGCCTCCTGCCAGGTGGAACTCTACGACCGGGAGTTCGACGGCGAACCGGCCATGCAGTACGGCATCCACACCCTGCCCGCGCTGAATCTGCCTTCGGACCCGGAAGCCGCCGTCGAGGTGATCGCCCAGGCCGTGGCGACCGCCATGTCCACGGGCAAGCTGGTCGTTGGGCTGGGCGGCGAACACACGGTCAGCGTGGGCGCCGGGCGGGGCGTCCTGCGCAGCGTGGACGGTCCCATCACCCTGGTTCAGATCGACGCCCACAGCGATCTGCGGGAGAGCTATGAAGGCTCCCCCTATAGCCACGCCTGCATCGCCCGCCGTTTGTTGGAAGAAGAAAAGGTCGAGCAGATTCTCCAGCTAGGGATTCGCTCAGTTTGCGCCGAAGAGGTACAGGTGGCCCGAGACAATCCCAACCGGATTCGGGTCTGGTACGCCGAGGAGGTCCACGCCGACACCTGGCAGACCGAACTGGCCCAGCGGGTGGCCGGGCGCAATGTTTTTCTGACCATAGACGTGGACGGCCTGGACCCCAGCGTGATCCCCGCCACGGGCACGCCAGAACCCGACGGCCTCTCCTGGCGGCAGACGCTGGAGATCATCCGCATCGTCGCCCAGTCCGGCACCATCGTGGCCCTGGACTGCGTGGAGTTGGCCCCTGCCCCCGGTCTCCACATGGCCGACTTCGCCGCGGCGAAATTGGTGTATAAGGCCATCTCGTATGCCATGCGAATGGCAAATGGCGAATGGCGAAATTGACAGCGTCACAATGAAATAAGACAAATCCTCGCCATTCGCCATTCGCCCCATTCGCCCCATTCGCCATTAGAAAGGTATTGCCATGAAATATGTAACGGGAATGCGTCAGTTTATCAAGCGCCACTACCGTCATTTCAACGCCGCCGCCCTTGTCGACGCGGCCGAGGGCTATGTTCACCACCTGAACCAAGGCGGCAAGATGTTTGTCACCCTGGGCGGGGCCATGAGCACGGCGGAGTTGGGCCTCTCCCTGGCCGAGATGATCCGCCAGGACAAGATCCACGGCATCTCCTGCACCGGGGCCAACCTGGAAGAGGATGTGTACAACCTGGTGGCCCACGACTACTACGTGCGGGTGCCCAACTATCGAGACCTGACCCCGGAGGACGAACACGAACTGCTCAGTCGTCATCTCAACCGGGTCACAGACACCTGCATCCCCGAAGAGGAGGCCTTCCGGCGCATCGAAGGGGCCATCCTGGACGAATGGACCAGCGCAGATGCCGCTGGAGAGCGCTATTTCCCCCACGAATTTCTCTATCGCATCCTGCTCAGTGGCAAGTTGGAGCAGTACTACCAGATCGACCCGGATGACAGTTGGCTGCTGGCCGCGGCCAAGAAAAACCTGCCCATCTTCGTGCCCGGCTGGGAGGATTCCACCACGGGCAACATCTTCGCCGGCCACTGCATGAAGGGGACGGTAAAGAATGTCCACACCGTGCGCACGGGCATCGAATATATGATGACCCTGGCCGACTGGTACACCGCGGAGGCCGAAAAGCACTCCATCGGCTTCTTCCAGATCGCCGGGGGCATTGCCGGAGACTTCCCCATCTGCGTCGTGCCCATGCTGCGCCAGGACATGGAACGCCACGACACCCCCCTGTGGGGCTACTTCTGCCAGATCAGCGACTCCACCACCAGCTACGGCTCCTATTCCGGCGCGGTGCCCAACGAGAAGATCACCTGGGAGAAGCTGGACATCACCACCCCCAAATTCATCATCGAATCCGACGCCACCATCGTGGCCCCCCTGATCTTCGCCTTTGTGCTGGACGAGGCGAGTAACGGGTAATTGGGAGATTGGGGGATTGAGAGATTAGGCGATTACGTCATGACAATCACTTAATCTCCCAATCTCCCAATCCCAAATCACCTAACCCCTTGGAGCAATTCATGGAACGCGTGGCAGGGTGGATGAACAAACTTTTTGACGCATTGGGTGCATTGTGGCAGCTTTGGCGCAGGGTGTGGGTACACCTGATCTGTGATTTCTATAATCTGCGCCGCCGTATTTTCCGCGGCCGCATGGCCGAATTCCCAGTCATCACTTTGGATGGCCCCATCACCGAGCGGGTGGCATCGGTGCCCTGGTTCTACGCCTATCTGCCCAACTTCTCCGTGCCCATGAGCCTGCAATTCCTCAACAAGGCCCTGCGCCGCATGGCCGAGGACCCGGACCTCAAAGGCGTGATCTTTCTGGTCAAAAGCCCCCAACTCAGTCTGGCCCAGGCCCAGAGCATCGCCCTCAAATTTGGCCGCTTTCGGACCTGGGACAGGGCGGCCAACCCAGGGGCCATGCCCAAACGCATCATCGTCCACATGGAACAGGCCGGGGCCGCCACCTTCATGCTGGCCGCGGCCGCGGACGAGATCTACATGACCCCCCTCAGCGATTGGGGTGTGGCCGGTCTGCGCAGCGAAGGGGTCTTCCTCAAAGAGAGCCTGGCCCGTATCGGCGTGGAGATGGATGTGGTCAAGATCGCGCCGTGGAAGACGGCCATGGACCGCTTCGCCAACAGCGAGATGAGCGAGGCCGACCGGGCCCAGCGGACGCGCTTGCTGGACGGCTGGTACGAGGACATGGTGGCCGCCATCGCCGCCGGCCGCAAGCTGACGCCGGAGGCCGTGCGGGGGCTGATCGACCGCGCCCCCCTCTTTGCCGACGACGCCCTGGCCGCCGGGCTGATCGACGGCATCTGCTATGAAGACGAACTGGCGGCGACCGTGGGCAAGGAGACCGGGCGGCCCGCCTGGGAGGCCAAGCTGCTCCCCTACAAAGAGGCCCGGCGCTATTTCTATCACCGGCCGGTGGTGCGCAACGCCAAGGCCATCGGCGTCATCGGTCTGCACGGCATGATCCTGCCCGGGGAGAGCCGATCTTTTCCCGTGCCCCTGCCCATTTTTGGGGAGGAGACCATGGGCAGCAGCTCGGTCCAGCAGATGGCCAGGGCGGCGTTGGACAATGACCGGCTGGCCGCGGTGGTGGTGCATGTGGATTCCGGCGGTGGCTCGGCCTTGGCCAGCGACATCATCTGGCGGGAGCTGGACACCCTGGCCGGCAAGCTGCCCGTGGTGGTCTACATGGGGGACGTGGCGGCCAGCGGCGGCTATTTCATCGCCACGCCGGGGCGCAAGATCGTGGCCCAGCGCGCCACCCTCACAGGCAGCATCGGCGTGATCACGGGCAAGCCGGTGACTGCCGGGGCCTATGCCCACCTGGGGGCCAACCGGGAGGCGGTGCAGCGGGGGGCCAACGCCGGTCTCTACAGCGATGCCCAGCCCTGGTCCGACAGCGAGCGGGCCCAGGTGGAGCATGACATCCGCCACGTCTACGATCTCTTCAAGCGCCGGGTGGCCGACGGGCGCGGCCTGGACTTTGACGGCCTGGACGCCATCGCCAACGGCCAGGTGTGGACCGGCGCCCAGGCTCAAGCCATCGGCCTGGTGGACGAGATCGGCGACTTCCAGACTGCCATGCTCATGGCCTGCGACATGGCCGGTCTGCCCATGAATTACAGCGTGCCGATTGTGCCCATCAAGGCGCCCGGCGGTCTGCTGGCCCAGCCGTTCAAGCAGGCGAAGGAAACATTCATGGGGTTATCCGCCCTAACCTCTGCCGTGTTGCGAGGTGAAATTTCAGAGCTGTTTGGCCGTGAGCGGATTTGGTTTATTGCGGATGGATTGCCGAAGATCAAATAGTTGATTTGTTGATTGGTTGATTTGCCGCCAATCACAAGTCAACCAATCACAAATGACTCTGCTGCAAAAAGGTCTAATTCACCACAAAGAACACAAAGAAAAACAAGGCTT
>CAZKEX010000343.1:0-5357 GCA_964551895.1 uncultured Caldilineaceae bacterium | reverse complement strand
GAAGGGGATCTGATCCCCCTGGAAAAGGTGCAGGTCCGCACGGAGGTCGTGGACAAACTGTATGAATTTGTGGTTGAATTTGCCCACATCGAAGAGATGGGGATCCTGGAACACTGTTACGATGAGAGCCGGGACGAACTGCTGGCCCGTATTGCGGACCACCGGCCCAACCTGACCATCCATCGTCTTTCCTATCCCCCCAGCCTGGCAGCCCACCTTGGCCCCAACGCAGTGGGTGTCATCGTCTACGAAGGGAACGTGTGACCCGTGGCCATAGATGTCTTTGAACGGCTCGAACGCATTTTCAAGCTGGAAGAACGCCAAGGGTGGCGCAATCGGTCCGTGGCCGGGGGCATTCAGGCCCTGCGCAAACGCTGGGCCGTTGACGCGGCCAAGGCCAAGGTCGATCCCCCCCTGATCACCGCGGTGGTCGATCTGCTCCAGGCCTATTTGGACGCGTCGGAGGGGGATCGGCCTGGCATCGCCGCCACCATCCTGGCCGCCACCCAAGACCCTGTAGCCCTGCCCGAACTGGCCGCAGAGGTGATCGGCGAGGCCGGGACGCCCCCGCCTCCCCTGGCCGACGAGGAGGTGGCCAGGCCTGCCAAGCCAGCCAAGACGGAACAGCCGTCTCCTGCAGAAAAGCCGGCCAAGCCCCCCCAAAGCCCGAAGAAGACGCCCTCGAAACAGCCCAGCGCCCAGGATCGGGGCCGCTCTTCGGGCCAATCTTCAGGTTCCTCTCCTGCCGCCAACGAGCCGTCCGGGGAGGACTATTACGACTATTACGAATCCCTCCAAGAGGGGTATACCCCGCCGGAACCCACGGACGCGGCCAGCCGCCGCGCCCGCATCAAGCAGGAGACCAGCCAGACCACGCCCAAACGCCCGGTGCGCAGCGGAGCCGCCCTGGATGCCCAAGGGCTAAACTCCCCGGTCAACGTGCTGCCCGGCATCGGCAAGGCCAAGGCGGAAATCCTCTCCAGGCTGGGCATCCGCACGGTCAACGATCTGCTGTGGCACCTGCCCCATCGCTATGACGACTACAGTACCCTGCGCACCATTGACAAGCTACAGGTGGGCGAACAGGTGACGGTGATCGCCAACCTGTGGGAGCTGAACGAGAAGAAGTTCGCCCCCAACCGCACCAAGGTCGAGGGCATCATCGGGGACGGGACGGGAACCCTGCGGGCGACTTGGTGGAGTCCCTATGTGCGCAAAAAGCTGCGCACAGGGCGGGCCATGCGCTTCAGCGGCAAGGTCGGCCTCTTTTTGGGCAACAAGACCCTGGAAAATCCGGTTTTTGAACCCATCGACCAGGAGGCGGTCTCCACCGGGCGCATTGTGCCGGTCTATCCCCTGACCGAAGGGGTCTCCAACGGCTTGCTCTACAAGTTGACCGGCCAGGCCTTGGAGACCTGGGGCAAGTTTGTGGACGATCCGGTCCCGGCCGATGTGATGGCAAAGTTGGGGCTGATGGGCCGGGCCGAGGCCTTGCAGCAGATCCACTTCCCCGAAAACATGGCCAAGATGGAGGCGGCCCGGCAACGGCTGGCCTTTGACGAGTTCTTCCTGATCCAACTGGGGGTGGAGGAGCGCCGCCGCAAACTGAAGAGCGCCACGGCCCCCTCCCTGGCCAGCGACGAGGCCCTGTTGGCAAGCTACACCGCGTCCCTGCCCTTCGCGCTGACCGGCGCCCAGGCCCGTGTGCTGGGCGAAGTGGTGCAGGACATCGACCGCACGGTGCCAATGGCCCGGCTGATCCAGGGCGACGTGGGCAGCGGCAAGACCGTGGTGGCCGCCGGGGCCATGTTCGTGGCCGCGGCCAACGGCTATCAATCGGCCCTCCTGGCCCCCACCCAGATCCTGGCCGAGCAGCACTTCCGGGGCATCAGCGCCCTGCTGGAGCGGCTGACCCTGGCCGGGGGATCTGCCGTGCGCACGGCCCTGCTCACCGGGCGGGTGACCGGAACCCAGCGCCAGGAGGTGCTGGACGGTCTGGCCGACAGCTCCATCGATGTGGTGATCGGCACCACGGCTTTGATCCAAGAGGGCGTTGACTTCTCCTCCTTGGGCTTTGTGGTGGTCGACGAACAACATCGTTTCGGCGTGGAACAGCGGGGGGCCTTGCGCAGCCAGAACATCGATGTACAGCCCCACGTTTTGGTCATGAGCGCCACCCCCATCCCCCGCAGCCTGGCCCTCACGGTCTTCGGGGATCTGGACATCAGCATCATCGACGAGATGCCCCCGGGCCGTACCCCCATCACCACCAAACGCTTTACCCCTCGGGAGCGAGAGCGGCTCTATCGTTTCGTGCGCAAACAGGTGACAGACGGACACCAGGCCTTTATCGTCTATCCCCTGGTGGAGGAGAGCGACAAACTGGACGTGGGCTCCGCGGTGGAGGGCCACGCCAAACTGAGCAACGACATCTTCCCGGACCTGAGCGTGGGTCTGCTCCACGGGCGCATGAGCGGTGGGGAAAAGGACACGGTCATGTCCGCCTTCGCCGCCGGGGACTACCAGATCTTGGTGGCCACCACCGTGGTGGAGGTGGGGATCGATGTGCCCAACGCCACGGTCATGTTGATCGAGGATGCCCACCGCTTTGGCCTGGCCCAGTTGCATCAACTGCGGGGCCGGGTGGGTCGGGGCCAGCACGAAAGCTACTGCGCCCTCTTCACCGATTCCCAGTCCCCCGAAAGCCTGGAACGGCTGGACGCCCTGGTGGCCAGCACAGACGGCTTTGTCCTGGCCGAGAAAGACCTGGAACTGCGGGGACCCGGCGACTTCCTGGGCACCCGGCAGAGCGGTCTGCCCGACCTGCGGGTGGCCCAACTCAGCGACACCGCCACCCTGGTCATGGCCCGGGAGGCCGCCCGCTCCGTCTTCGCCCAGGACCCGGAACTGGCCGCCTTCCCCACCCTGCGCGCCCAGGTGGAACGCTTCTGGCAAGGGCACGGGGACATCAACTAGGTTTTTTACCGTCAACGCGTAGGGGTTTGGGTGGATGGATAAATTTGTGTCGGGCAATGCCCGGCACAAATTTATCCATCCACCCAAACCCCTACTTTTATGTCCACCAAAGGAGATCCCATCCATGACTACCCCTATCGCCCAAGAACAATCCGACTACATTTCCTGGCTCCTCGACCGCTCGGTCCTCAACGCCGCGGCCAAGTTGGCCCGGGACTTCTCCGGCCAGGGCAGCATGTGGCAGCGCCCGTATATCGAATCCCGGCCCAGGGCCGCGGCCAGCATGGCCTCGGTCTGGTTTTCCTCGTATCCGCCCGCCATCGTCACCCGTGACGGCGAGTCGGTCCTGGCCACCCTGGGCGACCCGGCCCTGTGGGACGCCTTCGCCCAGATCGGCATCAAGGCCCTGCACACCGGCCCCATGAAGCAGTCCGGCGGCGTCACCGGGCGCACCCTCACCCCCACCATCGACGGCAACTTTGACCGCATCGGTCTGGAGATCGACCCCACCTTTGGCACGGTGGAGGAATTTCAGGCCATGAGCCGCACGGCCACCGCCCACGGCGCGGTGATCATCGACGACATCATCCCCGGCCACACGGGCAAGGGGCCGGACTTCCGCCTGGCCGAGCGGGGCGTGGGCGACTATCCCGGCCTCTACCACATGGTGGAGATCGACCCCAAGGATTGGCCCATGCTGCCCGATGTGGCCGAGGGCAAGGACTCGGTCAACCTCCCGGTGGCCGTTGTGGACGCCCTGCAGACCGCCAGGTATATCGTGGGCCAGCTCTCCCGCACCATCTTCTACGAGCCGGGGATCAAGGAGACGGACTGGAGCGCCACGGCCCCGGTGGTGGGCGCGGACGGCGTCACCCGGCGCTGGGTCTATCTCCACTATTTCAAGGAGGGCCAGCCCACCCTCAACTGGCTGGACCCCTCCTTCGCCGCCCCCCGCTTCGTGATCGGCGACGCCCTCCACTCCCTCTCGGTCCTGGGCGCGTCCATGCTGCGCCTGGACGCCAACGGCTTCCTGGGCATCGAACAGCGGGCCGACGGCCCGGCCTGGTCCGAGGGCCACCCCCTCTCGGTGATCGCCAACCAGATCATCGGCGGCATGGTGCGCAAGCTGGGCGGCTTCACCTTCCAAGAGCTGAACCTGACCGTGGACGACATCGCCGCCATGTCCCAGGGCGCGGCGGATCTGTCGTATGACTTCATCACCCGCCCCGCCTACGACCACGCCCTGGTCACCGGTGACACGGAGTTTCTGCGCACGATGCTGCGCACGGTCCACGACTTCGGCATCGACCCGGCCTCCCTGATCCACGCCCTGCAAAATCACGACGAAATGACCTTCGAACTGGTCCATTTCTGGACCCTGCACAAGGACGACCGCTTCACCCTGGGCGGTCAAGAGATGGCCGGCAGCGAATTGCGGGAGAAGATCCGGGGCGAACTGTACGCCGGGCTGTCCGGGGAGAACGCGCCCTACAACCTCAAGTTTGTCACCAACGGCGTGGCGGCCACCACGGCCACCATCGTCGCCGCCGCCCTGGGCTTCCGGGAGATCCGCAGCCTCACCCCGGCCCAGATCGAGCGCATCAAACAGGCCCATCTGCTTTTGGCCATGTACAACGCCTTCCAGCCCGGCGTCTTCGCCCTCTCCGGCTGGGATCTGGTGGGCGCGCTCACCCTGCCCAAAGCAGCCGTCGCCGACCTGATCGCCGACGGGGACACGCGCTGGATCAACCGGGGCGGCTACGACCTCATGGGGGCCAACCCGACCGCGGACCGATCCACCGGGGGCATGCCCGTGGCCCAGACCCTCTACGGCTCCCTGCCCGCCCAACTGGCCGACCCCGCCTCCTTCGCCCGCCAGCTTCAACAGCTCCTGGCCGTGCGGGAGCAATACCAACTCTACGCCGCCCGCCAGATCGCCATCCCCGACGTGGCCGCGCCGGGCCTGCTGATCATGGTCCACGAACTGCCCGACGACCTCGGCGCCCAAGTCACCGCCCTAAACTTTGGCCCGGATCCCATTGAGGAAAAGGTCACTATCCCTGGGACAACCAACGGTCCCGTCTTCGACATGATCGGGGATCGGGAGGTGGGCACGCTGGTTGATGGTCAGTTCGTGGTGAAGTTGGACGGATACGCGGGGAAGTCGTACTTGATGGGGTAGGATGCAAGTTCAGGATCCCAACGTCCCCGGCACGTGGGTCCAAAGCGGGGCGAGAGGGCGAATGCCAAACATTTTGTGCGTGCGTGCCGGGGACGTTGGGCGGTCCGATCCTCTCTACTTTTGTCCAGTTCATATCTTTCGAAATTTTTTAATGATACGGCGACCACCGAGATGTACACTCTTCCCCTACACGGCGCTC
>CAZKEX010000342.1:0-5361 GCA_964551895.1 uncultured Caldilineaceae bacterium | reverse complement strand
TCACCCTGTCACCCTGTCACCCCCTCACGCAACGCCGCGGAAGAAGCAGCTCTGCGCGCCGGTGTGGCAGGCGGGGCCGGCGGGGGTGACGCGGAGGAGGAGGGTGTCGCCGTCGCAGTCGATGCGTAGGTCGGTGACGGTTTGGGTATTGCCGCTGGTGGCCCCTTTGTGCCAATATTCCTGGCGGCTGCGGCTCCAGAAGACGGTCTCGCCCAGGGCCAGGGTACGGCGGAGGCTTTCGGCGTTCATCCAGGCCATCATCAGCACCTGATGGGTGGCGGCGTCTTGGACGATGGCGGGGACCAGGCCGTCGGCGTTGAAGCGGACTTGGGCCAGGATCTCTTCGGCGGGCAGTCGGGTGATGGGCTGCAAACTGTCCATAGCCTAGACCCCCTGGATACGCACGGCCACGCCCTGCTCGGCCAAATAGCGCTTCAGATCCATGATGGCCAACTCCTTAAAGTGGAAGAGACTGGCGGCCAAGGCGGCGGCAGCCCCCCCCTCGACCAGCGCGGCCCGGAAGTGGTCCATGGTCCCCGCGCCGCCGCTGGCGATCACCGGGATGGTCACGGCATCGCTCACGGCCCGGGTCAGGGCCACATCGTAGCCCGCCTTGGTGCCGTCGCCGTCCATGGAGGTGAGCAGGATCTCCCCGCCCCCCCGCCGCTCGATCTCCTTGGCCCACGCCACGGCATCGATCCCCGTGTTGATGCGCCCGCCGCTGACAAAGACATCCCAGCCCTCGCCCCGTTCGGCCAGCCCAGCGTTTTCGGCAGTGCGGCGGCGGGCGTCCACAGCCACGACGATGCACTGGCTGCCAAAGCGTTTGGCCCCCTCGCCGATCAGTTCCGGCGTCTTGACCGCGGCGCTGTTGATGCTCACCTTGTCCGCCCCGGCCAGGAGGATGGCCCGCATGTCCTCCACGGTGCGGATGCCGCCACCCACGGTGAAGGGGATGAAGACCGTGTCCGCCACCCGGCGCACCATCTCCGTGACGATGTCCCGGCTTTCGTGGGTGGCCGTTATGTCGAGAAAGACCAGCTCGTCCGCCCCGGCCTGGTCATAGACCTGGGCCTGTTCCACCGGGTCGCCGGCGTCAACCAGATTGACAAAGTTGACCCCCTTGACCACCCGGCCCTCGTGGACATCCAGACAGGGGATAATGCGTTTCGCAAGCATGGGATGGTTCCTTCAAGAAAAAATAGGCCACGGATTTGACGGATTGGACAGATTAAAAACGGATCTTTTTTGATCTAAAAAGATCCGTTTTGATCCGTTGCATCCGTTCAATCCGTGGCCTATTTTTGAGTTTGCTGCAAAAAGGGAAAATTCACCGCAAAGACGCCAAGGACGCAAAGAAAAGCAAGATTTTCCCTCGGCGTTCTCTGCGAAATCTCTGCGATCTCGGCGGTTAAATGCTTTTCGCAGTAGACTCATTTTTGAAAGTCTCTCACCGCGTCCAGCAGCGGCAGTTGTTCGGGGGAGGTTTCGGCCAGCATCTCCGCGGCCTGGTCCAGGCTGACCCAGAGGGCCTCGCCGTGGTTGTCGCAGCCCAAGTGTACGTCACCCGGCTCGATCTGGGCCAGAAAATAGGTGATGGTGCGGTGGACCTGGTAGTCCCGGGCCTTGGCGATGTAGTCCAGGCCGTGGGTGACCCCTGGGCTGTGGTCGGAGACGGTGAGACAGGTGGCCTGGGTGAACTCCCGGCGGGCGCAGGCCCATTCGCTTTCGCCCCGCTCCACACTGCCCCGGGGGAATTGCCATTGCTCGTAGCAGGCGTTCCACACCAGGAGCAGACGCAGCCCCTCGCTTGTGTGGCGCAGGGGGACGATGCCAGCGCTGTGCCGGGAGAGGGGACGGTGGCCCAGGGTGATGGCTTCGGCCAGATCCAGGTTGTCCGTATAGATGGCCTGGCCGACGATCACGCCCTCCACGTTGTAAAATTCATGCTTCTTGAGGTCTTCGATGTCCCGGATGGACCCCACGCCGCCGCTGGCGATCACCATCAGGTCGGTGACGTTGCCCAGGTGGGCCGTGGCCTCCACGTTGACGCCGCTCAACATACCGTCCCGGCTGATATCCGTGTAGATCACCCGCTCCACGCCCATTGCCCGCATACTGTGGCCCAGATCCACGGCACTGAGTTCGCTGGTCTCCTGCCAGCCGTGGGTAGCCACCATGCCGTCCCGGGCGTCGATGCCCACGGCGATCTTGTCCGCGCCCCACATCTCCAAGGCCCAGCGCACCAGGTTGGGCTTCTTGACCGCCACAGTGCCCAGCACCACCCGAGACGCGCCCAGGGAGAGGGCGAGCTGGATGTCGTCCAAGGTGCGCAGACCGCCGCCAAACTGGACGGGAATGTCCACCGCGGCGCAGATGGCTTGGAGACGGCGCAGGTTGATGGGCAGGGTGTCCACGGGCAGGGCGTCGGGGCTGCTCAGCCGCTGGACCAGGCCAGCGCCCAGTTTGGCGTCTGGCATCTCGTCCGCGCTGGCGGTGGAGGCGCCCAAGGCCCCGTCCAGGTTGACCACGTGCAGCCACTCGGCGCCCTGGGCAGCCCAGTGCCGGGCCATGGCCACGGGGTCATGGCTGAAGACGGTCTCGGCGTTGGGGTCCCCCTGGCGCAGACGCACACAGCGGCCTTTTCGTAGATCGATTGCGGGATAGATGACCATGATTTTGGATTTCGGCGTTGCGAGATATGAGATATGAGATATGAGATATGAGATATGAGATATGAGATATGAGGTGGGGATTGCGCTACACCTAACTCGCAACTCGCATCTCGCCCTACAATTCGACACGCAAGGTGTCATAAGCAAAGGTAACATCCCAGCCCCGGTCTGACTGTAACATCGCCGCCACTTGTGCCAACATGGGGGGGCTGTCTTGGTCCGGCTCTTCGATGTGGGTGAAGATCAGTTGCTTGGCCTGGAGCTTTTCGGCCATCTCCAGGGTCTGGCGGAAGGTGGCTTCGTGCTGGAGGACGGGGTGATCCGTGGGGATGATGCGCTGGCCGGTGAGGGGGTGAAATTCGTTGATGCCCTTGGGGATCACGGCCAGATCGACCCCGATCAGGTCGGCGGGCGGCGTCCAGCCGAAAAGTTCATCCATGCAGATCAGAACTCTACGCCCACTTTTGCTTTGCGAACCGACTGCCGCTTCGATTTCCTCAAAAAGAAAGAGATACACATACGCTTCAGCCACAGGGCGGGTGGAGATGCGCCAGCCGTTCAGCTCGATGGACTGGTCGAAGAGGCGCACGTCCACCAGCCCTTTTTCCTGGAGATAGGCGAAGTTTTCGGCCAGACCCAGGCGGGTTTTGAAGTCTTCGGCCACTTGGGGGGGCAGATAGATGGGGGTGCAGGTTTGGATGGGCGGCCAGTTGCGGAAGTCCCAGTTGCGGGTCTCGTACATGCGGCGACCAGCCGTGTGGTCCGGGTGCCAGTGGCTGTAGAAACCGGCGGCGATGTCGGTGATGCCGGCCCGGTCCACCTGCATGGCGCTCTCTTCCGGGGTGTCGATGAGGACGTTGGGGCCGTGGACGAAGATGCTGGGGCCGGTGCGTGCCCAGGGGATGCCGTGGGCCCGGGCGCCTTGGCAGAGCTCGCACTGACAGCCGGGTCGGGGGGTGCGGATGGCGCCGCCGGAGCCGAGGAATTCTAGGGTGAGGTTTGGCATGGGATGGGCCTTTCGATTTTGGATTGGGGATTTTGGATTTTGGATTGGGAGATTGGGAGATTGGGAGATTGGGAGATTAGCCCCGGGGGGAGGCTCCGGCGATGGGGGTGAAGTCGGCGATGAGGGTGTTGGTGAGGGGGTCAACCTGGGCCACGGCGGCGAAGTGGAGGTTGTGCCAGTCGTCCATGACCACGTGGCTCTGGCCCAAGAGGTATGCCCGGTAGAGGCTCATGGTGAGGCCGTGGCCGACCAGGGCCATGCCGGCGTCCGGGGTGGTGGCGATCAGGTGGGCGATGCCGCTTTGGAAGCGGGCCAGGGCGTCCGCGGCAGATTCCCAGCCCGCCACGGCTTGGTTCGGGTGGGCAAAGGTGGCGGCGACCCGAGCGGCGTAGTCCTCGGCCCATCCGCCCCGACGCAGTTCGTTGAAGCGGGCGTCCCGCACCACGGGCAGGTTGTGCCGGGCCAGGGTGGGTTGCAGGGTGAGCAGGGCCTTGGGTTCGGCGCTGACCACCACATAGTCGACGCGGGACCAAAAGGGCTGCCAGGCCAGGGCTTCGGCCTGGGCTTGGCCCTGGGCGGAGAGATGCCACTGGGTGGCGTCCTGGTCCGGGCGGGCGGCAGTGTGGGCGTGGGTGATGAGGTGAAGGCGGGGCATAGGGCAGCCTTTCCATTTTGAAGATAGAGGGTAGAGATAGAGATAGAGGGTAGAGATAGAGGGTAGAGGCTGCTATCCCTCTATCTCTATCTCTACCCTCTATCTCTCCGTAACCATGCGCATGAAGTTTTCCAGGATGTGGAGGCCGACTTTGTGGCTCTTTTCTGGGTGGGGTTGGATGCCCCAGGCGTTGCGATAGCGGACGATGGTGGGGTAGTCGATGCCATAATCGGTGCTGGCCAGGACGGAGTCCGGGGCTTCGGCGTCGCAGTAGTAGCTGTGGGCGAAGTAGGCGTAGGCCCCGTCGGGCACACCGGCCAGGAGGGGGTCCGCTTGGCCCGGGTCCGCCTGGCGTTGGTGGAGTTGGTTCCAGCCGATCTGGGGGATGCGCAGGGTGCGGGCCGGCGCGGCGGGGTCGGCCATGCCGTCGGGGAAGCGGCGCACCTGGCCGGGGATGATGTGCAGCCCTTCGTGCTGGCCCATCTCCTCGCTGGCGTCGAAGAGCAGTTGCATGCCCACGCAGATGCCCAGGATGGGCAGCCCGCCGTGGACCGCGTCGAGCAGGGGGCGGTCCAGCTTCTGGCGGCGCAGGTTGTCCACGCTGTCGCCAAAAGCCCCCTGGCCAGGGAGGACGACCGCCCGCCACCGGGTCAAGTCCGTGGGCCGATCCACAATGTCCACGGGGATGCCCAAGGGACCGGCCACGGTCTCAAAGGCTTTATACACGCTGCGCAGGTTGCCCACGCCGTAGTCAAGGATTGCAATCATGGGATTTTGGATTTTGGATTGGGAGACAGGGAGACAAGGAGAGGGGGAGACAAGGAGAGGGGGAGACAAGGAGAGGGGGAGACAAGGAGATTGGGAGACAAGGAGATTGGGAGATTGGGAGATTGACGCTGTTCTCCTTGTCTCCCCCTCTCCTTGTCTCCTTGTCTCCTCTTCTCCTTGTCTCCTTGTCTCCTCTTCTCCTTGTCTCCTTGTCTCCTTGTCTCCTTGTCTCCTTGTCTCCTTGTCTCCTTGTCTCC
>CAZKEX010000341.1:0-5374 GCA_964551895.1 uncultured Caldilineaceae bacterium | reverse complement strand
GCCTTGATCTGATAGTCGAAGGGGGTGAAGTCGATGCTGTCCAGGGAGAGGAGGTCGTCGAAGCCCGCCACCAGGTTCAGGCGCAGGGCCATCAGGCGGAGGTGGTAGGCGCGTAGGGCGGCGTCGCCGGCGGGGGCGGGGGCGGCAGTCAGGATTTGGTCCGCGCCCGGGAGGAGGGTGTAGGTGGGGGTGATGAGGGTGGTGGTGGGTTGGTTGGGTTGAGGTTTCATGGGATGGATAGGTGGTTGGTGATTACAGGATGCTGCGCACAGGGTCACGGTCCGCCATTATACCACATCGGTCCGCTCAACCTCGGACCCAGACCGGCATGGCAAGATCCCTGCCCCTGCTCACGCATAGCTGAAGACTTCCAGGGCGACCACCTCCATGGGCTTGGCCTCGCCGTGGACCATGCGGCGCACGATTTCCGTCGTCGCGCGGTCAAAGGTGACCTCCGCGCAGCGCACACAGACCCGGGCCGGAATGCCATCCACCAGGACGCGTCGCCCCTCGATCAAAAAGACTTCCGAGACATTCTCAGTCCGAAACGCCTGGCTGCCACAGACTTCACATGTGTTCATTGTCCCCTCCGCTGGGTCCCCCCATCCCATTCTATCCTACATTGTCAAAGCCCAATGTCAAACGCCGCCCGATAGTGACCAGGGATGTTCGGCCAAAGTGTACCAGGGGGCGATGACGGTGATGACTCGTCCGCACCGGGGAGGAGGGTGTAGGTGGGGGTGATGAGGGGTGGGGTAAATTTCATGGGGGTGATTATACCATAAGGGAAGAGTGCGCCGCTTTTTTCGCTGTTGAGCAGAGAGCAGTTGAAGGTGTCGATGACCACCAGTGAGTAGCTGTTGCGCTCGATCTCATCCTGAAGATCGGCCAAGCCGTCCCGGTCCGGATAACTTGCAACCCTCTACTTCAACTCCAACCGCCCATAGCCCAAGATCTCCCGGGCCACGATCAGGGTGTTGATCTGGCCGGTGCCTTCGTAGATGTCGTTGATCTTGGCGTCCCGCATCCACTTTTCGGCCAGGGTTTCTGTGGTGTAGCCCAGGGGGCCAAGCAGTTCCACCGCCTTCTGGCTGATCCAGGTCACGGCCTTGCCGGCCTTGACCTTGCACATGGAGCTTTCCAGCTTGTTGTCCTCGTTGGCGTCCAGCAGGGCCGTGGCCTTGAGGGTGAGCAGCCAGGCCGCCTTGAGCTGGGCCTCCATCTCCAGTAGGTCCGCCTGGGGAGCGGTCAGCTTCCAGCGCGGCTTGTCGTAGTCCATCTGCACCCCTTCTTTGGCCAGGGTGTCCCGGCAGAACTCGAAGGCGGCCCGGGCAATGCCGATGGCGCTGGCCGCCACAATGGGCCGAGAGGCGTCAAAGGTCTTCATAGCCCCCTTGAAACCTTTGTTGCCCTTGCCCTTCTGCACTTCCGGGTCCCCCAGCACGTTGTCTGCGGGGATGCGGCAGTTGTCCAAAACAAAGGAGACTGTGTCGCTGGCCCGGATGCCCAGCTTTTCTTCAACCTTGATGATCTGGAGACCAGGGGTGCCGGCCTCGACCACAAAGGGCTTCATCCCGGCCCGGCCGGCGCTCTTGTCCACCGTGGCCCACACTACGATCAGCCCATCACTTTCGGCATAGGCCAGACCGCCGCTGGTGCAGAAGATCTTTTCGCCTTTGAGGATCCATTCGTTGGTCTCGGCGTCAAAGGTGGCCGTGGTCTGAATGTTGCTGGTGTCCGACCCGGCCTGGGGTTCGGTCATGGCCATGGCGCCCCACTTGGGGTCGCCCTCGGTAAAGCGGCGCAGGAAGCGCTCTTTCTGGGCCTCCGTGCCCACCGCGCCGATGGCGGACCCAGCCAACTGGGTGCCGGGGATGCACAGATACATGCCAGCGTCCCCCCAACTGAGCATCTCCACCATGTGGATCAGGCTCAAGTAGGCCGTGTTCTGCTTCTTGGCCTTGTGCGTGCCGTTAGTCCCGTTGGTGGATACGCCGTTGTTCCCGTTGACCGCGGCTTCGGCCTTGCGCCGACTGCGGGCCAGGGAGGCTTCCAGATTGGACCGTTCCAATTCCTTCATGTTGGGCCACATCATGTTGATGAATTTGGTGGGCCGGGCGTGCTCCGCGTCGTCCATGGGCCGACTCTCCGGGCGCATGACATTCTCCGCCACCATCTGCACCATCTGCAACTGCTTCTCCACCGGTTCCGGCGTCTTGAATTCGATTGACATAGGGTTTTGCTCCAGGTTTGGTAAGCCTTGTAAGGGCGATTCTTAGCAGGTGATTGAAGAGATTGAGAGATTAGGCGATTAGGAGATTGTGGGATGTCAGGCAATCGCCTAATCTCCCAATCTCTCAAAAAATCAGGGACAGACAGAGTCCGGCGACGGCCACTCTCCCGAAGTATCGCTGCCGGTCTCTGTCTATCCCATGACCAACCCTTCCCAGGTGGCGAAGCCGCGGCCGTTGCGGAACCAGAGTTCCACGGGATATTCCCGGATGTAGCCGTGGCCGCCCAAGACCTGCACCGCGCCGTCCGTGGTCTCCATGACCATGTTCTGGGCATAGTTTTTGGCTAGCACCGCGGCCTTGGTGGCGTCTTCACCGGCGTCCAGCTTGTAGGCGGCTTCCCACACCATCAACCGGGCACCTTCGATCTCGATGCGCATGTTGGCCAGCATGAAGGCGATGCTCTGGCGATGGGCGATGGGTTCGCCAAAGGCCGTGCGCTCCTTGGCATATTTGAGGGCGTATTCGTAGGCGGCCCGGGCCTGGCCCACGGCCAAGGCGGCCATGCTGATGCGCATAACCGTCAACAGCCGGTTGAGGCGAATGCCCCGCAGCCCGCCCAATCGGGCATCCTTGGAGACCCGCACATTGTCAAAGCCCACGGTGAAGCTCTTCAACGCCTTGGCCCCCATCATCTGCACCTGCTTGCCCACGGTGACGCCCGGGGCGTCCGCGGGGACGATGAAGGCCTGGGTGCGCCCCCCCTCGTTGGCATAGACCAGAAATAGCTCGGCTTCATCGGCCAGGGGCACATAGGTTTTTGTGCCCTTGATGATGTACTCCTTGCCGTCCTTCTCCGCCACGGTGAGCAGATCCGCTGGGTCAAACTGGAAGACCGGCTCCAGCAGGGCCGCGGTGGCCTTGGGGAAATCCTCGTCGCAGAAACGGGGCAGGTATTCGGCCTTTTGATCCTTGGAGCCAAAGAGGTTCACCGGCAGGGCGAAGAGGCTGGGAGTCAGCAAATGCAGGCTCATGCCCACGTCGCCCCACCCCAACTCTTCCATAAAGAGGGCGCTGGTCAGGGCCGAATATTCGCCAAAGCCGCCATATTCGGCGTCGATGCTGGCGGGGACCAGGCCGATCTCCCAGCCCTTGCGGATCAGGTCCGCCGGGGTTTGGCGGGCTTCTTCTGCCTCGCGATGCACCTTGCGCATCTGTTGCTCGGCAAAGCGATGCACCGTGTCCACAAGCATTTTTTGTTCGTCGGTCATATCAAAGGAAAACATAGTCGCTCCATTCCTGTTGCCGCAGTCGGAACGGCTGCGGTGAGCTTGGCGGGATCAAATTGAAGTGAGAGTTGAAAATAAAAAATTGAGAATTGAAAAGTTGTGCGCAGGGAATACGACTGGACTATAGTGGGTGGCTGTTGTGTGTTCGTTGTGGGCTGGTTGGAGTCGAGGGAACATGGGCGATTGGTTGTTGGGGGCGGAGGTTTGGTCCAAGGTCTGTCCTACGGTACAATTCAGCAGTTGATCCAGAACAAAACTTGTCTCTTTGGGAACGACTATGGTCAATCCGACAGAATGTACGTCAATCGAAGAAGTCCGGGCCGAGATCGACCGTCTGGACCGCCAGATCATCCAGGCCCTGGGCGAGCGTTTCCAGTATGTCAAGGCCATCGTACAGTTCAAGCACAGCGAAGCCGAGATCGACGCCCCGGCCCGCCGGGATCTCGTTCTGCGCCAACGCCGCCAATGGGCCGCAGAAGTCGGCTTCCCCCCAGACGCCGTGGAAGAGATGTACCACAACCTGATCACCCACTTCGTGCGGGAAGAGAAGCGGGATTGGGAAAAAAATAGAACGCGGATTTGACGGATTCAACGGATCAAAACGGATCTTTTTTGATCCGTAAAAATCCGTTCGATCCGTCCAATCCGTGTTCTATTTTGAAAGGAACGCAACTTTGCCGAATGGAACGCGGATAGCCCTGGTCCACGACTGGCTGAACCAGATGGGCGGGGCGGAAAATGTGATCGAGGCCCTGGTGGAGATCTTCCCCGGCGCGCCGGTCTATACCAGCATCTACGACCCGGCCAAGATGCCCGACGCCTACCGGGGCTGGGAGATCCGCACCAGCTTTATGCAGGGGCTGCCCGGGGTCTCGGACCATCACCAGGCCTATCTGCCCCTCTACCCCGCCGCCTTCCGCAGCCTGGATGTGAGCGGCTATGATCTGGTCTTGACCAACAAAAGCGGCTTCTGTCACGGTATCAAAACCGAGAATCGGGGCCAGCGGGCGGTGCAGATCTGCTACTGCCTCACCCCCACCCGCTTCCTGTGGCGCTACGACCAATACCGGGAACGGGAGCAGATCGGCGGCCTGATCAACGCCGGATTGCAGCCCGCCCTGGCCCTGCTGCGCCGCTGGGACTACGCCGCGGCCCAGGGGGTGGACCATTTCATCGCCATCAGCAGCGCCATCCAAGCCCGCATCCGGGAGATCTACCACCGGGAGAGCGTGATCATCCACCCGCCTGTGGACACGTCGATCTTCACGCCGGACCCGGCGGGCCAAGTGGGCGACTACTATCTGATCGTCAGCCGCCTGATCCCCTACAAGCGCATCGACCTGGCCGTGCAAGCCTTCAACCGCCTGCCCGACCGCAAGCTGATCATCGTCGGCGATGGCCGGGACCGGGCCGAGCTGGAAGCCGCCGCCGGTCCCAACATCACCTTCTTGGGCCGCCA
The DNA here is from genome assembly GCA_964551895.1 of uncultured Caldilineaceae bacterium. Lineage (GTDB taxonomy): Bacteria > Chloroflexota > Anaerolineae > Caldilineales > Caldilineaceae > JAGNDO01. The sequence continues at coordinate 395 of CAZKEX010000341.1, read as the reverse complement.
GCCCCGGCCAGCCCTTGTGGAACTCATGCGGGGGTGTCGGGCGTTCCTCTTTCCGGGGGAGGAAGATTTTGGCATTGCCCCCGTGGAAGCCCTCAGCGCCGGCAGACCGGTGATCGCCTTTGGGGCCGGGGGGGCGTTAGACACCGTCCTGCCTGGCGTAACCGGCGAACATTTTGCCGAGCCGACCGTGGACAGTCTGGTCCGGGCGCTGGCCGATTTTGACCCGATGGCGTATGATCCGGCGGCGTGCCGGTCCCATGCGGAATTGTTCAGCGCAGAGAATTTTCGGTTCAAACTTCTGAATTTTGTTGGGCAAGTTGCTGAGGAAGTCGTTTAGCCGGGGAAAATCATGTCAACCGTTGCGACTGAATCTGCCTTGGATCGACTGGAATGGG
>CAZKEX010000340.1:0-5395 GCA_964551895.1 uncultured Caldilineaceae bacterium | reverse complement strand
TCCGGGTCCGGGGCCACGGGGTTTTCCTTGACATAGCGGTCCAGCACGGGCAGCACGACCTCCCGGGGGGCCACCTGTCGCCCATCCCGCAGGGTGATGGGGTCTCGGCTGGCCAGGCCCAACTCGGCCAGAAATTGCAGCTTGCGCAGGGCCGGTTCGGAATAGCCAAAGAAGCTGATCTTGAAGAAGCAGGACTTCAGCCCCCTGTCGCCAAAGACCAGGGGCAGGGTCGCCACCTCGCTGTGCAGGCTGAGGTGGGTCTTTTCCCAGCCGATGGGCTCTTTGAAGAGAAACATCTCCTCGCCGCTGACCGGGGCCACGGCCTTGAACTCGCCGTCTTCAAAGATCATGGGCGGCTCGCTGATCTCGTCCAGAATCGTGTTGATGCTGTAGGCCCAGTTGAGCTTGTCGCCCGTGCGGTCCTTGGTGGCCCCGTTGTAGATGTGCAGGGTCTCGATTGTGTCCAGGCGGTCGGCCAGGGCCGCGGCCTGCACGTTGGCGATGCCGGGACAGGATCCCAGCCCCAGGATGGCGGTGAGACCGGCGGCCTGGAAGCGCTCGTGGAGCTCAAGCTGCTTGCGGGTGGTGTGGAAGAGACCGCCCAGGTCCACATAGTGGGTGCCGCTGGCCAGGGCCGCTTCCATGACGGCCAGGTTGAAGTAGTATTGGACCGCGTTGATCACGCAGCCGCTGTCGGCCAACTGGGCGCTGAGGGCGGCGGTGTCGGTGACATCCGTGCGCTCCACAGTGACCTTGGGCGAATTCAGACCGTCCGCCACCTTCTGGGCCGCGGCCACATCCAGATCCGCCAGAACCACTTGGGTGACCCGGGGATTTTCAACCAGATCTCGGGCGATCACCCGGCCAATGATGCCGCCGCCGCCCAGTAGGGTGATTTTCATGTGCTTTCCTCTTTGGATTTTAGATTGGTGATTTTGGATTTTGGATTGGGGGACCGAGCATGGGAGCATACCAATCTCCCATCACCCAATCCAAAATCACCGATCCAAAATCCAAAATTCCTACGCCATCGCCATCGCTGGCACAGAAACGGTGGCCGTGTGGCCGGTGACATCCTTGACGGCGTCCTCGAAGACGGTGAGGGTTTCGGCGATGTCTTCCTTGGTGTGGCTGTAGGACATGAACCAGGGTTCCCGACCGTCCGTGTCGGGCATGATGCCGTGCTGGATCATGAACCAGGCGATACGGTTGTAGGTCTTGGTGTCCGAGTCCAGGAATTCCCGGATGTCCTGGGGCATGGTGTCCCGGCCCAGCATCATGCTGAAGATGGAGGGGATGCCCGTCACCACATGGGGGACGCTGTAGCGCTCCAGGATCTCGTCCAAGCCATCCATCAACTCCTGCCCCCGCTGGTTGATGGTCTCGAAGACCGGCTCCTCCTCCATGATGCGCAGGGTGGCTTCGGCGGCGGCCACAGCGGTGACATTGCCGACGTACGTGCCGCCGTGCAGCACCATCCCCGGCTTGACCACGGCCATCACCTCGTCGGTGCCAGCGATGGCGGCAATGGGGAAGCCGTTGCCCAGGGCCTTGGCATACGCGGCCAGATCTGCCTTGACGCCAAAGTACTCCTGGGCTCCCCCTTTAGCCACCCGGAATCCAGTCTTCACTTCATCAAAGATCAGCACGATGCCATATTGGTCGCACAGCTCGCGCATGGCCTGGAGCCAGCCCTTTTGGGGCAGAATCCCGGCGGCGTTGCCCAGCAGGGGTTCGACCATGATGGCGGCGATATTCTCCCCGTACTCCTCCAGCGCCTCTTCCATCTTTTCGAGATCGTTGTAGGGCAGCATGATCACATAGTCTTCGATGCCGCTGGGGATGCCCGCGCCGCTTCGCACTTTGCGGGGATGTTGCCGGGTGCCCATCATGCTCAGGGACGCGCCGGCGGTGTTGAACATCACATAGTCGTGCATGCCGTGATATTGGCCTTCAAACTTGACAAAGAGGTCTCGGCCCGTGTAGCCCCGGGCGATGCGCAGGGCGTGCATGGTGGCCTCGGTGCCCGTGTTGGACAGACGCACCTTGTCCATGCCGGTCATGCGGCAGATGCGCTCGGCCACCTTCAGCTCCCAGGTGTTGGAGAGGGCGAAGACCGTGCCGTCCTGGATGGCCTCGGCCACCTGGCGGGTCACCTCCGGGTAGGCGTGGCCCAAAATGACCGGGCCAAAGCCCAGACGATAGTCCACGTAGCGGTTGCCGTCCACATCCCAGATGTGGGAGCCGGCGGCTCGCTGCACCACCACGCTGTCCTCTTCGCCCCAATAGCGGAAGTTGGAATTGACGCCGTAGGGGATCACCTGGAGGGCGCGCTGCATATAGGCTTGGCTGTTGGTTCGGTTACTCGTGTCGCGAATCATGGTTATTTCTCCTGAAAATGAACAACAAAATTGAGCGGGCTTTGTGGCATATCAAATCGACAACAGTACGCTCTTGACTTGGGTCGGCGTAGGCCGACAACTATCACCTCCCCTGGGTTGGGCGATTGGAAACCGTACAAAATAGGCGCGACGCGTAAACGGACCCTGCCCCATGTTGAAGGGCAGAGCCACCGGAGGTTTTTCAAAAAAAAGCGCTGAGCTAGAAGTTAGGTCAGGGGAGTTGGTACGACAGCCGGCCGGTTGCCGGGTCGTCAGTCACGTGTCAACAAAGTCGGTTTCGGAGACCGCTTTGTTGAGGGCAGGGTTTTCTGGCGCTTCCCACGTATAAATTTCCTTGACAATATCCAGGTAGATAAAGGCCTCGGTGTCCCGCACCCCCTCCACGCTGTTCAGCTTTTCAGTCAAGAATTCCAGCAGATGGGTATTGTCGTAACAGGTCACTTCAACGAGGATGTCATAGGTGGACGAGGTGATCACCAAATAGATCACCTCGTCAAAGGCGGCGATCTGGCGGGCGATCTCCTTGAGCCGCTGGCCGTCGGCCTTGACCCCGATCAGGGCCATGGTGTGATAGCCGATCTTGAGCGGGTTGGTGACAGCCACAAATTGCACCACGCCGTTGTCGGTCAAGCGCTGGGTGCGCTGCCGCACCATGCCCGCAGAGACCCCCAACTGCTCGGCCACGCGGGAAAAAGGCACTCGGCCATCATCCTTCAACAGCTTGAGGATGGCTCGATCTGCATCGTCCAACGGGATGGGGGGGATGTTCTTTTTGATGGTCATGGGTGGTGTCTATGGACTGAAAAAGCCGGAAGATCCCGGCCTGCGCACGGATATAGCCATCCTACCACACAAACAGCACCAAAGTCAATAGCTTTTTCACAATTCCGCATAAATTCATCGATATTTTCCTGAATCCGCATTTGTGCCAAAAATCACAAAGCGAATGTGTCACCATCTTCCAGGAAGGGGCCACAACTTTTCGCTATACCCCAGATCTCGTGGCCCCTTCCTGGAAGATCGTCGTTCACAACAGAGAAGCGCCCCGGACAGTATACTGTCCGGGGCGCTTCTCTGTTTCAGATTCAATTGGGATCAAGCCGGATCGGCTAGAGTACGTCGGTTGGCTCTTCGTCTGTCACTACATCCACGGTCTCTTCGCTCCATACATCTCCGTTGAAGGGAGCGACCGGGGCCGCCGCGGCAGGAACCAGGGTCTTGCCACTGCGGGCCAGTTGACCAAAGAGGTGATACTGGATCAGATAGGTCAACAGCATCGAGGCGGGGAGGGTGACCAGCAGCCCGATGCCACAGAGCAAGATACCGAAGGGAGCAATAATCGACAGGGCGATGCTGACGGCAACGGTCAGCACCAGCACGATCAACACCTCGCCCACCCGCTCCCGGGACCATTGCCATACTTCCTTCACCTGTAGCCCGCTGCTGATCTTCTCGTCCTCGGCAAAGAGGACGGTGATGCCAGGGGTCAGGAAGGCATAGAGCAGGCCGTAAATGACGGAGAGACAGGTCCCACAGAGCAACAAGAGAATGCCGGTAAAGACTACCCCGTCATTGATACTGTCTGTCATGGCCGCACCGATCATGGTTGGGATCATGGCGAAGAAGATCGGGATGGCCCAGATAAAGGTGACCACAAAGAGCTTGAAGCCCCGGCCCAGATCCTCTCCCCACTGGTCCCATTCGGGCAGGGGATGTTCCATGCCGTCCCGCACATTTTGCAACAGACGCACGCTGTAGCCCATCAGAATGACGAAGCCGACGATGCCGACCAACACAAAACTGAGCAATGTGCTGATCAAGAGCATACCGATACCGATACCCAGCTTCTCTTTCCAGCGGGGATCTTCCGTATAAAATGTTAACGCTCGACCGATATCCATGTTTTTCTCCTATGTTTCTTTGTGTATAGAACAATCTCACCGTGATGCCTGAGATTAGCTGACGATCGGAATGGTTGAATTGTAGCACACGGCAGGGGTGGGGGCAATCTATTTGCGTATGCCGTCAACACAGCCCAACAAAATCCAATACGCCCCAGTACGCCAAAGGTTGCAAATTGAGCTCGCAGTGGGCATAATTGGGCGATTGGCGAGTTGCGAGTTGCGAGCTATGAGGGGCGTGGCTCGCATCGCACATCCTGCAACTCGCCCCTCGCAACTCGCCCCCCAAGGAGACCCACAATGACAAAACGTACCATCGGCATCTTGGGCGGCATGGGACCGGCGGCCACGGTGGATCTGTTCAACCGTATTGTGCGGGCCACGCCGGCCAAGACGGACCAGGAGCATATTCCCATCCTGATCTTCAACGACACGGCCATCCCCGACCGCTCCCAGGCCATCCTGCACGGCGGCGCGGACCCGGTGCCGCCCATGCAGACGGGCATCGATCTGCTGGCCCGCATGGGCGCGGATCTGATCGCCATCCCCTGCAACACGGCGCACCACTATTGGGCGCAGCTTCAGGCGGGGGTGAAGCTCCCCGTCCTCAACATGATCACCGAGACGGTGCAGGCCATCCGCCGAGACCATCCCCAAGTGGCGCGGGTGGGGATCATGGCCACCAGCGGCACGATTGCTGTGGGGGTGTATCAAGATCCCCTGGGGGCGGCGGGGCTGATGCCGGTGGAGCCGACGCCCGACGAGGTGGCCCGGATGATGGAGGCCATCTACGGAGAGCGGGGGGTGAAGGCGGGCTTCGAGACCGGGCTGGCCCAAGAGCTGTTGCTGGGCGTCGGCTCCGCGCTGATGGCCCGGGGGGCACAGGCCCTGATCCTGGGCTGCACGGAGATCCCCCTGGCCGTGCATGACGGCGACCTGCCCATCCCCCTCGTCATCTCCAACCAGGCCCTGGCCGAAGCCGCCGTGCGGGAGAGTACAAAATAGGCCACAGATTGAACGGATCGGACGGATTTTCACGGATTTTTCAAAGAAGATCCGTTTTTTATCCGTCCGATCCGTTCAATCTGTGGC
>CAZKEX010000339.1:0-5414 GCA_964551895.1 uncultured Caldilineaceae bacterium | reverse complement strand
GAAAGCGAGACCGATCCCTGATCCCCGATCCCCGATCCCCGATCCCCAGTCCCCGATCCCTATCACTCCCGCCGAAACTGGGTCTCGTACAACTCCGCGTACAGCCCGCCTTGGGCCAGGAGTTCGGCGTGGGTGCCGGATTCGGCCAGCCGCCCCTTGTCCATGACCAGGATTTTGTCCGCGGCCAGGATGGTGGAGAGGCGATGGGCGATCACCAGGCTGGTGCGGCCCTGCATCAGGGGTTCCAGGGCCGCCTGGATCAGGGCCTCGCTCTGGCTGTCCAGGTGGGCGGTGGCCTCGTCCAGGATCAGGATGCGGGGATTTTTCAAGATCACCCGGGCGATGGAGAGGCGCTGCTTCTCGCCGCCGCTGAAGCGGTAGCCCCGCTCGCCCACCAGGGTGTCGTAGCCGTCGGGCAGACCGGCGATCAGCTCGTGGATGTTGGCGGCCTGGCAGGCGGCCTCCACCTCGGCCTGGGTGGCCTTGGGCCGGGCGTAGAGCAGATTGGCTCGCACGGTGTCGTGGAAGAGATAGGTCTCCTGGGTCACCATGCCAAGCTGTTGGGCCAGGGATTCCTGGGACACTTCCCGCAGATCATAGCCATCCAGGGTGATGCGCCCGGCCGTGGGGTCGTAGAGCCGGGGCAGCAGATAGGTGATGCTGGTCTTGCCCGCGCCGCTTGGCCCCACCAGGGCGGCCAACTCCCCCGGCTCGATGACGAAGTCCAGATCCTGCAAGGCCCATCGGCGATGGAAGTCGGGCAGGGGCGCATCCGCGTCGTCCGCCTCCTCGCCTCCCATCTCCTCGCCTCCCTCCTCCTCATCTATGTAGCTGAACGAGACCCCCTCAAACGTCACCCTTCCCGCAACGGCCCCCAATTTCACGGCGTCGGGACGATCTTCGATTTCAACAGGCAGATCCAAATAGGCAAAGACCCGCTCAAAGCTGACCATGGACTGGGCAAACTCGACCTGCACGTTGGTGAGGGCGGAAATGGGGCCATAGAGCCGACTGAGAAAGGCGGCAAAGGCCACGATGGTGCCGATGCTGATGGCCCCTTCCAGCACAAAGATGCCGCCGACCCAATAGATCAACGCCGTGCCCAGGGCCGCGGAGATGCCCAGGCCCATGAAGAACCAGCGGCCCACGGTGGCCCGGCGGATGCCGATGTCCCGGGTCTTGGCGTTGAAGCCTTCGAAGCGGCCCACCTCCTGGCGCTGACGGCCAAAGATCTTGACCAGCATGGCCCCGTTGATGCTCAGGGTCTCGTTGACCGCGGTGCTCATGGACGAGTTGTACTCCATGGCCTCCCGGCGGATCTCCCGCAGGATCACGGCCACCCGGCGGGCGGGGATCAGGAAGAGGGGCACCACCAGCACGGAGAGCAGGGTCAGCCGCCACTCCATGGAGAGCATGACGGCCAGGGTGGAGACCAGGGTGATCACGTTGGTGACGATGTTGGGGATGGTGCCGGTGACTGCGTTCTGCGCCCCCACCACGTCATTGGTGAAGCGGGAGATGATCTCCCCGGCCTTGGTGACGGTGAAGAAGCGGATGGACATGCGCTGCAGGTGGGCGTACATCTCCTGGCGCAGATCGTAGATGATGCCCTCGCCCACCTGGGCGCTGAAATAGCGTTGGGCCACGCTGATCAACCCGCTGATGATGGGTACGCCCACCAACAACAGGGCCAGCCAGTTGAGCCGGGTATAGTCCTTTGTGGGCAACACATTGTCGATCAGATCCCGGAAGAGCAGGGGCGGGATCAGCTCGATCAACGAGATGGTCACAATGGTCAACAGGACAAGAATGACCCGGCCCGTATAGGGCCGCGCATAGGCCATCACCCGCCGCAGCAGCTCGCGGCTGACTTGGGGCTTGCCTTTGGATGGGTCGTGGGCAATATAGCTCCACCAACCGCCGCCGTGCATCATGGGGTTAACTCCGATTTGTTAGGCAAGGAGACAAGGAGACAAGGAGACAAGGAGACAGGGAGAGGGGGAGACAGGGAGAGGGGGAGACAAGGAGAGCAGGCCGGTGTCCACCGCTCCTTGTCTCCCTGTCTCCTTGTCTCCTTGTCTCCCTGTCTCCTTGTCTCCCTGTCTCCCCTTCTCCCTGTCTCACCGCAGCCTGCGCAGCAGATCCACGACCAACCCGGCCAGGGCGAAGACGCCGCCGGCGAGGAGGGCGTATTGCCAGGCCAGGGGCGCGGGCAGGATGAAGATGGCCAGGAAGGGGACGCTCAACATGCCGGCCAGGAAGACATGCACCCCGGCCCGTTGGGGAACCAGCAGGCTGGTCAGGCCGCCAAAGAGCGCCGACCCGGCCAGCACCCACAGGGGACCGTTGACCACCTGGCCAAAATTGGTTATGCCCAGGGTGACCACTATCACATTCAGCGCAAAGCCCATCAACACCCGGGTCCACAGGATGGGCGGACGTTTGGGGGGCGGGGGCGGCTTCTTCTCAGCTCGAACAACATTGGGTCTAGGCATGGGGATAACCCTCCTTTTTTACGCCAATCGAGACCAATCCGGTTCAACATAGACCTGCCGACGCCAGGGATAGTCCAGGTTTAGGATGATGCCGGGCTGGGTGGCCTCTTGGAGCAAACGCAGGGCATCGAAAATGATCGTGCGCTGCTGCAAAGGGGCGTCAGCCTCGCCCAGGGGGTGGCCCAGGGGCCACTTGACAAAGACCGAGCGGGGCGCACCCACGGCCTCGGTCAGATCCCTGGCCAGGGAGACGGTGACGGTGGGGATACCACCGGCTTCGATAGCACGGGCGATCAGTCCCACGGACCGATTGCAGAGACCTCAAGCCGGGGTGAGAAAGGCGAAATCCACGCCGTCCGCCCGCAGTTTGGCCGCCACCGCCGGGGCCGTCTCCCGGATCAACCGCGCCACATGGGGCCCTTCGATGTGGCCCATGAAGCCATAGTGCCGGGGAGCCACCTGGCCCAGCACCCCCCGCTCGGCCAGCTCCCGCATGTGGCCCAAGGGGAAGACCACGTTCAGATCCCGGTCGGCGTCCGTGTGGTTGTAATAGTTGTGGGTGATGGTGATCCGGGCCAGATCCGCGTCGCCGGAGATCTCCCGGAAGGTGGCATCGCCCTCTTTGTCTTCCATGTCGAAGGGGGGCTGATCCGCCATATGCACCCCACCCGTGGTGATCAGGGCCACCCGGCTGCGGCTGAGGGGCTTGCGAAGGCGGGCAAAGGGGATCGCCCCGCCGCCGCCGTCCAGGTTGCCGGAGCGCTTGGCCGTCCGCCCGGCCCACCACTGGGCCACCGCGGGGATGCCGTAAAACCAATTGTTGAGCCGCTCACGGGGGGTGAGGCGGGTGGGGTGGTGGGTCATGGGTGTGTTCCTTGGGTGCGTGTTGTAAATCCCCCATCAACCCGTCAAGAGGTTTATTGTCCTGCGTTAACTTGAGAATTGCTGGGCAAGAAGGGGTAGATCAAACGTAGCCACGAAGAAGGGAAGATGGGAGGGCGCACGAAGAACCCTGTTTTGTCTTCGTGCGCCTTCCCATCTTCCCTTCTTCGTGGCTACAAAATAGTTTTCTCACTGCAAACCTCACCGCTTGCGGCGTTTGTTGGCTTTTTGGCGTTGGCGGATGATGGCGGCGGCGGAATAGGGGTCCACGTCGGCCTTTTCCTGTTTGCGCTTGCGCTGGGCCGCCCCCCGCCGGAAGTTGGCCCATAGATTGAGCATGATCCAAAAACTTAGCACGCTCCAGATCACGGCGATCCACGTCCAGTTCAGGGACCAGAAGAGAGGGCCAAAGGAAAAGATCAGCCCCAAGAAGGAGACCACGAAGAGCAGGCCTGGCGCCGCCGCCCCCCACTCCTTGTCCATGATCTCTCCCTGCAACACAAAGAAGCTGTAGTCCTTGCGACTGCGATTTTTCAACAACAACCAGATAAAGCTGAGCACTGCCAGGCCAAACAGGGCCAGCATGGTCAAGACCAGGGGAGAGATAGCAGAGAAATCGATCACAAAAAAACTCCTTGGAGATTTTAGATTTTGGATTTGGGATTTTGGATTGTGTGGACAAAGGTAGGGGCTGAACAGAACCCTGGCAACTCGCCCCTCACAACTCGCCCCTCGCCTAAATCACCACCAACACAATCCCGGCCAGGGTGACCAGGGCGCCGATCACGCTGTTGATGGTGGGGTATTCGCCCAAGAGCAGGATGCCCAACAGAATGCCCCCGGTCACTTCTTGGGTGGCGATCAGGTTGACATAGGTGGCGCTGACCCGGCGCAGGGCCGCGTTGTACAGGGTGTGACCCAGCCCCAGGGGGAACAGCCCCAGAAAGACGATACTGCCCACCGCGGCCCACGTATACCCATCCGGGCTGAAGCTGGCCGCGGCCGGCGGGATCAGCCAGAGGGCGGCCACGGCGTAGACTGTCCCCGCATAGGCAAAGAGCGGATAGCGGTCCCGCTGGCTGCGCCCGGCCACGCTGTAGACCCCAAAGGTGATGGCGCTGCCCAGGGCCAGCAGGTCGCCGATCAACATGCGCCGGGTGAAGTGAGGCTCGAAGCCCGCCAGCACCGCCACCCCCAACACCGCCACGCCGATGCCCACCCACTGGCGCAGGGCCAGGCTCTCTTTCAGGAAGATCAGCGAGAAGATGGCCACAAAGACCGGCGCGGTGTAGATGATGGCCAGGCTGTGGGCGATGGAGGTATAGGCCAGGGAGGCGATGTAAAAGCCAAAGTGCAGGGCTGTCACCAGGCCAAAGAAGGCGAATTTGGGCCAATCCTGCCGGGGGGGCAGAGGGTGGCGTCGGAAGAGGGCCAGCCCCAGCACGGCCACCGCTGCCACCATCATCCGCCCGGCAGTGATCTCGTAGGCCGTGAGGGTGGCCGCGGCCCACCGGATCAGCACCGGACTGGTGCTGAAAAAGAGCACCGCAATCCCCACATAGACCAGACCCCGCCGCTCGTCCGCGGTCATTGAATTGTTACCCTTCCGGGTGATTCTAGGGTCGGGGAACGCTTAGAAACCGGCCCCGATGGATGCAACCGACCCAAGCACCATGCTGAGAATGATCAAAATGCTCAGGCCATAAAAGAACTTCTGGCTGCGAGAAAGGGACTTCCAACCGGATTTTTTGTAGTTACTCATGGGTTTTCCTCCAGAAAGAACAAGTGAAACAAGAAATCAACTGAAAAATTATACCACATCTGGCCGCAGAGAGACCTAAACCCGGATAGACCATCACCCACGCCAGACCAAACCCACCCACCCCACCGCCCCTCAAATTTGCATACCAAGCCAATCCACCGCACAATTGCACCAATCAACCAATGGCTCTGCTGAAAAAAAGGTCAAATTCACCGCAAAGTCGCCAAGAACGCAAAGAAAAGCAAGGTTTTCCCCTCCGGGTTCTCTACGAAACC
>CAZKEX010000338.1:0-5420 GCA_964551895.1 uncultured Caldilineaceae bacterium | reverse complement strand
CAGTCCGGCAGCGCACAGCGTTTGGGACGCTGGGGTCGGAGGTTCAAATCCTCTCGCCCCGACTCATGCGGGTATAGCTTAATGGTAGAGCCTCTGCCTTCCAAGCAGATTACGCGGGTTCGATTCCCGCTACCCGCTCAAGTTGGTTGATTTGTTTATTTGTTGATTTTTTTATGGCCTCGCCCACGTAGGGGCATCTGGTCTGCAAAATCAACAAATCAACCAGTCAACCTTTTTTTCTTTGGATCGGTAGCTCAATGGCAGAGCAGGGGGCTCATAACTCCTTGGTTACAGGTTCGAATCCTGTCCGATCCACACGGTTTCCCCATCCAACCCACCGTCTCATCCACCCCACACCCCTTTTGCACTTTGCCTTTTGCCTTCCTTCAGAAAGGACCCCACCATGCAAGTTCGGGACATCATGACCAACAACGTCATCACCGTCACACCGGACACGCCTATCCAGAAGCTGGCGTGGATCATGCGGGCCAACCAGATCAGCGGCGTACCTGTGGTCAACACCGAGGGCAAGCTGGTGGGCTTCGTCTCGGAGCTGGACCTGATCTCCCGACACGCCCCGGCCAAGGAGCCGACCTATTTCCCGTTGCTGTGGGGGCTGCTCCCCTTTGGCCTGGACGATTATGCCGACTACAAAGCGCAGGTGCGCCACATCCTGGCCGTCAACGCCGCGGAGTTGATGTCCACCAAAGTCACCACTGTGGCCCCGGACGACGCCATCGACCACGTCGCCACCCAGATGATGAAGCGGGGCCACCGCTCGTTGCCCGTGGTGGAAAACGGCAAGATCATCGGCATCGTCACCCGCACGGATCTGGTGCAGTTGATCGAGGAGCTGGAGATGGCGGAGGAGTAGAGAAGAAGTCGAGGTCAAGGGCTGTGTCTGTCTGCGGCAACGGTTGAGATGGTATGCAAAAAGAGGGCGGGATCCATAGATCCCGCCCTCTTTTTTTGTGCCAGTCGCCCTATGTTGACGTTGCGGTTGGTGTAGCAGCCAGCGTGGGCACATGCGTCGGGGTGGCTGTGTCAAGTTCACGCTTCCTGCAGGGCGTGCAGCGCCTTCAGCGAAAGGGCGAGATGCACCGACTCGCCGACCTGATGCAGGCCCCGGACCACCGGGTTGCTGTCATGGATCACAATTTCGCCGACGCCGGCCACCTCCACGGCATATTCGACGTTGCCGCCCAGAAAGGTGGCTCGGGTCACCTTGCCGGCCATCTGCCCCCCGGTCTCCACCAGGGTGACCGCCTCCGGGCGCAAGGTGAGCGCCGCGGAGGCGCCTGGCACGCTCTCCGGTAGATCCGACACGGGCAGGATCTGGTCCAGGATCTGCACCTGGCCCGGTCCGTGGACCTGGGCGGTGACAAAGTTGACCTTGCCGATGAAGTCGGCCACAAAGCGATTGCGGGGCCGGGCATAGATCTCCTGGGGTGTGCCCACCTGCTCGATGCGCCCGTGGTTCATGACCACAATGCGGTCGGACATGCTCATGGCCTCGACCTGGTCGTGGGTGACATAGATGCTGGTGATGCCCAGACGCTGCTGCAACTGGCGGATCTCGATGCGCATCTGCTCCCGCAGCTTGGCATCCAGATTGGAGAGAGGCTCGTCGAAGAGCAGGATGCGGGGCTCCATGACGATGGCCCGGGCCAGGGCCACCCGCTGCTGCTGGCCGCCGGAGAGCTGGCTGGTGGTGCGCCGCTCCAGCCCCTTCAGCCCCACCAGCTCCAACACATCTTGCACCCGCTCCTTGATCTGTTTGGCGGGCAGATGTTGCAGACTCAGGCCGAAAGCCACGTTGTCCAGCACATCCAGATGGGGGAAGAGGGCGTAGGACTGGAAGACCATGGCCGCGTTGCGCTGGTTGGGGGCCAGGTTGTTGACCCGCTTGTCGGCCAGGAAAATGTCGCCCCGGGTCGGGTCCTCGAAACCGGCGATCATGCGCAGGAGGGTGGTCTTGCCGCAGCCGCTTGGCCCCAACAGGGTGACCAACTCGCCCTTTTCCACATCCAGTCCCACATTGTCCACGGCCACAACTTTGCTGGCGGTCTGGTCAAAGCTCTCAAATTCCTTGGTCAAATTAACGATGCGCAGATCCGTAGCCATGATTACTCCTGAACTCTGATGATGCTGGTGGCGCCGCCGCCAGGAACGACCCGGCCAATCACAAAGATGGCGACGATCACGATGAAGACCAAGATCACGCTAAAGGCCGCCGCCACCCCCAACCGCCCGGAGCCCACCTGGTTGAGAATCTGCACGGTCATCAAATTCCACTTGGCCGAAACCAGGAAGATGGCCGCGCTGATGGCGGTCATGGCCCGCACAAAGGCAAAGACCAGGCCGGAGAAGAAGGCCGGGGCGATCAGGGGCAGGGTGATCTTGCGGAAGGTGGTGACGCCGTCGGCCCCCAGATTTTGGGCCGCCTCCTCGATGCTGGGATCGATCTGGCTCAACACGGCCATGCCCGACTGGATGCCCACGGGCATGTAGCGGAAGATGAAGTTGAGGGCCAGAATGGCAAAGGTGCCCACCAAGATCAAGGGCGGCTGGTTAAAGGCCAAGATGTAGCCGATGCCGATCACCGTCCCCGGCACGGCGAAGTTGAGGATGGCGCTGAACTCCAGCACACTCTTGCCGGGAAAGCGGCGGCGGATGACCAGGAAGGCGATCAACATGCCCAATATGCCAGAGATGGGCGTGGAGACAATCGCCACGGTGATCGTGTCCTTGATGGACTCGCGCCCGACGCTGAAGGTGTAGCGGAAATGCTCAAAGGTCAGGGTGTAGTCGTACCCCCACACCTTGGTGATGGCCCCGGCCAGGATGGTGCCGTAGAAGATCACAATAAAGATGGCGAAACCGGCCAGGATCGCCGTGAGCAGCCGCTGCATGCCCAGGCTGACGATCTTGGAGGCGGAGGTGGCGGGCTTGCCGGTGACGGTCACATATTGGCGTTTTTGCAGATAATAGCGCTGGATGGCAAAGGCGGTGATGGAGGGCAGCAACAAGATCACGGCCAGGGTGGCCCCCATCTGCAGGTTGAAGGAACCTGTGATCTCCAAAAAAGCCTGGGGGGCCAACATGGGAAAGCGGCTGCCGGCCAGGACCAGGGGATTGCCAAAATCGGCCAAGGACTCGATAAAGACCACCAGAAACGCGCTGGCGATCCCCGGCAACGAGAGGGGCAACACCACCCGGCGGAATGTCTGCCAACGGGTCGCGCCCATGTTCATGGCCGCGTCTTCCAAGGTGGGGCTCAGGCTGCTCAGCACCCCCCGCAGGGTCATGTAGCCGATGGGGGCGAAGGTGAAGATCTGGGAGAGGACCACGCCCCGATAGCCGTAGATGTTGAAGTCCTGGATGCCCAACAACTGTTTGGTGAAGAGACCGTTGAAGCCAAAGAGCATCAGGATGGCAATGGCGCTGACAAAGGGCGGGGAAATGACCGGCAGGATCAGGATCACATGCCAGATGGGCTTGCCGGGGATGTTGGTGCGGGTGAGGGTGAAGGCGGCGATATAGCCGATGAAAACGCCCACGGTGGCCGTGGAGAGCCCCACCTTCAGGCTGTTGACCAGGGCCTGGCGCAGATAGGCGGTATTGGCAAAGCGCTCGTAGTTGGCCAGGGTCAGCCCCTCTGTGCCCCGCACCTGAAGGCTCTTGACCAGCACGGCAAAGAGTGGGGCCAGCACAAAGGTAAAGAGGGCCAGGGCGATCACGATCACCAGGACAAAGAGCAGGGGATCTCGACGCAGTAGAGCCAGTTCACGCCGGGCGCGCTGTAGTCTTGACATGAAAATCACGCTCCAGAATAGAACGCGGATGACGCGGATCAAACTGATTATCACGGATCTTGTCTCGATGCCTAGGCATTGATCCGTTTATGATCCGCCAGATCCGCGTCACCCGCGTTCTATTTGAGTATAGCCATTGAATCCAATCTTTATTGGTCTTTACTGGGCCAGCACCTCTTCGGCCCAACGATTCACCAGCCGCTCCTTGTTGGCCGCGGCATATTCCAGATCGTAGGCCACCAGCTTGATGGAACTCAACTCCGGCACCCCTGCACCGGCAGAGACATCCGAGCGCACGGGGAAGAAGTAGGTCTTCTGGGCGCTGAGTTGCCCCTGTCCTTCCTGGGAGAGCATCCAATCCACCAACTTCTGGGCATTTTCCACATTGGCCGCGCCCTTGAGGATGGACATGGCCGCGGCTTCGTAGCCCACGCCCTCTTCCGGGATGATCAGGCTGACCGGATAGCCTTCGTCGATCAGCTTGAGGAAGGCCGGGGTGAACTGAATACCGATCACGGTCTCGCCGATGGCCAGGGCCTTGCCAGGGGCCGTGCCGCTCTGGGTATAGGTCTGGATGTTGGGGTTCATGGCCTTCATCAGCTCAAAGGCGGCGTCCTCGCCAAAGAGGGTGTCCAGGGTCATGACCACGGCGTAGGCCGTGCCCGAGGATTGGGGCGAGGACATCTGGATCAGGCCAGCATAGGCCGGGTCGGTCAGGCTCTCCCAGGAGGTGGGCGCTTCAATGCCCCGCTCGGCCATGATGTCCGTGCGCACGCCGATGCCCAGGGGGTTCATGTAAAAGGCGTTCCAATAGCCATCCGCGTCCGTGAACTGGGCGTCCAGGGCCGCGGCCTCCGGGGACATGTAGGGTTGGGTCAGGCCCCGCTCCTTGGCCACAATGTGGTTCTCGCTGGGGGCGCCAAACCAGATGTCAGCCTGGGGACGAGCCGATTCGGCCTCGATGCGGCTGAGGGCCGGGCCAGAGGAGAGGAAGACGATCTCCATGTTGATGCCCGTGTCCGCCACAAAGGCGTCCAACAGCTTGTGGGCGTTCTCCTCGTCCACGCTGGTGTAGACGATCAGGTTGCCGGAGGGCGCGGCCGGTTCGGCGACCGCCGGTTGATCCGCGGCGGGTGCGGCAGCGTCCCCGGCAGAGGGGGCCACGGGCGGGGCCGGGGCCACACAGGCGGCCATGGCCAAAACAAGAACGAGAATGAGAATGGGAATGAGAATGGGAATGGGCAACAGTTTGGTCGTTCGCATAGGTCTTCTCCTTTAAGGGTGGGTTTGGAAAACAGTAGGCTGGCCTAACGGGGGGAAGGGGAGGTAATACGGGTATTATACTTTATTCTATCCCAGTTCCGTAACTTTTGGTTCATTGGGAATGTCCGGGTTTCCAGACCAGCGCCGGTTGAGTAGGCCGAAATGAGTTGAGCTGAGGAGTGAGCATTCTCAAATGCGAACGGCCCGGCATCTGAGGATGCCTACTCCGCCAACTCATTTTGAACACACCCAATTCAGATTAGATTGAGATCTACAGTTTGTCGCGCTCTAGTACAGCCCGGCGTAAATAACTCCGCAGATCCTTGCTCTAGCCCGGTCCGT
>CAZKEX010000337.1:2559-5437 GCA_964551895.1 uncultured Caldilineaceae bacterium | reverse complement strand
GATGGCAGATTCAGTGCAGAAACACCCCAACTATTGAAATGGATGATGTTGCTAAGGAAGTCGGCCTGATGAGCTATTTTGATTCAGATGTTGCAGTCGTTGTCGGATTGGGTCAAGTGACTGAGAAGGCAAAGTGGTATGCAAAGCGTATTCGCCATGATTGTGGAAAACCGGTAATAATTGTTGATGCCAAAGACGTTGAAAGTATTGCGAATGGAACCAGAACGTTTCGTAGTACCCTAGAAAGTTGCGTTCCCTTCGTTCTTACACAGGGTCAAATGATGTGATGATCGAACTGTACCGGAGCCCGTGGCGACATCACTTTGAAAGAGCTCTCGATGACGTGCGAAGCGAACTTATCATCGCGTCACCATTCATCAAGAAATCTGAGGCAGAATACGTTTGTGGTCGCCTACTCTCCCATGGATCGAGTATTAAGCCTCATGTACGTGTCATAACGGATTTGAGAACTGAAAGTGTGCTTGGCGGATCTCTTGATATGGAGGCGCTAAAGACATTCCGTGATTTGATGGATGGTTCGGAGATATTCACGCTTCCCCATCTTCACGCAAAAGTCTACATCTTTGACGGATCCTTTGCTGTTATAGGATCGGCAAATCTTACGCGATCTGGCCTTGACTCAAACTATGAATACGGCGTTGGAATCCATGATCTTGCTTTGGTGTATCGGATTAAGGCAGACATGGATTCGTATGCTCGGATTGGGAACGTTTTGGGTAGGCAACAGATAGACGAGCTTTCTGAAGTTGCCAGTGACTTGTCTGCCCAATACCGCACAGTTCAAAGATCGGCTACTTCTTCGGCAAAGAAGCAGTTTGATGACGTGCTCAAAGGTGCAAACCTCAAATTCATCGAAGCATATGTCGGTACAAGATCTGCCCACAGTTTGTTTTCTGAGGCGATTCTGTACGTCTTGTCACAAGAGCCGCTTTCCACTCAACAAATCCATCCCCGTGTTAAACAATTGCTGCCCGACCTGTGTGATGACACGGAGGAGTTAGTTATCTCTGGACAAAGGTTTGGGAAAGCGTGGAAGCACGATATTCGAAATGCCCAACAGAGCTTGAAAAAACAGAACCGGATCAGGTTTGATGGAAAAGTTTGGCATACCATGCTTGGGACGGAATAGTCAGGGTGGCCATTTTTGCCCCCGACGTAGCCGAGGCCTTTCCCACGCCAGAAGCGGTCAACGATGCCTTGCGTCTTGTGATGCAGCTTGCCCGAATCCCCGCGGGGCATGGATGAGCAACACCAGATCTTGGGCGAAGACCATTCCCCGAATCCTATCAAAAATTATCCGCCCACCCAAGGAAACCCTACCCCATGCCCACCGCCAAATCTGAATCCGTCCCCAAGGCCGTGGAACCGGCCTACCAGGCTATCATCGACCTGACCGATGCGGTCTGCCGTCAACACCTGAACGAGGAATACGCAACCCTGGCCCGCCAACTGGCCGCGGCCTTGGGACGCAAACGCCCGTCTCCCCTCCTGGCCGGGAGACCGGGGAGTTGGGCCTGCGGCATCCTCTATGCCCTGGGCACGGTCAACTTCCTTTTTGATAAAAACAGCAAGCCCTTCATGAAGGCCGAGGATCTGTGCGCCGCCTTTGACCTCAGCAAGAGTACCGGGGCCAACAAGGCCAAGCAGATTCGTGACCTGTTCGGTATGTCCCAACTGGACCCGGACTGGACCCTGCCCAGCAGACTGGGCAGCAACCCCTTGGTGTGGATGTTTGAGATCAACGGCCTGATCAGGGACATTCGCTCCATGCCTCGTGAGGTCCAGGAACAGGCATTCGATCAGGGGCTTATCCCCTATATTCCGGCGGACCGCAAATAGGCAGGGGGACCCTTAACCCATGCGCGGCGACTACCCAGAACGGATCGAGCGCTTGATCCGGGAATACTCGGCGGAAGCCCATGAACGGGAATTGCACCGGGAACTCACCAAGCTGGACACCAGCTTTGCCGAATTGCGGTTCGGAGGTAATATAACGCAGTCGTTCTTCACCCAGCCCAGGAAAAGGGCCGTGCCCCAGTGAATGCACAGGTTACGCATGGGTGGGGTGTGGGGATGGCGGGGAAGTACAGTGAAGTTGGGTGGAGCGTCTTTTCCATCTACAAAGCAAAAACGATTTTCAATGCATCATCAATTTGTTTCATCTCTTCTGAAGTCAATTCGCCACGTATCTTGACCATTCGAAACCGATGATCTATAGGCCGGGTTTGCAGACAATCCGCTACAGACTTCTTCGACAGCCCATTGTTTTGAACCGGGGCAATTTCAACATTTGTCCTGATCCGTCCCTTCTTTTCATTCCACTCTGTGAGAGGGACCACCTGTATCACTGGCACTCTCGCATTGTAAACATCGTTCGTCACGATGACACAGGGACGTATTTTCCCGGTTTCAGAACCCTTTGTCGGGTTGAGGTCTACATCAATCACCATGCCGCGTTTTAATAGGGTCATTCCGGCCAATCCTGTAACGCGGTCTCGGCTAGTTCGTGTAGTTCCGCATCTTGATCATAGAGTTCAGCGTACAGGGCAGCCGATTGTTGGAGGCTCTGCAGTTCGAGTTCTTCTCGGAACCGTTGCAACGCAATTCGGACCATTGAACTTTTATCCTTATATCCGTAGGCATGATAGGCACTCAAAAATTCGACCAGTGGTGGTGTTAGACTAAATTTCGCTTGTTGCATCGCAGGCCTCCTTTAGGACCCAAGAACAGGGTCTATGGTTGGGTGGAAGTATAAGGTCTTGATCCATAAAAGTCAAGAATTTCTTCACCCAGCCCAAGCGAAACTTATCGTCGGGAATTGTAAAGGTCGATCTGGCCCAAAATGAACCACCCCCTT
>CAZKEX010000337.1:0-2459 GCA_964551895.1 uncultured Caldilineaceae bacterium | reverse complement strand
AACTTATCGTCGGGAATTGTAAAGGTCGATCTGGCCCAAAATGAACCACCCCCTTTATCATGCCCCAATCAAGCCCGTTGCACGTGGCTTTTGAGACGATGGCGGCCTAGAATTCATTATGCACATCGCACTGATCGGCATGTCCGGCACGGGCAAGAGCCACTGGTCCAGGAAAATGGTCGATATCGGCTATCAGCGCATCGGCTGCGATGATCGCATCGCGGCCCGGCTGGCCCAGGAGGTGGGCGCGCCCACCGGGGAGTTCTTCCACATGGCCCAGTGGATGGGCCTGCCCTACGAGGCCCACTATCCCCAGCGGGCCGAGCGTTATCAGGCCCACGAGATCGCAGTGATGCAGGAGATCGCCACGAGTCTGGCGGGGGCGCAGGCCGATGCAGATGTGGTCGTTGACACCACGGGCAGCGTGATCTATGTGCCCGAAGCCACCCTCCACGATCTGCGCCGGGTGGCCCGGCTGGTCTATCTGGCCCCGCCGGTGGATGCCTTCCAGACCATGCTGCAATCCTATCTGAAAAATCCCCGGCCTGTGTTGTGGAACGGGGTTTATCAGCAGGAGGTGGACGAGTCCCCCCTGGACGCCTTTGAGCGTTGCTATCCCCAACTGCTCACGGCCCGGGATTGTCTCTATCGCCGCTACAGCCATGTGACCATCCCGTGGGAGATCCACGGCGGGGCGGATGTGGGGGTGGAGACGTTGATCGAGCGGATTCTGGCATCCGCGTAGGGGCAGGTTTCAGACCCATAGGCATGAGGCTAAGGGTTTTGTGGTCGCAGACTGGCAGCGGTTGAGTAGCCGCCGTCACGAACGGGGCATTCCGGGATTGGGCCGGGCGATTTGGGGTAGAGCAGGTAGTGTTGGCCCAATCCCGGAATGGTCGTGATTCCCCCTTCAATCCCGGAATGGGCCAACACATCTGTATGAACCCAAGAAGAACCGGCCCTTTCCGGGATTGCCCCCCTCGTTTCCAACGCTCTGCCTCACACACGATTCCTTAACTTGATGCCCATGGGTTTCAAACCTGTTCGTACGGTCAGAACAGAAAAGGGGAGGATGACCATTCACGGTCATCCTCCCCTTTTTCATTTCTCATCCGTGCGATGAGACGCAAAATCTTGCGTCTCTACTCGGTCACGGTGAACAGCCCGCCGGCGCTACGCCCCCACACATCGGGGAAGTACATCTGCTCGGCGTGGGCGGGGAGGACCCGGAATTCGCCGGGGGTGGTGGCCTGGACCTGGAAGGTGTAGGCGTATGTCCCCGGTTGCAGGTTGGTGGCGAAGAGGGCCACCTTGTCGTCCCGGATGTCCGTGGCCGTGGGGGTCCAGTAGGACCACCAGTAGGCGGAGACCGGTCGGTCGAGCTGTTCAAGCTGGGGTTCGCCGAAGCTGTCGCTGGTGGTGGCCAGACTGATGTCGATGGGCTCCGTCCCCGCGGGGATGGGCACTTCGACCAGCACATGGTACCGAGGGCTGGGCACCACCAGACGCACGGTGACGCTGATCACGTCGCCTACGGCCGCGCTGCTGATGGTCTGGCCGATCTTCGCCCCGTCCGCGGCGGCGAAGGAGCGCTCGACCACGAAGCCCCGATCCAGGGCGGGCGCCGCGGTGGCGTCCAGGAAGTAGCGCAGTTGGGTGGTGTAGTAGAGCTGGCCCGTATCGCTGTCTCGGCCCAGGCGCAGGGCGTTGGCCTGATCTCGCAGCAGCTCCGTGATGGCCGTGCGCAGGGTGATCTGCTCCCGAACCGTCTCGGCGCTGAAGCTGCCGCTGCCCAAGGGCACGCCGTTGAGTTGGGCAGTCCAGTTGTAGTCGGGCTGAAGCTCGCCGGTCTGCACCATCCAGTCGGTCAGGCCGATCAGGGCCCAGGCGGTCTCTTGGGTGGTGGTCCAACTGCGGGCCTCCCGGGCGCTCATCAGCCAGCGCACGGCTTGGGGCAGGATCTCCCAGTCCGGGCGCAGACGGCTGAAGGCGGCCAGGACGATGGCCGTGGATCGGGTGTCCGTGTTCATGTTCCACCAGTCCACGGACTGTTCGGCCCACATGGCCCCGGATGCGCTGATCTCCACCCGGCCGGCCAGGTCATCCAACAGGGCGTTGGACTGTTCCGTCAGCCCCACATCGGCCATGGCCATGGCCAGGTAGGCCTTGCCATAGAGGTCCAGCCGCTCTCGCACCTCGAAGAGGGTGGTCATGCGGCCGGCGTCCCCCTGGCCCATCTCGGCCAGGACGAAGTGGACGAAGGCCATTTCGTTGTACTGCCAGTTGTTGGTGAGGCTGGCCGGGGCCACGAAGTTGCGGTCGAGGAAGCGCATGCCGTTGAGCAGGGTGGCCGGGGGCACGCTATAGCCCATCTGGTCGGCGTTCCACAGGCCCCACAGCACATACGCGCTGATAAAGGGTCGGCTCTCTTCCCGGGCCCAGTAGCCCCAGCCGCCGTC
>CAZKEX010000336.1:0-5459 GCA_964551895.1 uncultured Caldilineaceae bacterium | reverse complement strand
CCAAGTTTTAGATCTGTTGGGCAACTGTTGTGAGAGGGTTGAAACAGCAGGCAGCCGGTAGCAGGCAGCAGGTAGCGATTGGCATGACCGCCACAAACCATTGCTATCCGCCAACTGCTAACTGCTGCCTGCTACCTGCAACCTGCTACCTTCAACCCTCTCCCCATGCCTCTGCATCATACGCGGGCATTTCGCAACGGATGGGTTTGTCCTGGCGCAGGTTCATGGCGTAGGCGGCCTGCATGAGGGTGTGGATCTGGGAGGTGCCTTCGTAGATCACGGCGCTCTTGGTGTTGCGCAGGTGACGCTCCACGTTGTATTCGTCCGAATAGCCATAGGCGCCGTGGATCTGGACGGCGTTGTCCGCGGCCAGGCGGGCGGCGTCGGTGCAGAACCATTTGGCCGCGCTGGTCTCTCGGGTGTTGCGCACGCCCATGTTTTTGAGCATGCCCGCCTTCCACACCAGCAGCTCCCCGGCGTCCAGATCCTGCTGCATCTGGGCGATCATCTGCTGCACCAATTGATATTCGGCGATGGGCTTGCCAAAGGTCTTGCGGGCGAAGGCGTACTTGATCGACTCGTCCATGCAGGCCCGGATCACGCCCACGGCCCCGGCGGCCACGCCGTAGCGGGCATTGTCCAGACAGCTCATGGCGATCTTGAAGCCTTCGCCCTCTTCGCCCAGGCGGTGACTGGCGGGCACCCGCACATCCTGCATGGCGATCCAGCCCGTGTTGCTGGCGTGGACGCCCATCTTGCCCTCGATGGTGCCTGTGGTCAGCCCGGCCCAACCCCGTTCCAATACGAAGGCGCTAATCCCTCTGGCCCCCAATTCCGGGTCCGTCTTGGCAAAGACTAAGAAGCGATCTGCCACATCTGCCAGCGTAATCCACATCTTTTCACCGGAAAGCAAGTAGTCGTCGCCGTCACGCCGGGCGCGGCTGACCATGCCGGCCACGTCGCTGCCTGCCCCGGGCTCAGTGAGGCCGAAGCAGCCGATATGGGCGCCGGAGGCCAGATCCGGCAGCCAGCGCTGTTTCTGCGCCTCGGTCCCCCACTGGAAGATGGGCAGGGCGTGCAGCCCCAAATGGACGGCCACGGTCTCCCGGATGGAGGAGTCCCCATATTCCAGGGCTTCGGAGACCAGGCCAAGGGAGATGTAGTCCATGCCAGCGCCGCCGTAGCGCACGGGGAGGCAGATGCCCAGAAAGCCCAGGTCGGCCATCTTGGGCAGCAGGTGCTTGGGGAAGGTGTGGCTGCGGTCATACTCTTTGATGATGGGCAGGACTTCCTTGCGGGTGAAGTCATAGGCCATCTTGCGCACCATCTCGTGCTCTTCGTTGAACAAAAAGCTCGTCACTGAGGTCATGAAGGCTGCTCCTTTTTGCTTGTCATTCGTGAAATTCGCCAGGGGCATTGATTCGTGGTCGTGCCTGGGCAAATGGCCAAGACAACCTGTCCATTATACTCTCCGCGGTGATTTCTGGGCAACAAAAAGGGCGGAGACGCCATTGTCTCCGCCCGGAGGCCACACATTGTGCGGCCTCATTACGGATAGATTAACACAGGAATGGACGACACGCAAGTGTGAGAGGATTTTGGCCGAGTGGCCCAACGAACTATACTTTGGAGAGATCAGAAAGGGGTGATCCACGAATCTGCACGAATCTGCACGAATCTTCTCACCACGGATCAAAAAAGATTCGTGTCGATTCGTGCAGATTCGTGGATCGCTTTTTTGCCCCTTCCGCCATCACAGGACAGGACGTTAACGATGAAAATTGGTGTATTGACCCATAACTATCCCCGGTTCTCTGGCGATTTCATGGGCCACTTTGTGGAATCGCTGTGCGAGGAGTTGGCCCGCCAGGGCAGCCAGGTGACGGTGATCGCGCCTTTCGATGCGGCCTTCAACCGGCCCCTGTCGGCCCAATTTGGACCGGGCCGCGTCGACTTGCGTCTCTATCGCTATGCGTGGGCGGACGACCAGCATATCGTCGGCTATGGACGGTCTATGGAGAAGGATATGGGGCTGCGACGGAGCAACTATCTGCTCAGTCCGCTGATGCTGGCCGCGGGCACCGTGTCCACCCTGGCCTGGGCCGTGCGCGCTCGGCCCGATGTGCTGCACGCCCACTGGGCCTTGCCCAACGGCATCATGGCCGCGGTCGTGGGCAAGATCTTGGGCATCCCCGTGGCCGTCTCCATCCCCGGCTCGGACGCCACGGTGGCCGACAGCAACGCCCTCTTCCGCACCATGGCCCGCTTCACCTTTGCCCAGGCCGGGCTGATCAGCGCCAACGCCGAGTCCCTGCGGGACGTGGCGGTCAACCGTCTGGGCGCGGACCCGGCCAAGTTCGACCTGATCGCCTATGGGGTGGACCCCACCACCCACACGCCAAACCCGGCAGGCGTAGCCGATCTGCGGGCCGAGTTGGGCATTCCCGACAACGGGATTGTACTCTTGGCCGTGGGGCGCATGGTCTATAAAAAGGGCTTTGACTATCTGCTCAAGGCCCTGGCCCTGCTCCCCGGCCTGGGGCGGGATCTGCCCCCCATCCACACGGTGATGATTGGCGAGGGGGATCTGTGGCAGAATTGGCAGGGGTTGGCCCAGGAGTTGGGCCTGGGGAAAACCATCCACTGGGTGGGCAACGTGCCCTTTGACCGCATGGGCGTCTATTACAATCTGGCCGATGCCGCCATGATGCCGGCGGTGACCAAACCGGCCACGGGGCTGGCCGTCACCGTGCTGGATGCCATGTCCTGCGCCAAGCCCATCATCGCCACGGACGCGGCCGGCAACACCCTGGCCGTGGCGGACGGGGTCAACGGGCTGATCGTGCCGGAGCAAGATCCCCTGGCCCTGGCCCAGGCCATCGCCCGCCTGGCCGGGGACGCAGACGAGCGTCAACGCATGGGCGCGGCCAGCCGCCAGCGCGTCGAAACCGAACTGGGCTGGCCCCAGTTGGCCCGGCGGTATTTGGATCACTTTGAGCGGTTGAAGGGGTGACAAGGAGACAGGGAGACAAGGAGACGGGGAGACAAGGAGACAAGGAGACAGGGAGACAAGGAGACAAGGAGAAGAGGAGACAAAAAGAGAGGGAGATTGGGCTGATTATCTCCCGGTCTCCCCCTCTGCTTGTCTCCTTGTCTCCCTGTCTCCTTGTCTACGCCTCCGCGGGACGGAGGCCGAGGTAGACGCGCTGGCCGCCGAGGACGCCGAGAATGGCGTCGGCGGGTTTCCAGGGCAGGAGTTGGGTCAGCTCGTTGGGGGAGAGGGGGGTGTTGTTGTTGGCCAAGAAGACCCGGAAACAGGCCGAGGCCAGGGGCAGCTTCTCGTTGATAAAGTCCGGGTCCGTGGCGCAGCGGGTGCGCAGACATTCCCACAGGGCGTCCGTGCGCCGCACTTCGCCGGTGGAGGGGTCCACCCAATCCACATCTTCCGTGTCCCGGTGATCCGCAAAGCGATCCCGACATTCGGCGCACAGTTGGTCCCGCAAATAGAGACGGAAATTGCGCCCGGTATCCTCCCACCAACTGTAGTCGATGTGGAATTTTGTATCTTCGTTGGGGCGGAATCGGTTGAGCCGCCGCACGCTTCTGGTTGCCGTCATGAAGTTGATCTCCGTGTTCGTTTGGTATGGGGGAGATTCTCACCGCAAAGACGCAGAGAGCGCAAAGAGAAAAGAAGAAAACCTTGTTTTTCTTTGCGTTCTCTGCGTCTTTGCGGTGAAAAATCCCTAATTAAGCGCGAAGAGCCCGCCGCCCAAATCCTTAAATTTTCGGTTGCTGATCAGGGCGTGGAAGATGGGGCCGGGCGCGCTGCGCCGCAGCAGGTTGACCCCGCTGTAGACCGTCTTGGCGTGGACATTGCCAGCCGGGTTGAGGCGGATCAGCCCCAGGACCACAATCTCCACCATCTCCTCCAAGGACATGGCCGTGTCGGCCAGGTGGGCCCGCAGACGATCCATTGTCTCCGGGTCATCCTCGGTGACGATCAGGTTTTCGTCATATTCGCAGCCGATCTGGACCTTGTTCATGGTGAAGGTCAGCGCGCCGTCCGCATCCAGTCCGATGAATCGGGCCCACTCTCGCTTGGGCCGCCGGGGGCGGAAGTCCACCAGAATCTCGTCCGGCACGTTGGTGCGTTCCAGGGTGATGTGGGCGCCCACGGGGATGGCATGCTCCTCCATCCACGGCCCCAAGCCGCACACATAGCGGCCCTCGTGGACCACCCAGCCGGTCATGCGGTTGCCATAGCGCCCCCCGATCAGGGTGACCATGGAGCGACCGCTCTCTCCGCTGGGGAAGAAGCTGCGGGTGCGTCCGCTGAGGGGCAAGGTGCCGGCCCGGCGGTGGGGGAAGGTGAGGTTGAGGCTGGTACTGGGGACCATGCTGGGCACGGTGCTGGTCAGGCCGCTTTCGCCCCACTCGTCATCCAGTTCCCATTCAAGCTGCAACAATTCCACACTGAGCAGGGCCCGGTTGTAGCGCAGGGGCCGGTGGCGCAGAATATCGGGAACTTCCAGAGCCTCCTTAGGCTCCAATCGGCGCAGATACCAGAGGGTGCTATCGCTGGATCCCAGTTGGTCGAAACGACCATCCTGGCGCAAGGCATGTTCCATGCTGATGATCTGCATGGCGGGGGAGACATCGGACTCCAGATCCAGATCCGTCAACATCTTCTGGATCGAAATGGGCTTGGCGGCCATTTCGATCAGGGCTTCGGCGATGTTCAGGTGGCCGATGTGGACCTCGGCCAACATGTCTGCCAACAGCCAGCGTCCGTTGACCTGGACAAACTCGCCTGCCCGATCCCCTTCTTCCAGGGCATAGAGCAGGCTGTCCAGGATGTCATCTCGGTAGAGGGAGAAGATCTCTGCGGCGGAGAGCAGGGCGGTTTCATCCATGAAGCCGTTGCCGTTGCTCTGGTTGAGGCGATGGGGGCTGCCCAGTTCGGCGGCAAATTCTTTGGCGTTGTCATCCTCGTCAAATTTGACTGTGATCACCGAGAAGGGGCCATGTTCTGGGTTGTGGCCAGGGCGCAGATCGGTGATGGTGCCGACCTGGAAATCTTGGGCGGGAAAGACCAAGGTTTGGTCGATCTCGTAGGTGTCTTTGGGTTGATAGATCTGGCCCTTGGCCAGTTCCATCTCCATGTGGGCGCTTTCCCGGCGCAGATACTCGTCGATCACAGACAGAGTCAACTGCTCCGAGGTCATAGGTGTCTTGGCGTCCAGGATCTGAGCATAGACAAAGTCTAAGTCTGCGGGGGTAATTTCAAATTGATCACGCCAAAAGGCTGCAGTTTGGGTTGTACGCTGCAGCACCGATTCCTCCAATTCTTTCTCTTATCGGACACAGATTATCACAGATGCACACAGATCCTCGGGCCAAAATGACAAAAGATCTGTGATAATCCTGAAAATCTGTGTCCAAAACTCTTTCTCCGACAG
>CAZKEX010000335.1:2462-5477 GCA_964551895.1 uncultured Caldilineaceae bacterium | reverse complement strand
GCGGGTCTGTCATGCGGCCCCCAATCCCCGATCCCTGATCCCCGATCCCTGATCCCCGATCCCCGATCCCTGATCGTATCCAAAACCACTGGCACAAGGACGGGGCCTCTGGTATACTGCTCTCACTTGGGCATGTACCCAGACCATTTGTGATAAGGAGGCGTCTGTGAATTCAAATTGGAGCCGCAATGCGTTTGTCTACCTGTTGATCATGGTGGCCGGCGCGGCGCTGTTTTTTAACATCTATGGCAACAGCAGCAGTCCGGTCCCCATGAGCCTGAGCCAGGTGGCGGATGAAATCCGGGCTGGCAGGGTGGTCACCATTGCTGTCCAGGACGAGCAGGTCAAGATCGAGCTTGCCGGGGACAGCCAGTTCTACTCGGTCCTCAAAGAGACCAACGTCCCCCTGACCGAGAGCTTGATCGGTCTGGGCGTGACCGAGGCGCAACTCAGCGGCATCGATTTTGTCAACCAACCGTCCAGCAGCAGCAACAGTTGGATGACCCTGCTGATCAACCTGTTGCCCCTGGTCTTTGTGGGCGGTCTCTTCTTCCTGCTTCTGCGCCAGAGCCAAGGGTCAAACAATCAGGCCATGTCCTTTGGCAAGAGCAAGGCCCGCCTCTTCACCGGGGACAAGCCCACCGTCACCTTTGACGATGTGGCCGGCGCGGACGAAGCCAAGGAAGAGTTGGAAGAGGTGGTGGAGTTTCTCAAGGAGCCGCAGAAGTTTGCGGCCCTGGGGGCCCGCATCCCCAAGGGCGTGCTGCTAGTCGGTCCCCCCGGCACGGGCAAGACCCTGATCGCCAAGGCGGTCTCCGGCGAGGCAGGCGTGCCCTTCTTCAGCATCTCCGGCTCGGAATTTGTGGAGATGTTTGTGGGTGTTGGGGCCAGCCGGGTGCGGGATCTCTTTGAACAGGCCAAGCGCAACAGCCCGTGCATCATCTTTATCGACGAGATCGACGCCGTGGGCCGCTATCGAGGCACAGGCATGGGCGGCTCCCACGACGAGCGAGAACAGACCCTCAACCAGATCTTGGTGGAGATGGACGGCTTTGGCACGGACACCAACGTGATCCTGATGGCGGCCACCAACCGGCCCGACATCCTGGACCCGGCCCTCCTGCGCCCTGGCCGTTTTGACCGCCAGGTAACCATGGACCGCCCGGATGTGACCGGTCGCCGGGCAATTTTGGCTGTCCATGTCAAGGGCAAGCCCCTGGCCCCGGATGTCAACCTGGACACAGTGGCCAAGCAGACCCCGGGCTTTGTGGGCGCGGACCTGGAAAACCTGGTCAACGAAGCCGCCATCCTGGCCGCCCGGCGCAACAAGCGGGCCATCAGCATGAGCGAACTGCAAGAGGCCATCGAGCGCATCGCCCTGGGCGGCCCGGAACGACGCAGCCGTCTGATCTCTGAAAAACAGAAGACCATGACGGCCTATCACGAGGCCGGCCACGCCGTGATGGCGCGGCTCTGTCCCAACGCCGACCCGGTGCAAAAGGCCACCATCGTGCCCCGGAGCAACTATCTGGGCTATGTGTGGCAGATGCCGGAGAAGGACAGCTATCTGCGTAGCCGCTCCTGGTTTATGGACACCATCGCCGTCTCGTTGGGCGGGCGGGTGGCCGAAGAGCAAGTTTTCGGCACCTTTGGGGCCGGGGCCAAGGGAGATATCCAAACCCTGACCGCAACGGCCCGGGCTATGGTCACCAAGTATGCTATGGTGGACGGCATGGGCCAGCTTCAGTTTGGCAACCAACAGGAGATGGTCTTCCTGGGCCGAGACCTGGGCGAACAGCGGGATTACAGCGAAGAGGTGGCCGAACAGATCGATGCCGAAGTGCGCAAGATCGTGGACGACGCCCTGGCCTGGGTGCGCAAGATGTTGGCGGAAAACCGAGACAAGCTGGAAGCCGTGGCCCAAGCCCTCTTGGAAAAAGAGACCTTGGATGCGGCGGAATTTGAAGAAATTTTCAAGTCGGTGGGGGAAGACCGGCCCCAATCGAGCATGGGATTGCCTCAACCGGCGTAGGCGGTATTGTAAGACGACGATAAAAGAGGGGAGGCGCGGATTTGTCCGCGCCTCCCCTCTTTTTTTGTGATTGGGAGATTAGGCGATTGGGAGATTGGGAGATTATGTCGATGTAATCGCCCAATCTCTCAATCTCCCAATCTCCCAACCCCTACCCTCAACTGCGGCTGAGTAGCACCACCCCTACGCAGATCACCAGCACAGCGGTCCAGCGCATGGCCGTCACCTGTTCGCCCAGCAAAAAGGCGCTGACCAAGGTGATGGCCACATAACCCAAAGCCAAGGCAGGATAGGCGTAGCTCAGTTCAACCCGGCTCAACAGGATCAGCCAGAAAATGCTGCTGAACCCATAGGCCGCCACCCCGCCCAGCACAAAGGGATTGAGAAAGGCCTTGATCACCCCGTCCGCAATGGCGCCTAAGTTTCCGTGAATCTCCCCGACCGTACTCATGCCCTGCTTCATCAAGAGCTGTCCCGACACATTTAGCCCCACCGTAATAAGTATCAAGAAAAACTGTTTCATACTATCTCCCACAAAATAGACCGGCGTGTGATGACCAAAACTCAGAACATTCTATCTCAAACAGCCACCTGGTGCGAATCATGGCCCTCGGGAGCCTCATATCCCCCGACTTTTCCCAAATAACCCTTGACTTTTCCCAAATCAACAAATGATCTATTGCCTTAGAACAAACGTTCTGCTACACTAACGGTGCATTGAGTATCGAGTATCGAGAAATACTCGATACTCGATACTCGATGTACAACACTCATTACTCATCACTCATTACTCCTTACTCATCACGCAACAGGAGCCCACCCATGCCACCCGCCCGCAGGACCCTGGAACTCCAGGCCGATGCAATTGAGATGGTCTTGGCCGAGCACAAAGTCAAGGGCCGGGTGCAGGGTGGACTGGTGACGCCGCGCTTTATCCAGTTCAAGGTGGCCCCCCAGGTCGGCACACGGGTGAGCAAGGTGGC
>CAZKEX010000335.1:0-2362 GCA_964551895.1 uncultured Caldilineaceae bacterium | reverse complement strand
GTCCTGATCGCCGGGACAACCGGCTCCGGCAAGAGCGCATTGGCCCGCACCATGTTGACCTCGCTGACCCTCTTCAACCGTCAGCGCCACGTGCAGTTGATCCTGATCGACCCCAAGCGCCGGGGCTTTGGTCCCCTGGCCCAGCTTCCCCACGTCCTGGGCGGGGTGGCCGGGGAGATGGACGACATCATGGTTCGGCTGGCCTGGCTGGTGGAGGAGATGGAGCGGCGGGACAAGGCCAAGGTGGCCGAACCCCGGCTGATCGTGGCCATCGACGAGCTGGCGGACCTGCTGGCCGTGGGCGGCAAGGCCGCGGAGGTGCTGATCACCCGGCTGGCCCAGCGGGGTCGGGAGGCGGGCATCCACCTGATCGCCTGCACCCAGAAGCCCTCTGCCGCGTTGATTGGGGGATCGATGAAAGCCAATTTCCCCGTGCGGCTGGTGGGGATGGTGGCCAGCAGCGACGAGGCCCGCTATGCCACGGGCATCTCCGGCAGCGGCGCGGAGAAGTTGGAGGGCAAGGGCGACTTCCTGCTGGTGGTCAAGGGCGAGACCGTGCGCTTTCAGGCCGCATGGCTCGGCCCCAAAGACCTGACCGACGTGGCCCAACGCCTGGCCGCCAACCTCTCCCCCTTCGCCGTGGCAGAGAAGACCAGGGTGACGACCAAAGCGAAAGCCGACCCAGCCAACCGGTGGGAGGCGGGCAGCGCCACCCACCTTCCAGCCCAAAGAGAGACCCCGGTTGCCGCCACGCCCCCTGGCTTTTTCGCCCGTCTCTTCTCCGGCGGCGCCCGGCAGGCCCCGTCAGCCTGGGCGTAGATTAAAAACAGAGATCCACGAATCTTCACGAATCTGCACGAATCTTTGTCGGCAAAGACAGGGATTCGTGTAGATTCGTGTAGATTCGTGGATCAAAAAGACCATTCGAACCCTTTCAAGGGAAACGGAAAGAGGCACTTATGAAAAAGATGGCGCTTTTGTTGGTGGTGGCCTTTGTGGCCGCCGGGGGATGGAGCATCGGCAGCCGATTGAGTTCGGACGCCCTGGGCATGGGGGTGGGGATCCTGCTGGGGGTGCTGGCCGGGCTGCCCACCGCCCTGCTGGTGATCGCCGCCGGTCGACGGAACGGGCGGGAGCGGGACGAGCCGGACTTCCCCATGGACCGGGACGGGGGCTATGGACGCTTCCAGCCCCAGGCCCCGGTGATCGTCCTGGCCAACCCTGGCTACGCCCCCCAGGGCATGGCCCCGCAACAGCAGGGCTATGATCCCCGCTATGCGCTCTCCCCGCCCCAGGAGATGAGCATGCCCCAAAACAGCCGCCGCTTCAAGGTGGTGGGGGAGCAGGAGGAATGGGTGGATGAGTGGTGAGGAATGGCGTGAAGAGGCCAATGTCCCCGGCGATTCACGTACAAAGTAGGCAGAGATCAGGGCAATCTCGTGCGGAAACGAGTCGGGCTTCAGCGCATATCCGTGTACGCGATTGCCCTGGGGCAGAGATCGGTAAATATTGACTTGCGCGGTTTCAAAGGTTCAAGATGATGTTCAGCGGAGATATACGGATTACCCACAATGTTATCGCTCCGCGGAACAGCATGAAGTCGATTGCGCCGACGAACATTGAAACCGATCCCAGTCTGAAGATGATGCCCCAGAAATAGCCACTCACACCATCAAAGGTCTGAATCACTGGTGGATCAAGTGCCTTGAGCGTGGGTTGAATCGTACTCTTTGCGGTCTTCCACGCTTTTTCTCGATCGATGGCCAAGCCACGCAGAATAAATGCAATCATCGAAAAAAAAGCGGCGACCAGGAATCCATCCCCAATGGGCATTCCATTGATGTAGGTGACGCCAAGATTAAATGTATCCATGATTTGGGGAACCCCTGTAGTGAGAGTTTGCTCGACGATTACGCTGGTCACCTCTACGTCATGTCATTCTTTTCTGAAAGTTAAGTGCTATGAGTTTCTGGGAAGTGTTCGATTCAATCGCTGGCCCGCTCGATATAGGAGATCGCGTGATCGGTTTGATCGCGGCGATTCGGCACGGCAACTATCGAGCGGCGGGCAAACGCGGGACGATAGGGATTGTGCAGGAAGTTGCTCGAAGTGCAGTTGGTTCTAACATCTACCGATTCACGGTGCCCCGGGGCACCGATTTCAACTTTCTAGCTGTTCGCCGTCTGCTTGGGAAATATGGGATTGCAGCTTTTGGTCGAACATATGACGCCAAATACATTTACTTCTCCGTCAAAAAACGCCAAGCCCGCTGGGCCGAATACGTCATGCTCAACGCGGGCGTGGAACTGGCCAACCCCACTTTTGACCGACGCAACCCCGGCTACGTGGGACGCCACGGCCC
>CAZKEX010000334.1:0-5487 GCA_964551895.1 uncultured Caldilineaceae bacterium | reverse complement strand
CCGATGGTTCCCCGGCGCACCCGGTTGGCAAAGCCCAGCCCCACGCCGTTGATGAGGGCCGTGCCGCAGTCCGGCCCCATGACCAGCAGCCCCCGTGCCTGGGCCGCGGTCTTGAGGGCGATCTCGTCGGCCAGGGAGACGTTGTCGCTGTAGAGGAAGACGTGGCGGCCGGCGTCCAGCACCTGGCGGGCCACGTCCCCGGCGTATTTGCCGGGCACGGAGATCAGCGCCCAGCGGGCGTGGGGCAGGGTCTTGAAGGCCGACTCCACGCTGCGGGGGCGGAAGGCGCTGGTATGGGTGCGGGTGTGGCGGGTGAGCAGGGCGTCCACCTGGGCCAGGGCGGACGCCGCGGCGGCTTCGTCGTTGGCCTTGACCACGAGCAGCAGGTCATCCTGGCGGGCGGTCTTGGCCCCTTCCGGCAAAATGTCGCCGTCAGCCAGCAGATCCAGGTTGGCCGGGGTGCCCATGACGACCCCGGCATCCACCACATCCGGCTGCTCGGCCAGGGCGCGCTGAAGCTGCATGAGGACGATGGAGTCGTAGTAGGCGCCGGGGCGGATCTCGAAGAGGGTTGAAGTCATGAAAATCGATTCCTGAATTTCCACCGCAAAGACGCGGAGGGCGCAAAGAACAGCAAAGAACAGCAAAAAGCTTTCTTAAATCCTTTGCGTTCTCCGCGCCTTTGCGGTGATTTTTAAGTACTCATCCGCTCCGCGGCCAATTCCACGGCATCGACGATGTGCTGATAGCCGGTGCAGCGGCACAGGTTGCCGGAGAGGGCTTCCCGGATCTGGTCGCGGGAGGGGGCGGGGTTTTCCTGCAAATAGACCTCCATGGTCATCAAAATGCCGCCGGTGCAGAAGCCGCATTGCAGGCCGTGTTTTTCCCAAAAGGCCTGTTGCAGCGGATGAAGCTGTTCCGGGCTGGCGGCCATGCCCTCCACCGTACGGAGGACGTGGCCGTTGGCCTGGACGGCGAAGATGAGACACGAACGCACGGGCTGGCCGTCAAGCTGGACCGTGCAGGCCCCGCAGACCCCATGCTCGCAGCCCACGTGGGTGCCGGTCAGGTCCAGCTCGTGGCGCAGGAAGTCGGAGAGCAGCAGGCGGGGGTCCACCTCTCGCTCGTAGACCACGTCGTTGACGGTGACGCGTACCGGGTGGCTTTGGGTCATGGTTGCGCTCCTTGGGCTCGCGCTGTGGCCTGGCGCAAGGCCCGCACGGTGAGGATGGTCGCCAAGTGGCGCTGATAGTCCGGCGTGGCGTGGACATTGCCCATTGGGGCGATCTCCTCCCTGGCCGCGTGGTGGGCCGCGGCCCGGAAGGCTTCGTCCGAGGGTATCTCCCCCACCAGCATCTGGGCGGCGGCTCGGGCGTCCATGGGCGTCTCCCCGGCGTTGAGGTAGACCAAGCGGGCGCTGCCCATGCGTCCCCGGCTGTCCAGGGAGACCAGGGCGGCCAGCCCCAGCAGGGCATAGTCGCCGAGGCGGCGGGAGAACTCCACAAAGGCCCAGCCCGTGGCGGGGGGGAGGACCGAGAAGCTGATGGCCTCCAAAATCTCGTCCGCGGCCAGGGCGGTGGTGAAGAGAAATTGGAAGAACTCCTGGGCCGGGATGGCCCGGGCGCCGGACGCGCCGCGGGCGTGGAAGGTGGCGTCCAAGGCCAGGCAGACCGCGGGCAGCTCCGAGGCCGGGTCGGCGTGGACCAGGTTGCCGCCGATGGTGCCCCGGTTGCGGATCTGGGGGTGGGCGATGTAGGGCATGGCGCCGTGGAGCAGGGGGACCCGCTCGGCCACCAATTGGCTTTTTTCCACCTGGCTTTGCCGGGTCATGGCCCCCAGGCGTAGTCCACCGTCGTCCGTGGGGCCGCCTTGGGCCAACTCGGTGATGTCGTTCATGTCGATCAGCACGGACGGGGCCAGCAGTCGGAAGTTCATGGCCGGGATCAGGCTTTGGCCCCCGGCCAAGAGCTTGGCCCCGTCCCCGTGCTGGGCCAGGGCGGCCAGGGCCTCGTCCACGGAACGGGCGGGGATGTATTCGAAAGGCGGTGGTTTCATAAAAACGATCCTTGAAAAGCGAAAAAATAGGCCACGGATGACACGGATTCGACGGATTTCGACAGATTTTTTCTCTACGTTTCTCCGCGGTTCTCTGCGCCCTCTGCGGTTAATTTTTGTTTTTGGATCTGCTTGCTGGCGCAGTCGAAGAAGAGCTTGCTGAGTTGGTTGGTGACGCTCTCCATCAGCCGGGAGGCGGTGGCCGCGATGCGGCCGGAGATGGTGACTTCGGCGGTCCAGGTAAGTTCCGTGGTCTCGACCATGACGATGGTGACGTTGGTCTTGGTCGGCGGGGTGATGCCCAATAGACGACGGACCAAGGCCACCAGCCATTGCCAGATCCTGGCCAGCCAGCCCGGTTCGGACACGCCGCCCGCCGAGGGGTCCAGGGGGATCTCCTTGGGCATGGGCGGGCCGTCTTTGAGCCGCATTTCGCTGCTGACCTCGGCCACGCTGCCGGGCGCGGTGGCATAGGCGCTGATGGTGGCCCGCTCCAAGGGGTCCCGCTCCCCCCACTCCACCTCAGCCTCAAAGTCCACCTTCATGGAGCCAAAGCCCACAGAGACCACGGCCTCGTAGAGTTCGTCAGGCGTCACCTCCTGCATGGAGCGCAGACCGGGGACACAGTGGCTGACGGCCTGGGGATCGGTCAAGAAGTCCCAGACCGCCTGTCGGGGGGCGGGGATCACCACCGAGCCTTGTAGATTCATGGGTTCCTCCGGGCAGTTGATTTGTTGATTTGTTGATTGGATGATCGGTGCGTTGGACCGGGATCAGGGGGGGGCTGAACGGTCTTGCGGCTGGGTTGGGTATGATGGCAATGGTCGGTGATTTGGACGGTGGGGTTGGGGGAGGACTTGTGATTATAGGGTAGAGTGGGGATTGCGTCAAACGGAAAAAATGTCCCCAACGGCTCAGTGGAGGGATGTCATATTTTGGAAAGAAGACGGTCAATCCCGGAAAGGGCCGGTTCTTCTTGGGCTGAGAAAATAGCCTTGGCCCTTTCCAGGATTGGCTGGCGGCTCTCCCCCGCTCCGCGCACATTCAGGGAAAGGGCCAAAACCACTCACGCGACCCAAGAAGAACCGGCCCTTTCCCGGAATGCCCAAGCACACAAAGGGATTGCCCCGCCCGTCTGCCCATGTTAAGATAGAGGGTGCGAATGGCGAATGGCGAATCGCCGACACACTTACGCCACGCATCACGTTTCACGCATCACGCCCCATCCTTTTCCACCAGATCTGAGAGACCCATGACCGAACCATCTTCTTCTTTGTTAAAATCGATCTCATTGACCCGCAGCCAGGCGGCAGCTTTGCCCCCGGAGGTGCGGGACCAGTTGCTGGACTATCTGCTGCGCTGGGGCGAGGCGGACGAGATTTTGGTTTTGCTGGACGAGTTGCTGCTGCAACTTGGGCCGATCCTGCGTCTGCTGGACTATCAGGCCGAGGGGCTCTTTTTGGCCGGGCGCTACGCCGATGCCCTTGAAGTCGTGGAACGACGCCAGCGCCGCAGCACCACCATCGCCTCCCAGGCCCTGGAGGCCCGCTGTCTGTTGGCCGCCGGCCACGAAAACGCGGCCCGGGCTGTGGCCGACGACATCAGCACGGCCCATCTGCTCAACATCCCGGCCCAGACGGCCGCGGCCCAGGTTTACACTGCCCTGGGCGACTTTGCCCAGGCCCAGGCCCTGCTGGAAGCGTTCCTGGCCCGGCGACCGGGCAACCTCTCCATCACCCTGGCCCTGACCGACCTGGCCCGCCAGGCCGGGGAGACGGCGACCCTGAAAGCGTTCAGCGAGCGACTGGGCGCGGGCATCCCCGCCGGGCTGACCGACCCAGAACTGGTCACGTTCCAGACTTTGCAGACCCACCTTGGCCGTCACGAGAGCGCCCAGGCCGCGGAGTTGGAGTTGGGCCGACGGCGGCAGCTTCAACACCAGGCCCTGGCCGACGCCCTCTCCCCCTTCACCAGCCTGGACGCGGCGGACCTGGCCGATCTGGCCCAGCTCTACCGCAGCCGCACCGGGCCAGAGGCCATCCCCGTCAGCCGGGACGAGAAGCGCACGGTGATGCTGGCCGCGGCCCGTCACTTCGGCTTCGCCCAACTGCGCCCGGCCCAGACCGAGATCATCGCCGCGGTGTTGCGGGGGGAATCCGTGCTGGCCGTGCTGCCCACGGGCGCGGGCAAGTCCTTGTGCTATCAACTGCCCGCCCTGCTGCTGCCCCAGGCCACCCTGGTGATCAGCCCCCTGATCGCCCTGATGAAAGATCAGGTCGAAAGCCTCCCCGCCGCGGCCCAGGCCAAGGCCACCTTCATCAACAGCACCCTGAGCGACGACGAGATCCAGCGGCGGCTGGCCGAGGTGGCCAAGGGCAACTACAAATTGATCTATGCCGCGCCCGAGCGGTTGCGCCAGCGCTCCTTCCTGCGCGCCTTGCGGGACGCCGGGATCAGCCTCTTTGTGGTGGACGAGGCCCACTGTGTCAGCATGTGGGGCCACGATTTCCGGCCCGACTACCTCTTTATCCAGGAGGCCCGCCACGAGTTGGGCACCCCATCCGCCCTGGCCATGACCGCCACCGCGCCGCCCCGGGTGCGGGATGAGATTTTGGATCATATTCGCCAGGACGCGGGAGAGGGGGAGACGGGGAGACAAGGAGACGGGGAGACAAGGAGACAAGGAGACAAGGAGCAGGGGAGCGGGGGGGATGAGGGGGCGCGGGTGGTGTCGTTGGATATTTTTCGGCATAGTTTGCATCTTTCGGCCTTGCGCTTTCATAACGATGACGAGAAGTTGGCCGCGCTGCTCAAGTTTGTGGGGGAGACGCCTGGCTCTGGGATCGTCTATGCCAACAGTCGGCGCAAGTGCGAGGCCTTGGCCATCAAATTGCAGGGCATCGGCGTCTCGGCCGCGGCCTATCACGCCGGGCTGGCGGACCGGGGCACGGTGCAGGATGACTTCATGGCCGGCAGAATTCGGGTGGTGGTGGCGACCGTGGCCTTTGGCATGGGCATCGACAAATCGGACATCCGCTTCATCGTCCACTTTCACCCGCCCCGCAGCCTGGAATCCTACTATCAAGAGGCCGGCCGGGCCGGGCGTGACGATCAACCGGCCCAATGTGTGCTCTTTTACAGCAACAATGACTGGTCCAACCTGCGGCGCTGGGGCAAGGCGGACCAGTTGAGCGTGGACTTTTTGGTCCGGGTCTACAACGCGTTGGCCACCCAGGTGGGGGTGGGGTTGGTGGAGGCGGGAGAAGGGGAGACGGGGAGAGAGGGAGAGGGGGAGACAGGGAGACAAGGAGAAGAGGAGACGGGGGTTGTGTTGGGGGTAGTGAATGGGCGGCGGTTGGAGCAGGTGGTGGCCGCGGATGAGACGACTGTGCGGGTGGCCATCAGCCAGTTGGAGCGGGCCGGGCTGTTGGG
>CAZKEX010000333.1:0-5489 GCA_964551895.1 uncultured Caldilineaceae bacterium | reverse complement strand
GATCGAACGGATCAAAACGGATTTTTTTTGGACAGAAGAAAGAAATCCGTTTGAATCCGTTCGATCCGTCAAATCCGTGGCCTATTTGTAAGTTTTTTTGATCTGATTTTGCCTCTTGACATCCGCTTACCCCCGTGCTATTATTTGATGGAACCGTTTCCAAGCCTCCGGTTTCCATACGGTTTTGCTACGCTCGCTTCTCGAAACGTATCAACAGACCAAACCGCTCCCAAGCACCCTGAAAGCTAATGTAGTGGCTACCATCCATGATGTGGCGCGACATGCCAAAGTTGGCACTGGCACTGTGTCGCGTGTGCTAAACAACCACACATCGGTCAGTGAATCCACAAGGAAGCGTGTCGAAGACGCCATTGTTGAGTTGAACTACTCGCCGCACCCCATGGCAAGACGATTGTCTTTGGGGAAAACTTTAACGATTGCTGTGGTGGCCCCCTTCTTTACACGCCCTTCCTATGTGGAGCGTTTACGCGGTGTCCACACAGTGTTGGCCGATAGCGAATATGAGTTTGTACTCTACAATATCGAATCACCGGATGCGTGGGCGGCCTATATGGACAAACCCATGGGCCAAGAACGCCATGATGGGCTGTTGATCATGACCCTGCGTCCCCACAGCAGCGCCATCCAGCGCTTGACCATCACGGGCATGCCCATTGTCTTTGTGGATTGCGACCAGAAGGGCTTCAACCGGATCGTTGTGGATGATGTGTTGGGCGGGCATCTGGCCACCCAACATTTGATCGACCTGGGCCACCGCAAGATCGCCTATGTGGGCGACCGCATGAACAGCGAATATGATTTTGTGGCCAACAATCACCGCTTTCAGGGCTATGCCAATCTTGAACGCTTCCAGGGCTATCAGGAAACCCTTGCCGAGGCAGGCATTCCTTTTCGAGAGGAGTATCACCAACAGGCCGAGCATGGGGTGCGGGAGGCCGTGACCATGACCCATCGCTTGCTGGATCTGCCGGATCCGCCCACGGCGGTGGTGACGGCCAGCGACACCCAAGCCAGCGGCGTTCTCTCCGCCGCCCAAGAGCGGGGGGTGCGGGTGCCGGAGGATCTCTCGGTGGTGGGCTACGATGATATTGAAATTGCCGAGTATTTGCACCTGACCACCATCCGCCAGCCGCTCTTTGCCTCTGGGATGGAGGGGGTTGACCTGTTGTTGAGTATGCTTTCCGGTGGCCAGTCTGAGGAACGGTGTATTCAACAGTCCTTGGAGTTGGTCAAGCGGGCGACCACATCCGCTCCCGGAGAGTCGGCCAAGCCGAGTATGTGATGATCTGAGTTTACAAATTAATCCTTTATTTTTGGCATCATCTCTGGTTCCAATTTCCCACGGCCACTGGCCAACCCATCTTTGGTTGTGAAAATTGGACAGCATTGGTGAGAAGGGAAGGGGTGTGGCCCCCGAAATCTTGTGGCCCGCACTCTCTCACTTCAAGCAGACGTCAAACCGTTGTTCCATCCTCAATATGTTCCAACTCAGTATGTTCCAAAGGAGAAAAACACACATGAACCGACGTATTCTAGTTATGCTCAGTCTGCTGCTGGTCGTGGCAATGGCCTTTACGGGCTGTGCCACCCCCGCCGCAACCCCGGCCGCCGAAGCTCCGGCTGCCGCTGCCCCCGCCGTCGAAGCCCCGGCTACTGAAGCGCCTGCCGCCGAAGCGCCCGCTGCCGTTGAGGCCCCGGCTGCTGTCGAAGCCCCGGCCGCCGAGGTCAGCGCCGAGGCAGAAGCCGCTGCCGCCAAGGGTCTGACCGAATTGGCCAACGCCTACAACGGTGAATACGAGGGAACCGTGGTTACCATGACCGGTCCCTTCACCGATGAAGATGCGGTCAAGTTCGATAGCTCCATGCAGGAATTCGAAGCCGCCACCGGCATCGACATCCAGTATGAGGGCTCCAAAGAGTTTGAAGCGTCCATCACCGTCCGTGTCCAGGCCGGCGACGCCCCGGACATCGTGGACTTCCCCCAGCCCGGTCTGTTGGCCACCTTCGCCAAGCAGGGCAAAGTGGTTCCCGTCACAGACATGATCCCCGCCGACTGGCTGGCCGAGAACTACCTGCAATCCTGGCTGGACATGGCCACCATGGAAGGCCCGGATGGCCCTGCCCAGTTCGGTGTGTGGCAGCGCTTCAACGGCAAGAGCCTGGTCTGGTATCCCCTGGCCTCCTTCGAAGCCGCTGGCTACGAGGTCCCCACCACTTGGGCCGAACTGGAAGCCCTGCAAGCCCAGATCGCTTCTGATGGCGACGCTCCCTGGTGTGTCGGCATCGAGTCCGGCGCGGCCACGGGTTGGGCCGCCACGGACTGGACCGAGGAGATGATGCTGCGCACTACCTCTTTGGAGAACTACGACGCCTGGGTGTTGGGCGACCTGCCCTTCTCTTCCCCGGAAGTCAAGAATGCCATCGAGACCTTCGCCACCATCTGGAACGATGACACCCTGGTTGCCGGTGGCCGCGCCGCCATCGTCACCACCTTCTTCGGTGACTCCCCGACCGGCATGTTCCAGGATCCCCCCACCTGCTGGATGCACAAGCAGGGTAACTTCATCACCTCCTTCTTCCCGGATGGTGTGGAATACGGCGTAGACTACGGCGTCTTCTACCTGCCCGGTATTGACCCGCAGTATGGCAGCCCCTTCCTGGTGGCCGGTGACATCATGGCCGCCATGACGGATCGCCCGGAAGTTCGGGCCGTGATGCAGCTGTTCAGCACTGGCGAAGGCGTCAAGGGTTGGTTGGCCGCTGGCGGCGCCCTTGGCCCCCACAAGGACATCCAGCTTGACTGGTACGGCAGCGACCTGGAACGCGACATCGCTGGCCTGGTGAACGGCGCCACCTCGGTCCGCTTCGACGGCTCCGACCTGATGCCCGGCGAAGTGGGCGCCGGCTCCTTCTGGAAGGGCATGACCGATTACTTCTCTGGCGCAGCGGATCTGGACACTGTCCTGGCCGAGATCGACGCTTCCTGGCCCCGATAGTTCAGGGGGGTAAGCCTACGTTTTAGGTGACTAGGCTATAGTTGTGAGGGTGGGGTTGTCAGCTTCGGCAACCCCACTCTTACACCTGGCCATTGGTAGAGACGCAAAATCTTGCGTCTTTGCGTTCCTCGTTCTTTCCTTCCCATTGATCGGCCTCTTTGGATCGATCGTGAACCAGCCAAACTATCCATCCATCCATCTTGTTTGATTCAATGACCGAACCCAAAGGAGGTCAGCGATGCAGCAATCTCAGGCAAATCGACCGAGTGGGGGGCCTGCTGCCACCCTCGTCCGGCTGATATTGACCATTGGGGTTCCCCTACTCACCCTTGGGGTACTCTATTGGGGTTTCTTTTATTTGCGAGACAGCAGCGGGCCAAAGGAACTCACGGCGCTGATCGCGATTGTCTGGGGCGTCGGCGGGGTGGCCGCACTCTACTTGGTTGCCAACTGGACCGTCGAGCAGTTTAACGATGTGTGGCGCGCTCGGATTCAGCCCTTTATCTTTGTCGGCCCGGCAGTCTCTATTCTGATGTGGTATCTGGCCGTGCCCACGGCCCGCACCTTTTGGGTCAGCCTTTTTGACCGTACATCGACCGATTTTGTTGGGTTGAGCAACTATATTGCCGTCTTCACCAATCGCAATATGTTTACGGCATTTCGCAACAACCTGCTGTGGATTGTCTTTGGCGCCACCGCCTCCATCCTCTTTGGCCTGCTGATCGCCGTGCTGGCGGATCGCAGCAACTTTGAGCGGGTGTCCAAGTCCCTGATCTTCATGCCAATGGCCATCTCCATGGTCGGGGCCGGTGTGATCTGGAACATGATCTACGATGTCAACCCCAACATCGGTATGCTCAACGCAATCTACACCAATCTGTCGGGCAACATACCCATTGCCTGGAAGGCCGCCGCCCAGATCGCCCCTTGGAACAATCTCTTTTTGATCGTGGTGATGGTCTGGCTGCAAACCGGCTATGCCATGGTACTCTTCTCGGCGGCCATCAAGGGGATTCCAGGGGAAATTGTGGAGGCAGGACGAATCGATGGGGCCAACGAGATTCAGGTCTTCTTCAGCATCATGATCCCCTATATCATGGGCACCATCATCACGGTTTCCACCACAGTACTCATCTTTTCCCTGAAGATCTTCGATGTGGTGCAGGTGATGACCGGAGGGCAATTTGGCACCCAAGTGATCGCCACCCAGTTCT
Source organism: uncultured Caldilineaceae bacterium (assembly GCA_964551895.1). Classification (GTDB taxonomy): domain Bacteria; phylum Chloroflexota; class Anaerolineae; order Caldilineales; family Caldilineaceae; genus JAGNDO01. The sequence continues at coordinate 1,258 of CAZKEX010000333.1, read as the reverse complement.
ATCGGGAATACTTCACAAATCAGAATGCGGGCTTCGGATCGGCCATTGCGATTGTGCTGTTGATCACGGTCATCCCTGTCATGGTCTATAACCTGCGTCAACTTGGCGATGCGGAGGCATTCTAATGGCAATTGCAACGACTTCGAAAAAACAAAAACGAGATCTGACGCCGCTGATCGTCAATGGCGCGCTGTTGCTGCTGGTGCTGGTCTGGCTGCTTCCCACCTTCGCCCTGTTGATCTCCTCCTTCCGCACCCGCTTTGACATCCAAACCACCGGCTGGTGGACCATCTTCCCTCACCGAGAATGGGTCACGGTCACCGAGATTGAACCGGGGGCAGACCTGGACCGGGACGGGGTGATGACCTTTGAGGGGGCCCAGGGCACCTTTGAAGAGCTGCGCGCCGGCATCACCGCGCCGGACGGCAGCCGTGTGATCTGGATCGGCAACAAGCGCATCGGCAAGGTGGTGGTTCAGGACTATGAATGGACGACCAATCTTGAGTTCACCACGGAAAACTACGGCCAGGTCCTGGGCGGAAAGACCTTCGAGGTGCGTCAAAACGATGGGTCCATCCGCACAGAGCAGGCGGCCAACTTTGTGGGCGCGTTCATCAACAGCCTCACAGTGACCATCCCGGCCACGGTGATCCCCATCCTGATCGCGGCCTTTGCCGCCTATGGCTTCGCCTGGATGAACTTCCCCGGTAGACGTTTCTTGTTTGTGTTGGTGGTGGCCCTGCTGGTGGTCCCCATCCAGATCGCCCTCGTCCCCATCCTCAAGGACTATGTGCGCCTAGAGTTGAACGGCACCTTCTTGGGGGTATGGTTGGCCCACACGGGCTTTGGGTTGCCTTTGGCGACCTATCTACTGTTTAACTATATTCGCGGCTTGCCACGGGACATCCTGGAATCCGCGTTTATCGATGGGGCTTCCCACTTCACCATCTTTGTGCGGTTGATCCTGCCCCTCTCCGTTCCGGCCTTGGCTTCCTTTGCCATCTTCCAGTTCCTCTGGGTGTGGAACGACTATCTGGTCGCCTTGATCTTTATCGGGGCCAAGCCCGACGTCCAGGTGTTGACCATGCGCCTGGCCGAGATGGTCGGTTCCCGGGGCAACGACTGGCACCTGCTCACCTCCGGCGCCTTCGTCTCCATGCTCCTGCCTCTGGCCGTCTTCTTCTCCCTGCAACGCTTCTTCATCCGCGGCCTCATGGCCGGCTCGGTGAAGGGGTAGAAGTTCGGGGATCGGGGATCG
>CAZKEX010000332.1:0-5509 GCA_964551895.1 uncultured Caldilineaceae bacterium | reverse complement strand
CATCCTCCCCACCCTGATCCACGAAATGCAGCGTCTAGCCGAGGCCGGCCAACCCATGCGCTCCGGCCTCGCCACCCTCTGCGTCGGCGTCGGCCAGGGAGAGGCGACGATTATTGAACTGGAATAGAACGCGGATGACGCGGATTTAGCGGATTTGCGCGGATTTTTCAAAAAAAGAAATCCGTGGTAATCCGCCCAATCCGCGTCATCCGCGTTCTATTCGGATTTGTTTTTTACCGAAATCTGGAGAGAACCATGAAAATCGTACCTCAAATCTCAGCCGCAGAAGCGGCGGCGATGGTGAAGAGCGGCGACACCATTTTGGTGGGCGGCTTTGGCATGACCGGCAACCCGGTGCATCTGGTCCACGCCCTGGCCGAGACGGACGTGACTGGGCTGACCTATATCGGCAACAACGTGGGCGAGGCCGGGCTGGGCGGCGGACGGCTGCTGCGCAACGGCCAGATCAAGAAGGCCATCGGCTCCTTCTTCACCAGCAACCGGGAGGCCGTGGCCGCGGCCCAGTCGGGCAAGATCGAGATCGAACTGATCCCCCAAGGCTCCCTGGCCGAGGCCATCCGGGCCGGGGGCGCGGGGATCGGCGGCTTCTTCACCCCCACCTCCGCGGGGACGCCACTGGCCAAGGAGCGGGAGAGCCGGGTGATCGACGGCGTGGAGCAGGTCTTCCAACCTGGTCTGCGGGGAAATGTGGCCCTGATCCGGGCCTGGCAGGCGGACACTGCGGGCAACCTGGTCTATCGCATGACCGAGCAGAACTTCAACCGGGCTATGGCCACCGCCGGGGATACGGTGATCGCCGAGGTCGAGGAGATCGTGCCCGTGGGCAGCCTGGACCCCAACCAGATCCACACCCCCGGCTGCTACGTGGACTACCTGGTCCAGGCCCACACCACCTTGGCCGATCTGGGATCTTCGGCGTCGGTCAAGGACAGCGCCAAGAAGGTGGACGATGCGCGCATGAACATGGCCCAGGCCGCCCTGGCCGAACTGCACCGGGGCGACGTGGTCAACCTGGGCATCGGCATCCCCACCCTGGTGGCGGATCTGATCACCCCGCAGCATGGCATCATCATGCACACGGAGAACGGCATGTTGGGCGTGGGGCCAGAGCCGGAGAGCGGCGGCGCGCTGGACTATCCGGTCAACGCCGGCAAGGTGCCGGTCACCGCACTGCCGGGGAGCAGCTACTTTGACAGCGCCGACTCCTTCGCCATGATCCGGGGCGGCCATGTGGACGTGGCCATCATGGGCGGTTTGCAGGTGGACGAAGCGGCCAACCTGGCCAACTGGGCCGTGCCGGGCAAACCCCTATTGGGCGTGGGCGGTGCCATGGACCTAGCCTCCGGGGCCAAGCGGCTGATCATCACCATGACCCACACGGACCGGGACGGCAGCCCCAAGATCCTGCCCGAATGCACCCTGCCGTTGACTTCCCGGGGTGCAGTGGATGTGGTGATCACGGATCTGGCGGTTTTCCGCTTTGTGGATGGGAAGTTAACCCTCACCGCGTTGATGCCGGGGGTGACGGTGGAAGAGGTCAAGGCGAAGACCGGGGCGGCGTTTGAGGTGGCGTTGGTGGGATTTTAGACGGAGAAACCAGACATGGCCGAACACGGCGAATGGAACCGCAAAGGGGCCACCCTCAGCGATGTGACGGCGCAGAAAGAGTATGGGGTGGACCGGGATTTTGTTGTGCAGGGCATCCGGGCTGGCAAACTCGACTACCGACATGGATCTATGCAGGGGAACCCATATCTGAAGGTTCTGCGGCGCGAGTTGGAAGCGTACATCGATGAGGAGCTTGGTGCGGATTATCTGGCGACCAGAAAAGCAGAAACCGAGTTGCGCCAAGTCAAGAAAGAGATCTCCAGTCTGAAGAGAAAGCTGAAAGCGCTTGAGGCGCGGAAGGTTGAATTGGAAGCGTAAAACAGATCGGCGTGTAAAACTATTCACCTCGTGAATGAATTTAATTCACGAGGTGAATAGTTTTACACGCCGATTATGTATATTTGATGTGGGCCGAAATGGGTGGACCAGACCGGTCAACGTCCCTGGCACTTCACGTTGTCAGCGGGCAGGGATCGGTGAATCTCGCCTCGCTTGGTGCGGAAAGTGCCGGGGACGTTGACCTAGCATTGACCCCTACTCCGTCACCCAAACCTTCTCCGGCTGGATCTTGTACGACACCCGCACATCGTTGGCCACGTAGGCCCAGTCCCGACCTGTGTATTTGCGGGAGAGCCGGTTGATCTGCTCTTCGGCCCCCTCCGTGGTGATCTCCACCACCCGGCCTTGGACGCCGAGATAGCGATAGGGGTTGGCCGGGTCCTGGATGCTGACGGCGACCTGGGGCCGGGCGGCTATGTTGCGGTCCTTTTTGCGCCCCTGGACGCTGTTGATCAGGATATACTCCCCGTCGTACTCCACCCAGACGGGGGTGACCTGGGGCATGCCGTCCGCGTCCACGGTGGCCACGTGGGCAAAGGATTTGCTGTCGAGAATGTCGCGATGGGATTCAGGGATCTGGACCATGATGGGTCTCCTTTGAATGCAGAGTTGAAACGAAGCAGAAATTCAATATCGAACTAACCTGTCGCCCTACTCTACCACGCTCCACCCCACTGCTCTGTAAACTTCCTCGCACTGCCCACTCTCGAGATCTCCCAATCCCAACATTTTCCCGCCCTTTCCTCCCTGACGTACAATAGAATGATGAACAGAGACCACGCCGCCATCCAACGAGTTCTGATCCTCACCTTCTTCCTCAATCTGATCGCCACGGCCGCCAAGCTGACCGTGGGGCTGATGACCGGCGCCCTCAGCCTGATCGCCGACGGCCTGGACACCCTCTTCGACGGCCTCTCCAACGTGATCGGCGTGGTCGCCGTGCGCATGGGCAGCCAGCCGCCGGACGAGGATCACCCCTACGGCCACCGCAAATACGAGACATTGGCCGCCCTGATCATCGCCATCCTGCTCTTTGTCACCGCCTGGGAACTGGGCAAGGGGGCCGTGGACCGGCTGCTCGATCCGCCGACGGACACGGTGGTCAATGGCTGGAGCGTGGCCGCCCTGCTCTTCGGCGGCATCGTCCAAGGCTTCACCGGCTGGTGGGAGATGCGAGAAGGGCGCAGGCTGGGCAGCGAGGTGATCGTGGCCGATGCTCGCCACACTTTGGCCAGCATCTACGTCAGCGTGGCCGTGCTGATGGGATTGGGGCTGGTCTGGCTGGGCTATGCCTGGGCGGACCCGGTGGTGGCCCTGATCGTGGCGGTCGTCATCGCCCGCATCGGTGTGGAGACCGTGCGGGAGAACATCCCCGCCCTGGTGGATCAGGCCCCGGTGGACGCCGAGAGCATTGGTGCGGTGGTGGCCGGGGTGGCCGGGGTGGAGAGCTTTCACCGCATCCGCAGCCGGGGAGCGGTGGACAGCGTGGCCGTGGACCTGCACGTGCGGGTGGCCCCTCGCCTCACCATGCAGGAGGGCAACGCCATCGGCGACGAGGTGCGCCGCCGCCTGCTGGAGCTGCCCAACATCGAGGATGTCACCGTCCACATCGAGGCCGAGCGGGGGCCGGAGAGCGCCGCGGATCTCTATGCCGCGGTCAAGCTGGCCGCGGATGAACACGCGCTCACGGTGCACGAGTTCTGGGTGCAGCAGATCGACGGCGACCTGCTCCTGCATCTGCACATCGGCGTGGACCCCAACCTGCGTCTGGCCGACGCCCACGAGCGGGTGGATGCCTTCGAGATCACCGTGCGGGAACGCTATCCCCAGCTTACGTCCATCCACACCCACATCGAGCTGGCCACCGCGGAGATCCTGCCCGCGGCCCGGGTCAGCCGGGGCATGCAGGATCGGGTGGCCGCCATCGTCCTCCAGGCCGCCGGCGACGTGACCGGTCTCTCCGCTCCCCACAACATCCACGTCCACCAGATGGAGGGCCAACTCTTCATCACCCTGGACGCCTTCGTGGACGGCACGATTTCCGTGGTCGCCGCGCATGAGTTGAGTACCCGTCTGCAAGAGCAGGTGCGGGGGAATATTGAGAATGTGAGCGAGGTGTTGGTGCATTTGGAGCCAGCGGGGTAAGTTTGGGCTAAAATTCCATTCTTGACATGGTATACGGCATTGCCGTATAATCTAGCTATGGTATTCATCGAAACCTCGACATTCACCAAATACCTGTACCGTTATTTGACCGAAGAAGAATATATCGGTCTGCAGAGCTTTTTGCTGCTGAAACCAGATGCCGGTAATGTCGTTCCCGGCGGCGGCGGTGTACGAAAATTGCGTTGGGGGATGGCGGGCAGAGGGAAGCGCGGCGGCGTGCGTATCATCTATTTTTTGAAATTGCACGACAAGAAGATCTGGATGTTGACCTTGTATGCAAAGAATGAGACCAGTACGATTCCCGCCCACACCTTGCGGCGGATTGCAGAGGAGATTGAAAATGGCTGAACGTGACATCGGCATGGAAATTTTGGAAGGTATTCGGGAAATCAAGGCGTTTGAGGCCGGTTTCGGCTCTCTGCGCGTGCGAACACTTCAAGAACCGGCTTCCCCCCAGGTGATCCGCGCCCGGCTAAACCTGTCGCAATCCGCCTTTGCTGGGTTGATGGGTGTCAGCCTGCGCACGGTTCAAGATTGGGAGCAGAGCCGTCGAGAACCCAGCGGTCCGGCCAAGACCCTGTTGCGTGTCGCTGAACAACACCCCGACATCCTTTTGGCATTGGTATAACATCCATGACGCCAGCCACTTCCCCAAGTGGCTGGCACCCCTTCTCCCCCTCACCCCTTCCCCCGCTCACCCTCCTCGCCACGATCCCAAAACCCCCCCAAAACAGCCGCGCCTTAGCCTACAGATCGACGTAACACCTCACCATTCAATCAATCCACTTTCCAATGCGGCCAGCACCCCTGGCCGCACCCATTGCCAAAGGAGCCAATGTTCCTATGACCCACGCAATCAATCGAGTCACCGTCATCGGGGCGGGGACTATGGGCGCAGCCATCGCCGGACACCTGGCCAATGCCGGGATTCCGGCGTTTTTGCTGGACATCGTGCCCACCGAACTGACCCCGGACGAGGCCGCCAAGGGCCTCACCCTGGACCATCCCGCCGTGCGCAACCGCTTTGTCAACGACGGCATGGCCCGCATGGTCAAAGCCAAGCCCAACAACCTCTTCAGCCCAGAGAACGCCAAACTGATCACCCTGGGCAATTTGGAGGACGACTTCGACACCGCGGTCAGCCAGAGCGACTGGATCGTCGAGGTGATCATCGAGCGCCCTGGCCCCAAACAGGCCCTGATGGAGCGCATCGAAAAGACCGCCCCGGCCCACGCCATCGTCAGCAGCAACACCTCGGGCATCCCCATCCACATCATCGCCCAGGGCCGCAGCGCCGACTTCAAAAAGCGCTTCCTGGGCACCCACTTCTTCAACCCGCCCCGCTATCTGCACCTGCTGGAGATCATCCCCACCC
>CAZKEX010000331.1:0-5524 GCA_964551895.1 uncultured Caldilineaceae bacterium | reverse complement strand
GTGTAGCGAAATGTGTAGCGAAATGTGTAGCGAAATGGTGCCTTTGGCCGTCAGCTCGTGGAGTTGGCATGAAGATTTCTACGCCGGACGGCTGACCCTGCTGGACGTGCCCGCGGCCGCCGCATCCCTGGGGCTGGATCGGGTCGAACTCAACGATTTCATGTTGCCGTCGCCCCGTCTTGGTCGGGTGCGACGCTTTTTTATGGCCCGGCCCGCCGGTCCCGCCCACGCCTGGCGCTATGCGGACACCACCCTGCACCGGCTCAAGGCCGAACTGGACCGCACGGGCGTTGGCTGCCTGGCCTGGACCGTGGACAGCGATCTGACTGTGCCGGGCCGCTATTGGCCCAGCCAGAAACGCACTCTGCACCGGGCCATGTCCGTGGCCCAACAACTGGGCGCATCGGTCCTGCGCCTGACCTTGGGCGGCGACCCAGCCCAGAGCATCCTGGCCGATGGCCGGGCGGCCAACCGGCTGGGCAAGCTGGTGATGGAGAGCCAACGTATCTGCCCCGGTCTCACCTTGGCCGTGGAGAACCATTGGGGCATCACCACGGACTATCGGCGGCTGCTGGCCATCTTGGACCGGGCCAATACGACCCTGCCCGGGCCCTATCGGCCACAGCTTGGCATCTGTTTTGACCCCGGCAACGTCCCCCCGGCGGATCGGGCCGAGGCCTGGCCCCATCTGGCCTGGCGGGCCGTCCATTTTCACCTCAAAACCCACGCCTTCACCCCGGACGGCGACGAAAGCTCCATTCCCTACGACCTGCTCTTCAGCATCCTGGCGGACCGGGGATATGCCGGGGCCACCACCATCGAATTTGAGGGCGACGGGGACGCCGGGGCGGGGATTCGACGGAGTGTGGCGTTGTGGCTGCGGCTGATGGCGGGATAGAGGAAGGCAAAAGGCAAAGTGCAAAAGGCAAAAGGGGCGAGTTGATGTCTGATCGCCCAATCAACAGATCAACAGATCGAGAAATACGCCCTTGGAAAACGCTTGATCGACGCACGATCCTCGACCACGATAAATTCTTGCGGGTGGAAGCCCACACGGTGGAACTGCCCGACGGCCAGGTCATCCACGACTGGTCCTGGGTGATCACGCCGGATTTTGTCAACGTGGTGCTGGTGGACGTGGCGGGGCAATTCGTCTGCTTCCGCCAGACCAAATATGCGGTGGATGGCACCTCCTTGGCCGTGGTGGGCGGCTATTTGGAGCCGGGGGAAGATCCCCTGGCCGCGGCCCAGCGGGAGGTTTTGGAGGAGACCGGCTATGCCGCGTCCGCCTGGCATAGCTTGGGTCACTTCGCCGTGGACGGCAACCGGGGCGCGGGGACGGCCCACTTCTTTTTGGCCACGGGTGGGCGCAAAGTGGCCGAGATCGACGCCGATGATCTGGAGGAGCAGGAGGTGGCGCTGCTGAGTCTGGCCGAGGTGAAGGCGGCTTTGCTGGACGGGGAGTTCAAAGCGCTGCCGTGGACGGCGGTGGTGGGCTTGGCGCTGGTCAAGCTGGAGGGAGATCAGTAATCCCCATCCCCCATCCCCTGCTCCGGCATTTTGATCTCCACGACTTCTCCGTGAAAATCGACCACGATCTGGAAGCCCAACATGCCCAGCAGCCCCTTGGCCTCGTCGGGGAGGGGGTTGCCCACGGCCTCTTCCATGTTGTCCAACGAAGACTCCACCGCGGCCTTGGTGAAGATGTCGTCCTGGCCCATCATCTCCAAAATGCCGGGCACGGCGATGTCCCGGTGGGCGTCCATCTGACCCTTCATGAAGGCCAGCACCTGGCCGTCCACCTGGGCGGCGTCGATGTGGCGGCGGAAATCGTCGTCGTCCACCACATAGCAGGCGTCCTGGCCCACATAGGCCACCTCCACCGGGCGGCCCCGATCATCCACAATCAATCCTTCAAACATGGCGGCGTTGGCCATCATGGTCTCCTTTCCGTAATCACACTTGTGTCGTTTTGGGCGAGAAAAGGAGTAAAGAGTAAGGAGTAGTTTCGTGGAATTCGGATCGATCTGCCATTTCCCCAACCACGAAAGTACTCATTACTCCTCACTCATTACTCCTCACTCATTGCCTATAACAGCGCCCCCACACTACGCAGATAGTCCAAACTTCGTTTCACGCTGGCCGCGGGGTCCGTGGGTTCGTCGTGTTCGACGATGTACCATTCGGCCCCGGCGGACTTGGCCGCGGGCAGGATGGTGGACCAGTCCAGGATGCCGTAGCCCACGTCGGCCAGACCCTTTTCGGCCTCGTTGGCGCCGGGGGCGGCCAGGTCTTTGACGTGGACACGGGGACAGCGGCCGGCGTATTGGTTCAGGATGGCCACGGGGTCCGCGCCGCCGTGACTGATCCAGGCCACGTCCGGCTCGAAGCCCAGGTTGGCCGGGTCCGCGGACTCGAAGAGCCAGTCGATGGCCCGTTTGCCGTCGTGGACCTGCATTTCGATGTCGTGGTTGTGATAGAGCAGACGCATGCCCGCGGCCCGCAACTTGGCCCCGATGGCGTCCAGATCCCGGCCCAGGCCGCGCCAGTCTTCCGCGGTGCTGCTGGCCCACATGGGGCCATAGGGCGCGGGGACGGCGACCACGGGGTTGTCCAAAAACTTGTTGAAGTTGATCACATGGGCCAATCTCTCTTGGAGTACCTGGATGCCCACATGGCTGGAGGAGACGCTCAGGTCATATTTCTCCAACAGATCCTGCATCTCGCTGACGCTGATGCCGTGGTCGCTGACCGTCTCGACCGCGGTGTAGCCGGCCTTGGCCACGGTGGACAGGATAGCGTCCAGCCCACCGGGCAGGTGGCGCAAAGAATAAAGTTGTACGGAAATGGGAAGGGTTTGCATGGGTGGTCTCGTTTCTGTGAGTGGTATCGAGTAATACGTATCGAGTATCGTGTGGTTAAGTGCTTTCCAACGCTTGACAGTTCTTAACCACAAAATACTCGATACGCATTACTCGATATTCTTTGTGATCCGTTCCGTCAACCCGGAATGCCGGGCGGAAATTTTGTTGTTGCCCACGGCCATGGCGATGGCTTTGGGCTGGCCGACCAGGACGACCAGCCGCCGGGCACGGGTGACCGCGGTGTAGAGCAGGTTGCGCTGTAACATGATGTAGTGGGTGGTGAGGACGGGGATCACCACCGCCGGATATTCGCTGCCCTGGCTTTTGTGGACGCTGACCGCGTAGGCGTGGGTCAGTTCGTCCAGTTCCAGGAAATCGTAGGGGATGGGCAGGCCGTCGAAGCTGACGGTGACGGTCTGCATCACCGGGTCCACGGCCAAAATCGTGCCCATGTCCCCATTGTACACCTCTTTGTCGTAATTGTTGCGGATCTGCATCACCCGATCCCCGGCCCGATAGACCCGGCTGCCGATACGCTTCTCCCCCTTGCGCTCGTTGGCCGGGTTGAGGGCGCTCTGCAACGCCTCGTTGAGCGCGCCCACCCCCACCACGCCCCGGTGCATGGGGCTGAGTACCTGAATGTCCCCCGACGGGATGGCGAAACGCTTGGGGATGCGGCTCTGCACCAGTTCCACGCACAACTGCGCCGCCCGATCCGGATCTTCCGTGCGGAAGACGAAGAAATCCGTGGCCGAATCGTTCTCCAAAATCGGCATCAGCCCCTGGTTGATGCGGTGGGCATTGGTAATAATATAACTCCCCGCCTCCTGGCGAAAAATCGTCTTCAACCGCACCACCCGCGCATTCCCCAACACCTCTCCCTCTCTCCCCCTCTCCTTGTCTCCCTGTCTCCCTGCCTCTCCCTCAATCGCCTCGATCACATCCTCCAACACATTCCCCGCGCCCACGCTGGGGAGCTGGTCCACATCGCCGACCAAGAGCAGGTGCATCCCCGGCGGGATGGCTTTGAGCAGGTGGTTGGTCAGGATCAGGTCCAGCATGGAGGCTTCGTCCACGATGAGCAGGTGGCCTTCCAACGGGTTCTCCTCGTTGCGCTTGAAGGCCATGCCCTCGGTGGGCTTGAACTCCAACAGCCGGTGCAGGGTCTTGGCCTCCTGGCCTGTGGTCTCGGCCAGGCGTTTGGCCGCCCGGCCTGTGGGCGCGGCCAGGAGGACCGTGTAGCCCGCCCGTTGGCAGAGGTCGAGGACCGTGCGCACAGTCGTGGTCTTGCCCGTGCCCGGCCCGCCGGTGAGGACGGTCAGCCGGTGGGTGAGGGCGGCGGTGACCGCGTCCTGCTGCTGAGGGGCCAGGGCGATGCCCGTGCTGATCTGGGCGGCCTGGAAGAGAGGGAGCATGTCCGGGGTGTGGGCGAAGCGGGGCATGGCGCTGATCCCCGTGGAGACCAGGCGGCGCACCCGGTTGGCCACCCCGACTTCGCTGAAATACATGGGGGTGAGGTAGACCGGCTTGGGCTCCCGCAAGATCTGCTGGACTTGGGCCGGGGTGATGGCGAGGTAGGCGGCCGGCGGCTCGGCCACCAACCGGGGCCTTTGGAGATCGCCCCGTTCCTCGACGCCCCCCTGGTCAACAGCCGAAATGCCCCAGGCCGCGGCGGGAGCCTCACCACCAGCCGAAGGCGGAATCTTCACCTGATCTTCGGCCTCTAAACGCAGCAGCCCGTCGGCCACCTGCACGGCGGAGACATCGAGAAGCTCCGCGGCGTCCCGGATCAGATCCGGGCTGGGCAGGAAGACGTGGCCGTTGTCCGTGGCCTGGCCGAGGATGTAGGCTGCGCCGGCGGCCACCCGTTTGGGGTCGTCCGGGGCCATGCCCATGGCCTGGGCAATCTTGTCCGCGGTGAGGAAGCCGATGCCGTAGATGTCCTGGGCCAGTTGGTAGGGGTTGCGCTGCACCGTGGCGATGGCGTCGTCGCCGTAATGTTTATAAATTTTGGTGGCCAGCCCGGTGGTGACCCCGTGGCTCTGCAAAAAGAGCATCACCTCTTTGATGGCCCGCTGTTCGGCCCAGGCCGTGCGGATCAGGGTGACCCGCTTGCGGCCCACCCCGGTCACTTCGATCAGCCGCCCCACCTCCTCGTCGATCACGGCCAGGGTCTCTTCGCCAAAGTGCGCGACGATGCGCTTGGCAGTCACCGGCCCCACGCCCTTGATCAACCCGCTGCCCAGATACTTCTCGATACCGGCCGCGGTGGCGGGCAGGACCGTGCGCATGTGGTCCACGGCGAACTGTTTGCCATATTCGCCGTGGATCACCCAGCGCCCGGTCAGCTCCACGCTCTCGCCCACGTTGATGCCCACCATGTTGCCCACGATGGCCACCTCCTGCTCCCAGGCGTTGAGAAAGTGGGGGCGGCGTTCGGGCAGGAGCTTGGCCACAGTGTAGCCGTTCTCCTCGTTGTGATAGGTGATGCGCTCCACCACCCCGCGCAGAGTATCCGGCGAACGGGGCGCAGGGCCAGGGCTTGGGCTGTTTGGGGCGGCGGACGCGTCGTAATTGCTCATAGGCGAAGGGTAGCAGATCGGGGAGGCCTTGGCAAGGGGATGGAACGGAGAAAAAATAGAACACGGATTGGACGGATT
>CAZKEX010000330.1:0-5543 GCA_964551895.1 uncultured Caldilineaceae bacterium | reverse complement strand
ACGGGATTCGACAGCGGCATCATTTCCTCGAAAGCGACTCCAACCATTATAATGCTCTCGACTCTTCCGCGCCATGTCTCCATCGTGCCAGTTTGGAAGCTCGGCGCTCTCTGCGGTAAAAAACCATATTTTGTAAAGGACAACCTCCCATGCGTGTGATCTTTCCCTTCTCTGCCATCGTCGGCCAGGAGCGTATGAAGCGTGCCCTGCTCCTCAACGCAGTCAACCCCCTGATCGGCGGTGTCCTGATTCGGGGCGAGCGGGGGACGGCCAAATCGACCGCGGCCCGGGCCCTGGCCGCCCTGCTGCCCGACATCGAAGTGGTGGATGGCTGCCGCTTCGCCTGCAACCCCAACCGCCCGGAGATCTTCTGCGACGAGTGCCGGGAGCGCCTGGCCACAGAGGGGTCCTTGCCATCGGCCCTGCGCCACACCTCCTTTGTGGATCTGCCCGTCAGCGCCACGGAGGACCGGGTGGTGGGCACCCTGGACATCGAAAAAGCCATCCAGCGGGGGGAGCGCCACTTTGAGCCGGGGGTGTTGGCCGCGGCCAACCGGGGCGTGCTCTATGTGGACGAAGTCAATCTGCTGGACGACCATGTGGTGGATCTGCTGCTGGACTCGGCGGCCATGGGCGTCAACACCGTGGAGCGGGAGGGCATCAGCTTCCAGCACCCGGCCCGCTTTGTGCTGGTCGGCTCCATGAACCCGGAAGAGGGGGACCTGCGCCCCCAGTTGCTGGACCGCTTCGCCCACGCCGTGGACGTGATCGGCATCCCCGATGCCAAGGCCCGGGTGGAGATCCTGCGCCGGCGCATGGGCTTTGAGCAGAAGCCGGAAGATTTCTTCATCAAATGGGCCGAGTCCGAGGAGAACCTGGGCGAGCGCATCATCGCCGCCCGTCGCCTCTATGACAGCGTCACCTACACGGACAAGGACCTCTACACCATCGCCGCCCTCACGGCCAGCTTTGCCGTGGACGGCCACCGGGCCGACATCGTGATCCTGAAGACCGCCCGGGCCCAGGCCGCCTATGACGGGCGCACCCACATCACCGACAAGGACATCCTCCTGGCCGCGGAACTGGCCCTGCCCCACCGCATGAAGAAGCAACCCTTCCAGGACTCCTTCCTCAACCCGGACCAACTGCAAACCAACATGCGCCAGGCTCGGGCCGAGGCCGAACAGGCCATGACCGACGACGAGTCGGACGAAGAGATGGACGGGGGAGCATCGTCAACGGAAAAAAAAGCGCCGAGGGCGATGAAACGGACCTAGATGCGTCCCCCGAAATGGGGGAGGGGGGCATGGCCGAGCCGGACGCCTCCCCGCAGCAGAGTTCATCGCCCGCAGACGACAGCAAAGGCAACCGCCGACTGGTCCAGGTCGGCGACACCTTCGAGACAAAACGGCTGGACACCCCCCTGGACAAGATGACCCGTGAGCGGGCGGGCAAGCGCTCGTATACCCGCACAGAGCGCAAGCGGGGCCGCTACATCAAGGCCCAGCCGGCCGGGGACAAGACCTATGACATCGCCTTCGACGCCACCTTGCGGACAGCGGCCCCCTTTCAGCGCCAACGCCACGCCGAGGGCAAGAGCGAGATGGCCCTGCAACTGCGCATGTCGGATCTGCAACGCAAGATCCGGGTGCGGCGCACAGGCAACCTGATCCTCTTTGTGGTGGATGCCAGTTGGTCCATGGCGGCCAGCGAGCGCATGGAGGCCACCAAGGGAGCCATCTTCAGCCTGCTGGTGGACGCCTATCAGCGCCGGGACCAGGTGGGCCTGGTGGTCTTCCAGCGGGACCAGGCCAGGGTGGTCCTCCCCCCCACCAGCAGCGTGGATCTGGCCCAAAAGGCCCTCTCCGACCTGCCCGTGGGCGGCAAGACCCCCCTGAGCAGCGGTCTCTTCATCTCCTGGCAGGTGCTGGAACAGGCCATCCGCCGGGACCCGGAGATCGAACCCCTGATGATCCTGCTCACCGACGGCGCCGGCAACGTCAGCATGACCGGCATGCCCGCCCAAGAAGAGGCCATGCGCATCGCCGACATGTTCGCCCAGGCCAGCCTGCGCTCCATCGTCATCAACATGGAACACGCCGCCTTTGACCGGGGGCTGGCCAACAAACTGGCCGACGCCCTGGGCGGCGTCTGCTACAACCTGCCCGACCTGCGAGCCGACACCCTGGTGCATACGGTCAAGCGGGAAATTGGCGGATAGAGGGATATAGGGAAACGAGTAAGGAGTAATGAGTAAGGACGTGGTCGACCACACCCTTACTCATTACTCCTTACTCATTGGTTGTCCTCTCGTGTTTTGGAGCAATTATGAATCGTCGCCAACTGATCGCCGACTTCTCTCTACTGGCCGTGGTGGCTGTGTGGGGGGCTACCTTTGTGATGGTCCAGGATGCTGTGATGGCCTGGCCGGTCTTTTCGTTCCTGGCTTTGCGCTTTTGGATCGCCAGTGTGGCCTTTGTGCCCTTCCTTTTGTGGCGGGGGATGAAGGGGAGAAAAGAACGAAAAGCGCGGAAAGCCCAAAAAGCCTGGGCTGGCGAAAAGATCGGGCGCAAGGGGCGGGGGGCGTGGCTGCCGGGCATATGGATTGGCCTGGCCCTGTGTGCGGGCTACGCCTTCCAGACCTTTGGGCTGCTCTACACCACCCCGGCCAAGGCGGGCTTCATCACCGGCATGAGCGTGGTGATGGTGCCCGTGGGCGCGGCCCTCTTTCTCAAACAGCGGGTGACCGGCCCTGTGATCTTCGGCGTCATCCTGGCCACCTTTGGCCTGGCCCTGATCAGCCTGAACGCGGATATGTCCATGGGGATCGGGGATGGGCTGGTCTTCCTGTGCGCCGTCTCCTTTGCCATCCAGATCTTGCTGATCAGCCACTACGCGCCGGGCATGTCCGCCCTCAACTTGGCGGTGATCCAAGTGCTGACCACCGCCGTGGGCATGACCCTCCTGGCCCTGATCTTCGAACTCCCCGCCGGGCTGCCGCCCATCCAGGGCAACGTGATCTTCGCCGCCGTCTTCACCGGGCTGCTGGCCACCACCTTCGCCTTCAGCATCCAAAGCTGGGCGCAACGCTTCACCGCCGCCACCCACACCGCCCTCATCTTCAGCCTGGAGCCGGTCTTCGCCGCCCTAAGCAGCTATCTGCTGATCGGCGAACTACTCACCGGGCGCATCCTCAGCGGCGGCGGCCTGATCCTGGCCGGGATGCTGGCCGCCGAGTTGGGGCGGGCCATCCCGTTTGCTCGCTGGTGGGCGCGGTTACGCGGGCGGACGCCGGTTCCAGCGTCCGAACCTTCCGACTGACCTGGCAGCGCTTGTGTCTTCTCAATAAACCGGGGATTCTCGTTCCCACGCTCTGCGTGGGAATGCAAATGGGCGCTCTGCGCCCCTCGGCGCAGGAGCGCCGAACAGCCACGCCCACGCAGAGCGTGGGAGCGAGATCCCTGTCTTCTCAATAAACCGGGGATTCTCGTTCCCACGCTCTGCGTGGGAATGCAAATGGGCGCTCTGCGCCCCTCGGCGCAGGAGCGCCGAACAGCCACGCCCACGCAGAGCGTGGGAGCGAGATCCCTGTCTTCTCAATAAACCGGGGATTCTCGTTCCCACGCTCTGCGTGGGAATGCAAATGGGCGCTCTGCGCCCCTCGGCGCAGGAGCGCCGAACAGCCACGCCCACGCAGAGCGTGGGAGCGAGACCCTGTCTTCTCAAATAGCTTGAGATCTCGCCGGATATTCAAGATGCCTTATTTCTCTATCCACGCCTGACCATCCCCCGTACCGCCTCAATCCGGGCTTCGTCCCACCAGAGGCAGCAGGATGCTGTGTGGATCGCCCAGCATCTGGGGTATCTGCCCCCCGACAAAGTCCGGATCACACCAAACTGCATGTTCGCTGTCGTCGAAACGATTGGCGCTCAGATCGTTGTCCTGCGTCAGGGTGGGCCAGTTGGGGATCACATCCGCCGGTGGCGGACACTGGCCGTAGCCCCAAACCAGGACGCCGACGAAATTGCCTGTCAGCGTATTGTGGGTAAGGGTGATCTGCTTTGACGATCTTGGGTAGGCCCCTTCCTCGTCGCTGACCATCACCCCGGCGCCGCCCCAATTATCACGAAAGCGGTTGTTGCGCAGGGTGACATCCACGCTCTCGTCGATCCAGATCCCCGCGTCCCAGTAGTTGTTGGGGGCCAGAAAGTCGTTCTTTTCGGCCAGATTATTCTCTATCAAAAAGGGGCCGGTACTTTTTTCGACGAGGATACCGCCACCGCGCGTATGCACAATGGTGTTGCCCCGAATGACGCCCGACGCCTCAAAGGTATTGATCCCCGTCCCCAGCGCCTCGCCACACAGCGCCGGCGCCAGCAAGGGCCCATTGTGCTCGAAACGGCTGTTTTCAACGCGAATGTCCCCAGTGCCATCCAGATTCACGCCAAAACCCTCACCCTGGGCATCCGGGTCCACGCTACAGCGGCCATTGAAACGGGAAATCACATTTTGGATACTCACACCGCCACCGACCAGGGAGTAGATACCGGCGTCGGTATAATGCTGCACGGTCAAGTTTTCGATGCGGAAATTGAATGACTCCACGAGGCCAAGGGCAAAACTGCGCCAGTACTCCCCATCCAACACCACGGACGAAGGATCGTCGCCTTCGCCACGGATCACCACCGGCGCGCTGTGGCTATGGCCCATTCCTCCCACGGCCACGGCGGTGTGATAGGTTCCCGGACCCAGGTGGATGGTCTGGCCAGGCCGAACGCGGCACAGCGCCGATTTGAGTGTGCGCAGCGCCTGGGTTTCATCCATGCCGTTGTGTCCATCGTCGCCATCGGTTGCAACCCAAATGTCATTGCCCGGCGCTTCGGGTTCGTCACCCGGATAGCACTCTTCAATGCCGGCGGCCACGATACCAATACCATACTCATGCGGCTTCTCTGGGCGGTCAGCGCCACAAAGCCACATGGCATCGTCGTTCAAGATTCCGAGCGTGGCCGGCAGGTCCGTTTCGGCCAAACACTGTTTCACTTCGGACCCATCAAAACTTTCGGGCGCAACGTCGCCTATCCCCCGCGGCGTTGTGTTCGAGGCTGGTCTATTCGAGGGTGGTGTATTCGAAGGCGGTGAGAGACATCCCAAAAGGAGACCCGCCACGAGGACGACGAGTATCAAGTGTTTGACATGGCCAGGATTCATTTTCACCTCGCATGGTCACGGTCAAGCCAGCAGATTTCAACCTGTCCTCGCCCTGTGGCGCCATCCGCATGGCGTACGCGTATCTGTCATCGATCGGCTCAAAGGGGCTGCGGCAGGCCAAGTATAGCACGCCCGATCACCTCTCCACAAGGCGTCGCCGAATATCCGACTTCGCCCCATCCCTCTGCCTGTGACAAAAGTCGCATAGTTTCCAGCGGTTTTAGGCTACACTGGTGGCAGACGTTCCCTGCCCGCGTTTTCGTCCTGGATTTGCTCCAAAAAGCCATTTAACCGCCGAGGACACAGAGGTTTCGCAGAGAACGCAGAGGGA